>DASRRM010000266.1:0-13777 GCA_035695715.1 Tepidisphaeraceae bacterium
CGTGCGCGGCTCATTGGTCACCCCGATGGCGCGTTCTTAAGCGGCGTGTGGATCAGGTAGTGTTGCCCCGGCTACAAAAGCTGCGCTATCGCGAAAGGCCATTTAAGGCCGCCGGGGTGGGAAGGGGGGGAAGGGGCGCGCGCGCTTCGTTGATTTTCTTGGTGCATCCCACGGCCAGCAGCCCAACGGTCAGCAGAAAAATATATTTCATCGGTCCTCCGGTTGGCGGTGGAATCGACGGAGGCCGATTCCTTCGGAAGATCATGCGGGGGGAAGAGCGCGGCGTCAATCATCTCGCGTTTCGACTCGCCCGGGAAATCGCGAAATCGCAAGCGACTCCGCGGCGTCATCGGCGAAACATCAATTCGCCGCCAGCGCCTCGAAGTCGCTTGCGATTTCGCGATTGCTCACGTGAACCGGAGTGGAGCGCGACAAACAGATGATTTCATCCCACGGGAAACCGCGTTTCCGTTATTTCGCGCCGACCAACACACCCTTGGCCTTGCTCGCGGCCGGATACCGGCCGGCCATCTGGTCGTAGATCCAGCGGTAGGTTTTTTCCATGCCGTCGCGCAGCTTGGTGTTGGGTTCCCAGCCGAACACTTTCTTGATCAGCGTGTTGTCGCTGTTGCGGCCGTTGACTCCCTTTGGCGCGCCAAGGTTGTACGACCGCTTGAGCTTGATGCCGGCGATATCTTCCACGATGTCAACCAGGGTATTGATGCTGACGCCTTCGCTGGAGCCGAGGTTGATCGGGTCGTGCCAGGTGTTGCTGTCGGTGATGGTGTGAATGCCTTTAAGGCAGTCGGAGATGTACATGAACGAGCGCGTTTGCAATCCATCGCCCCAGATTTCGATGTTGTGATCGCCGGACAGCTTGGCGTGAATGACCTTGCGGCACATGGCGGCCGGCGCTTTTTCGCGGCCGCCTTCGAAGGTGCCGAATGGGCCGTACACATTATGGAAACGGGCAACGCGCGTTTCGACTTTATAGTCTTCGCGGAAATGGCGGCACATGCGCTCGCTGAAAAGCTTTTCCCAGCCGTAGCCGTCTTCGGGCATGGCGGGGTAGGCGTCTTCTTCCTTGAGGAACACATCGGTGGTTTTGCTGGTTTGCTTCTCGCCGTTGTAAACGCACGCGCTGGAGGCGTAGAAGAATCGCTTGGCGCCGAATTCCTTGGCGCCCATGAGCAGGTGCGTGTTGATCAGCACGCTGATCATGCACAGGCCCTTGTTGTTCTCGATGAAACCCATCCCGCCCATGTTGCAGGCGAGGTTGATGATCGTGTCCATCCCACGGCACGCATTGAAGGCGGCATCCTTCAGGTTCAAGTCCGCCACGACGTTCTCCGCCTGCGGATGAACCTGATACCACTCCTTCATGGGCTTGACGTCGACGCAGCGGACTTTTTTCGCGCCCTTTTTCAGGAGGTCATCGACCAGATGGCCGCCAATAAATCCGCCGCCGCCGCACACTACAACATTCTGGTCTTTCATCGAAGCTGCTCCTGATACAAATGGCTCTGAACAAGGCGAAAACCTGTAAGACTATACGATGAAAAGTTTCACAGGCAAACGCATTTTCGACGTGCAGGCGGCGCCAAGGGAACGGGCCGCCTTGCAGTCGTTACAGGTGTAATCGACGGGAAAAGCGGAATGTTTTAGAACGAAGGATGTCCGATAAGCTGCATTGCTGGCTGACCCATGTAGTTGGATATGCCGTTAAAACCGGTGGAGGGGAAATCGGCTCTCGTTATTCAAACTGGCGATGACAAGAGCATCACGCACCAAATCACGTCGATGAGCAAACCGAGAGCGACAACCCAAATTCCCCGGAGCTTGCAACGTTGCGATTCGAGATACAAAAACGTCGCGATTCCAATAAGAATCGCGGTGATGACAGGTAGGAAACGAATCGCCAAAAGCAAGCTTTGCGATACCGTATGGACCCGTTCGGACTGAGCGCCGAGCGGGCCGCTGATCGCGCTTGCGGCCAGTGAGGCAAACCCGGCCCGGCTATACGGCTTTTTGTCGTCGGGTTTGTGATAGGTCAGAGGCATTGGTTAAGTCGCGCGGGTCATTACGCTTTCGCCCTGGCGGCAATATCATCGCGCCGCGCGATAGTCTGTAATCTAAAAAAATGGGAAGCTACGTCAGTGCGTGTGGTGGTGCATCTTGCGTGATGCGTTGTGAGCGGTGCCGGTTGCGGGGCTCTGTTGTGCGGTGAGGGGATCGAACCCTCTGCGCTGCCCTCGACGCGACCAGCGCGGCAGTATCCCCTGCCGCTGGGACGCCCTCGCCCGTAGCTTCCCAAGATCGTCAGACCTCCAGTTCCACCTGCCAACCCGCCTCCTGGATGGCAGCGTTCAGCTCCCGAATTTCCTTGGCGAGGCCATCGACCTGCTGCTGAATGGCCGGGATGCTGATGGTTGTCACCCAGCGAATTTCCTTTACGCCGTAGCGTTCCGGCGGCTTGTTGCACGCTTCGATGACGCTGATCAAAATCCGGTGCCGAAGCGTCAGCGTATCGCGATGCGCCAGCGCTTCGGTGAGGGTGATGCCGCTCTTGATCGCATTCTGCAGATTCGCGCGATTGATTGCATAGATCAGGCGTTCGAACTGTTGCGCGATCGCGTCAATCTCGCGAAAAATAACCTGCGGATCCTCGGCCGGCTTCTCCCCCTCCTGCACGATCGCGTAACGCTGGGCGCGAACCTGAAGGGATGCAAGCTTCTTCTGGAGATCTGAACGCAAGAGAAGCGCTTCCGCCAGTTTCATGGTTGGAAGATTACCATTGAGAAGCCTTAATGTCATCCTAACTGACCTGCTCGTGCCAATCCATTGCCGATGCCAAGGATATATCGTGTCAGTAGCAGCTAAAGCGGTTGTCACCCGATCAGTGCCGCCTCGAATGCACTAATCTCCCGTGGGACCTCAACGGCACTCGGAAGGACAATTCCCTTGGCAGTGCATTTATTCCCTTCCAGCAATTCGAATCGGCTGCCGTCATGCAGCAACTGGTCCGGCGCTTCGTCAGAGAGGAATTGTACCTCTGCAAGCACATGTCTTGGATTCTGAAAAACGTGGATGAACTCAACAACGAGCGACCAGGCGCCCATGGCCAATTGGCGGTCCTCTTCGAATCGGGCCAACGTCGAATACTTAGGCCCGACGAATGGAGACCGTCGCCCGCCGCTTTCGGTCGGCACCCAACTGATTATCGCGCGTTGTTTCTTGGTCATGGACCTACCTCGCGAATCGCCACGCACTGGGCAAACTCAGGTGCATGCGCGAATATTGCCGGCCCAATTCCATCAAGGCGCGGCGCCCGGAAAAACAACTCCACAAGTGTATCTGGATATTCGACCTCAAGGATTATATTGTTCTCTGCGCCGGAAATGCGAGAAAAATACTCGCCCCACCTCCTCGCGTCATCAATCCTTTCGGCGAACCACTTCCCCTCCAGGGAGCCTTCAATGACGGAGAGCGTGCCGAGCGAGACCGCCAGGTCAGCTTCGGCACGACAGACTGCTCGATAAAGCTTCACCGTCATTCTCAATCGTCCGAAAACTAGATCGCCGGCCTTCGCTTATTCCAGTCCGTTACCGATTCGTACATCCGCGCGATCCGCAGCAGCTTCTCTTCGCTGAACGTGGGACCGAGCAATTGCAGGCCGATGGGTAGCGGCTTATCCCCGGTGCTGAATCCGCAGGGCAACGAAATTCCCGCGATGCCGGCGATATTGCAGGTCACCGTGAAAACGTCGCAGAGATACATCTGCAAAGGGTCGCCGGTCTTTTCGCCGGCTTTGAAGGCGGGCGTTGGGCTGGTCGGGCAGAGAATCACGTCGCACTTTTTGAAGGCATCGGTGAAATCGCGCTGGATCAGCGTGCGGACCTTCAGGGCCTGCAAATAATATTTGTCGGCATACCCGGCCGACAGCGCAAACGTCCCGATCATAATCCGGCGTTTGACTTCATCGCCAAAACCCTCGGCCCGCGACTTGGAAAACAGCTCGATGATATCCTTCACCGGCTCTTTGGTGCGATGGCCGAAGTGCACGCCATCGTATCGCGCCAGATTGCTCGAGGCCTCGCAGGGGGCGATCACGTAATACGCGGCAATGCCATATTCCGTGTGCGGCAGCGACACATCCACCAGCTCCGCGCCAAGCTCCTGATACTTTTTCATCGCCAACTCGACGGCGGCCTTTACCTGCGGATCCATGCCGCTGACAAGGTTGTATTCTTTGGCGATCCCGATGCGCAGGCCCTTCACCGGCGTGTCCAGCCCCGCCAGATAATCCGGCACCTCGCTCGGCACGCTGGTGGAATCCTTCACGTCGCGGCCGGAGATGACGTTCATCAACAGCGCCACGTCCGGCACATTCCAGCCGAACGGGCCGATCTGATCGAGCGACGAGGCGAACGCCACCAACCCGTATCGGCTCACCCGCCCGTAGGTGGGTTTCAATCCGACGATGCCGCACAGTGAGGCCGGCTGGCGGATCGATCCGCCGGTGTCTGAGCCGATGGACGCGCAGCACAGCCCCGCGGCCAATGCCGCCGCTGATCCGCCGGACGATCCGCCGGGCACGCGGCTGGTATCCCACGGATTGCGCGTGGTGCGAAAGGCGCTGTTTTCCGTCGAGCTGCCCATGGCGAACTCGTCGAGATTGGTCTTGCCGAGAAACACCGCGCCGGCCTGCTCGAGCTTCTGCACGACGGTGGCGTCGTAGGGGGCATGGAAATTCTCCAGCATTTTCGACGAGCAGGTGGTGGTGCCGAAGGAGGTGCAGAGATTGTCCTTCAGCGCGATCGGCACGCCCGCCAATGGGCCGGTGCGTTTGCCGCTGTCAACCTCCTGCGCCTGCTTGAGGGCGAGCTCGGGATAGGTGCTGTTGTAAGCGAGGATGGTCGGATCGAGCTTTTGAATACGATCGAGCGCCTGACGGGTCAGCTCCACCGAAGAGATTTTCTTCGCGGCAATCGCATCGCGGGCGGCAAGGAGTGTGTCGTGGGATAGCATATCGACAGGCAGGGTAAGAAAACCTTGAGCGAAAGTAAAACCGCTTTCATGTCACCTTTGCCAGTCGAGCGAGCGCCGTTCGGATCTCCGCCCAATTTGTCTCCGCCGGCGCGACACGAATTCCACCGCCTCCCGTTGGAAATGGCGTTCGTTATGACCTGTCAATGTTGTAGAGGAAAGATACAAGGTACACGGCAGGCATGACGATCGCGTCGCACGCAATGGCGAATGGCGTGAGGATTGCAGCGATTGTCTTGCTGCGCTGGACCGCCGCCGGAACGCGCCGGCACTGCCATGGAACCAGGGCAACGCGCGTCCGGCGCACCTGCACGCTGGCGGGAAGTGACGTTACCCTGGTGGAATTCGGAATCGCGATCACGCGTCCGTCGGAATCGATGCCGTAAATTATTGCAACCAGCGAATTTGGACCCGGATCCTCAGGCACTACTCCGCCGCAGCTTCTCCACGGAAGATCGCCATGGATCATCCCGCTGTCGACCGCAGCGTCGGCCGCATTTTCATCCCGCAGTATCGACTTTCGGAAAATTCCCGCCCGCTGCGCATCCGAAACCTTTTCCCATACCGGCGCACCCTTAACGATGGCATCGTTGTAGAAGAATGGGAAAGAAGGATTTCCGTCTGAATCGAGCGTAATTTCCAGCATGGCCTTCTCGCCAGTCGAGAGCGCATATTCGATTTCGAGTACATGCGCGTTACTCCCGGCTGCGACGGGTTTGGTTCCCAGCACGTTGCCGAATTGGATCGTAGGGACATCGGCCTGATACCAGATCGTCTCCGTCGCACACCCTGCGCCTGCGCACACAACAAATAGCAATCCTGCGATACGCATCATTCGCAAAAGAAGAATATCGAACATGCGGCGTCCTCCCGATACTTAACGAAAAACGAGGTCCGAGAGCGGCAAAGATTCGCCTTCCCGTCGCAACTATCGCGTCGGCGGGAAAAAAATAACCACTGCGGGAACAATTACCGGCAGCGTGGCGATATCAAACACTAACGTGAATGGCGTGACCACGATCGCCAGGGCCCGTCTTGCATCGTTCGCTGCCGGCGGCATTGGGCGATAATTCGGAATCAATGCGATGTGCGAGGTCAACGGTCGATCCGTGGCAGGCGAGCCAAATTTACGATCCACGATGAGCCACCCGTCTGTCTGCACGCGGTAGGCAACCGCGACAAGCTCATTTTGTCCTCCGTCCGACGAGAATCGCATTCCACCGTGATCACCTCTATCGGCGTCAGCGGCGATGAAGTTTTCATGATCTGTTGGAGAAATCTGCCCGGTAAGCTGCGCCGACTTCAGGATATCCCGGCGCCGCGAATCGGATACTTTGTTCCAAAATGTTTCGTCATCACTCGCCCGGCCGGGGTAAGCATAGGGGGGCATCGGCCTTCCATCAGCTTCCAATGGAACTCGAAGGAATTCGCGCGTCCCGGCGTCTTGATATTCGATTGCGAGGAAGTGCTGCGGGGAGGTCGTATTGGTCGTTATAATTCCAGCAACGCGGTGAAACGCAAGGGAGTCCTGATTTGCCCAATCCCAAATGCCCCTTGTTGCACAACCTGTTGATGCAAGGAGGATCGCGACGAGCGGCGCTATTGCCACAACCGAGCGCGCGGATGGCATGGTCATGCTCGAAGTATCCCACCGTCCGGGAACAAATCAAACATAGCGTTTTAGGTAAGTTGGCAGGCGCGCCTTCCGGGAAAGCGATCTGGTGCTCGAAATCCGCGTGACATCGTCCGCGGCAAGCCATCCAACCCGCCAAACATCGGCGCATGTCTCCGCATTGGCGCTCGCAAACATTTTCCCATCCCCTCCGCCTCTTTTGTGTCGGCGCGAAATACGTTAAGTTTCCCTTAGCGACGAAGTAATGTCCGGCGGGTGCCCTACAAGGTTTAACGAAGGTGGCTTCCAGGCGTTGGATCAGTACGGCAGTTCTCGCGGCAGCCATCGCCGCGTGTTCTTCCGCGCCCGCACAAACCCCTGCTTCAATTCCACCGGCGATTGCCGCCGATGTGCCTGTCGATCCGCAAACGCTCGTCGCCGCTGATCTTGGCGTTCTTAAACACCAGCTCGATGCGCCTCAACCGACCACGCCTGAGCCGGCCATTGAGCAACAGCGCGAAGAAGCGGCCAAGCGCCTGCTTTCGCGCCCTTCGCCCGGCACCACCGCGTTTTTGCTGGGCATATTGCAACGGCCCACGGGCTCGCGCGATGCGAAAATCGCCATCGCACGCGGGTTGGCCAATGCCGATCGGCCCGATCCCAATTTCGTGACGTCGCTGCTGCCGATGCTGGGCGGCGACAAGGCGCAAAGCGATGCCGCCGCCGCGGCCCTGGGGCGGTTTGGCGATACGCCGGTGGTTCGCGATCGGCTGATTGCCCTGGCGCAGGATCCCAAGCAGGGGAATCTTCGCCTGGCGTATATTCATGCATTGGGCGGGATCGTCAGTCGCGATGTGGCCAATGTTCTGGTGAAGATTGCCGGGGATATAAATCAGGGAGCGCTGATTCAGAACGCTGCCATGGACTCCCTGGTGGAATTGACCGGCCAGGCCGCCAGCGGCCGGGACCTGGACAAATGGAAGCAATGGCAAGCCGCCAATGCGGGCAAAGCCGACGCGGCCTGGCGCAGTGACATCGTGGCGGCGCGGGCGGCGCGCGGCGCGGAACTGGAGCGGGCGCAGTCGAGCATGATCGCCGAGATGCAGCAGATTCTCGACGAGAGCTACGATCAAGCGCCGCTCGCAACGAAATACACAATGCTGATGCGCGAACTGAATTCCTCCGATCCGCGCGTCCGTGCGATGGGTGTGCAGCGGTTCTTTTCTGAAAAACTTAATACAAAACCCCTTCCACCGACCGGCCCCAAGCGCATCAAGGAAATGGTCGGCGACAGCAACGCCGCCGTTCGCATTGCTGTCGCCCAGGCAATCAAAGCCGAGAACGATGTGACTGCCCTCGATGCGATTCTCACGCAGTTGCCGCAGGAAACCAATCTCGACGCGAAAATTGCCCAGATCCAGGCACTGGCGGCGATGAAGAGCCTGCGGGCTGTTCCGGGACTGCGGCAATTGCTGCACGATCCATCATTGGCGGCCGCGGCGGAGGCGGTGAAGGCGCTCAAGGCGCTGGCCGATCCGTTGCTCAAGCAGAACACGGCCCTGGCGCATGAGGTGGCCGAGGAACTCTGGCAGATGGGCCAGCAGCGGGCCAACGAGCCGGGCGGCGCTGCGTTCCGCGCGGCCACCATCGAAGCCGTCGGCGCACTTCGCGATAAACGACTTGCCAAGGGTTTGCTCGGCCTTCTTTCGCTGGATAATACCGAGCAGATTCGCAGCGCCGCCCTGCACGGCCTGGCCAGCCTCGGCGATCGCGATACGTCTTTCCAGATCTCGCAATGGCTTTCCAACGAGCCGTCGGCGGCCGTGCGCGCCGACGCGATTGCGGCCCTGGGAAGCACCAGCACATTCGAGTTGGCCGCCGATTTCCTCTATCACTACATGAGTCCCAGCACCGAGCCGGACCCGGCGGTGCGCGACCAGGCGTGGCGCGTCTTCCAGAGCAAGCTCGACACCGCCGTCAACATTCCCGCCCTGCAACGCTGGGCCGATGAATTTAAAAATGACCCGCCCCGGCGGCTGCTGGTGCTGCTGAAGCTCAACGAAAAGCTGCAGCGCGACATGCAGTGGGAACAGCTTGCCGAAAACCAGCAGAATACCGGCGAAACCTACATGGATCCGAAGATCGGCGATCCCGCCAAGGCCGCCATTCAATTTGAGCTGGCCTTGAATTATTGGCAGGGAAAGCAAGCCCCCGCCGTCGCCACGGCAACACTCGTTCCGCAGGCGCTCAAGGCGCTGTTGGCCGCCCGCGATTATGACAAGGCCACCGCTTTTGCCGCCAAGCAGATTGCCCGCGACCCGGCGCAGCAAACTGAAATCGGGCCGGATTTGAAGAACGCCGTCAATCAACTCCACGACGACGGCCTGCGCGCCAATGACGGCCAGAAGCTTCGCGATGGTGTTAAGCTGGCGGAGGACATCCTCAAGATGCAGCCGCCGCTGGTCGAGCGCTCGCAGGATGATGTCAGATCGCTGATGCAGGAAATGCAGGATCGGTTGAAGAGGGTGCCGAAGTAGGGCGACCTTAGCGGACGCGTTCGCGCTCTGATTTCGAAACGTAACGTTGAACTTATCTTAAATGACGTCGCGCGATTCGTACAAGACCAGTAGACGCCGGGTCTGAGGTACTCCGAAGACCCGGGTTGTTTGCACGAGGAACCCGGCTCTTCGGAGTACCTCAGAACCGGCGTTCAAAGCATTCTTCCAGTAATGCAAATCGCTATGAACGCGTCCGCCAAAGGCGGACCCTACGGGTGCCCCGTCGTTAGTTCAGGTGGCGATAACGAGGGTGATTTTCTAGGCCGGCGGCGTCAACAACTTTTCGGCGGTCGCGATCAGCTTGTCCATCTTTACCGGCTTATTGAAGTATTCGCTTACGCCCAACGTCTCGGCGTACATCTTGTGGCGGCCGCCGGTGTTGCCCGTAATCATGATCACGAACGGCTTGGTGTTTTTCGGCTTCTTCGATTTGATTTTTTCCAGGACGAGAAATCCGCTTCGGCCGGGCAGCATCATGTCGAGCACCACCAGGTCGGGATTGTTCTTCTCGGCCAACTCAACTGCCTTGTTCCCGTTACTTGCCGTTTCGACTACCGCGCCGGTGGGCTCAAAAGCGGCCTGCATGCTGGTGAGAATGTCGCTGTCATCATCAACCAGAAGAATGCGTTTGTCTTTCAGGGATTCAGTCATGGCTTGCTCCCAAGTGGTGTGTTACTGGCGCTGGCAGTCTCTGCCTGGGGTATCGGGTTGTCAAGCCGCTTCCCAGCCTGACGGTTCATTGCCTGGTAATTGCCGCCAATCGTTTGCACAACTATAGGCATCCCAACCCTCCCCCGCACAATCTTTCGCAAATCAACTTTTCGCTGGACGTTGAATTCATCAAGATGCCTCCACGCATCGTCCGATAACCAATGAGATGTCTCCTGCTTCCCCGATTGCAGTGCTCGACAGCGGCCTTGGCGGACTGACGGTGGTGCGCGCTCTGCGCAAACTGATGCCTCAGGAAAAAATCATCTATTTCGGCGACACCGCCCGCCTGCCCTACGGCTCAAAAACCGCCGTCACCATCAGCGGATTTGTGCAGCAGATCATCGAATATCTTCAGCCGCACGATCCCAAGCATGTGGTGATTGCGTGCAACACGGCTACGGCATTGGCGTTACCCGCCGCCCGGGAGGCGTTCCCTCACTTGCCGATTACCGGGGTGATCGACCCCGGCGCAAAGGCCGCCGTCGTGGCCTGCGGCGCGAACATCGTCGCGCGAATCGGCGTTATTGCCACGGAAGCGACGGTTCATTCCCGGGCCTATGAGCGGGCGATTCATCGCCGACGGCATCTTGTGCGGGTGTTTTTGCGGCCCGCGCCGCTGCTGGCGCCGATCATCGAAGAAGGGCGCGTCGGGGCTGATCCGCTGGTTCGGCTGGCATTGCAGCAATACCTTGAGCCGTTGTTTCAGCAGAAGATTGACGTGCTGGTGTTAGGATGCACGCACTATCCGGTGTATCGGGACGTGATTCAGGAGATGGCGGGCTCAGCAGTGCGGGTGATTGACTCCGCCGAACAGTGTGCCGAAGATGTTGCCCGCCGGCTTCGGTCGGCGGGTCTGGTGGGTCCTTCGCTTTCATCGAACGGGCCGGGAGAAAACCAGTTTCTAAGCTGTTTCGTCACGGATGACCCCGCGAGATTTCAACGCCTTGCCCCGCGATTTCTCGGGGTGAACATTGCGCCCCCGGCCTTGGTGGCGCCGGAAGACTTATACGAACTGCGGACTTTGTACCGCGCGCCGCTGGGCGTGCCCGCTTGAATGCAGGAGATCGGAAATGGGATTGAGCGTCGTATCAAAAAATGCCGGCCTGGCCCTGATTGGCCTGGCAATCCTTGCCCCGGGATGCCAGCCGCAGCAACAGCAACAAACCGTTCCGCTGCACCTGAGCGTTATCAACGATCAGGCTTCGCCCGACGGCGCTGCGCCCAAGGAGACGCCCTACATCAACCCCGACTTTCGTGACAACGATGGACCCTCCGACGGCGTTTTCACCACCGTCCTCTCGCAAACCGGGTCTGTCATCAGCACGATCTTTTCCCCCGTGGTGGTCTTGACCTCGCGAAGCATCGGCTTCTTTTCCGACGACCGGCCCGATCATGCTTTTAAGCTGATGCAGGATCGCAGCTCCGCTGACAACCGCCGCGAGGGAATCAACAAGCTTGCCGACTTCGGTTTGACCAGCAGTGCTAATTTCCGCAAGCAATGCCGCCTGATGGCCGAGCTTGACCCGGACGTCACGGTGCGTGCCACGGCCATTCGCACCTGCAACCGCGCCCGCGACGTCCAGGCCACCCCGGTCTTTGTCGCCGGGCTTTCCAATAAGAATGAATGGATTCGGCTGGAGTCAGCCAAGGCGCTGGCCAATGTGCCGGATGTCAAAGCTGCCGAGCCGCTGGTGGAACTGCTGAATAATCGCGATGAGAGCCGGGACATTCGCGTGGCGGCGGCCGATGCCTTGAAGCATTACCGCACGCTGACGGCGGCCCGGGCGTTGACCCTGGCGCTGGACGACAAAAACTTCGCCATTGCCTGGCAGGCGCGGCGGAGCCTGCGATATTTGACCGACCGCGATTATGGCTATAACGGCAGCGCCTGGCTGGCATATTTCACGGGGCCGGAAAACCCGCTGAAGTGACGGTCGTAGGGTCCGCCTCGGCGGACCCTACGGACTGGTGCAGCAGCGCAAGACGTTAGGGCTGAATCTGGGCGATGATATAAAACGCCAGTTTCGTAGGGTGGGCGTACTCGCCCACCGTTAGTGATGGTGTCTGTGGTTTCGACGGGCGCTATCGCGGATTGGGGAGGGCGGTGTTGACGAGATGCGAAGGCGCAAGCGGCAAAACAGCGTGCGCGCTTTTGATGATGCTTAACCCGAGAGGTTTTTTTCTTGCCCGGCGCGCATTGTCTTTGTTATGTTACGTTGCCAAATGACACAGCATGATCCACGTTCGCTTCCGCCTTTGCCGCCGCCGGTTCCGGGGCAGGTGTTGCCTTACATGACGCCGGGGGTTAGTGGGACGGGCGTTGTTTGTCCCAAGTGCGGCTGTCCGCAATTCAAGGCGGTTTCCTTTACGTGGTGGGGCGGAGTGCTCGGCCCGAAATTGTTCAGCCACGTCAAATGCCTGAATTGCCGCGCCGGGTTTAACAGCAAAACCGGCCGCTCGAATAACACCGCCATCGGAATTTACATCGGTGTCAGTTCGCTGATCGGGCTTGTGGCACTGGCGCTTTTTATCATCGCCCAAATCCACTAGCTATAACGTCTCACGCGGCTTTACCAATCCGTAGGGTCCGCCAAGTTTTCGTAGGGTGGGCGTACTCGCCCACCGGGTTTCGGTAGTGCCGCGCAGAAATTCCACCCCATGCGTGCCCTCCTCTTCGACAAAACCCTCTCCTTCCAACCGCGCCACCCCGACCCCTCGGCTACCGCCGGCGACACCCTCATCCGCGTCCGCCAGGCCGGCGTCTGCTCCACCGACCTGGAAATCGTCAAAGGCTACATGAACTTCCATGGCGTTCTCGGCCATGAATTCGTCGGCGAAGTCGTCTCCTCGCCCAACAAAGACCTCGTCGGCCAACGCGTCTGCGGCGAAATCAATATCGTCTGCGGCAGATGCGACCTGTGCCTGTCGGGCCTGAGCAACCATTGCCGAAACCGCTCGGTGCTGGGCATTTTGGAACACGATGGCGCGTTTGCCGAGTTTGTTCGGCTGCCGGCAAATAATCTGCACGTGCTGCCCAAAGCCGTCGACGATGACGCCGCCATTTTCGTGGAGCCTTTGGCGGCGGCGTTTCAGATTCTCAAGCAGGTGCAGATCGACAGCCGAAAGTGGGTGACGGTGCTGGGCGATGGCCGCCTGGGCCTTTTGGTCGCCCAGGTATTGCGCGATGCCGGCTGCCCGGTGCGCGTGGTGGGCCGCCATCCGCAGAAACTGGCGTTGTGCGAAAAGTGGCAGATTCGCGCCCGGCCGCTGGACGATATCGTTCCCCGTCACGATCAGGACATCGTCGTGGATTGCACCGGCAGTGCCGCGGGTTTTGAGCTTGCCCTGCAAATCGTCCGCCCGCGCGGTACCGTCGTCATAAAGAGCACTGTCGCGGCCGGAAAGGCGCTGAATCTGGCCCCGGTAGTGATCGACGAGATCAACATCGTCGGCAGCCGCTGCGGCCCCTTCCGCGAAGCCATCCGCGCGCTGGCCGAAAAAAGAATCGACGTTATCAGCCTGATTCACCGCCGGATGAAATTGGAACAAGGCGTTGAGGCAATGGAACTGGCGGGAAGGCCGGGGGTGTTGAAGGTGGTGTTGACTGTGGAATGAAAACGCGAACAGGCAGTAGCGCTTATCTTGACGCCGGTTCTGAGGTACTCCGAAGAGCCGGGTTCTTTCGCGAGGTTGACCCGGCTCTTCAAAGAGGCTCTTCGGGAAACCGAGTGGGCG
This sequence comes from Tepidisphaeraceae bacterium, assembly GCA_035695715.1. GTDB lineage: Bacteria > Planctomycetota > Phycisphaerae > Tepidisphaerales > Tepidisphaeraceae > RYN-428. The sequence goes on from DASRRM010000266.1 coordinate 13,663, forward strand.
ATTTTCTACGATTTCAGATTGCTTTGAGGGTGCTGGTCAGGATCTTCAATCGTAGATATTCCTCGTCGCGCAGGCCGTAAGCCCGGTGTTGCAGGACGCGGAATTTGTTGTTGAG
>DASRRM010000267.1:0-6320 GCA_035695715.1 Tepidisphaeraceae bacterium
CTTGCGATTTCGCGATTCACTGGTTAATGACCACAAGGGCCAACCGCGACATTAAATTGCACACCGCAGCACTCGGACCTCAAGATTTTCCTCCCCGCGCCGGTCGCGTGGCTGGTTCCTTTGGCGCGGGCACGGCCAGCAGTTCTTCCTCGGTCCATGCCGCCTGGCGGCCGCCAACAATGGCGCGGATCTTTGCGACTGTCGCCGCGTCAACCGCCGGGGCGTCGTGGTCCCATTCGTGGCGAACGTACGTGAGGATGTCGGCGATCTGCATGTCGTCCAAAACCGCCAGCGTCGGCATCTCCAGATTCGGGCTCCAGCCGGTGACGTGATATTCGCCCTTGGCGCCGTTGAGCACGATGCGGATCAGCCGCACGTCCGGGCCCAGGGCGATGGGCGAGTCGCGAAGCGATGGAGCCTTGCCTTCAAAGCCGCGACCATCGGGCTGATGGCACTGGGCGCAGATCGCGCCGAAGAGCGGTTTTCCGCGGGCAAAGCTTTGCTTCTGCTCGGCGGTCAATGGTGTCGTGTGCTTCTCAACCGTCGGCTGGCCGGGCCAATGCACAAACGCAATCGCCGACTTGGCCAGGCTGGACGTCAGCGGATCCTTATCCTCGGCCATGATGAGCAATTGCTCGGGCCTGGTCTTGAGATTTACCTTGCCGGGCTTGGACTGGCCTCGGCCGATGTGGCTGATGCCGGCCAGAATCGCCACCTGCCGCCAGTGCGTGGGGCCTTTTTCCAATGCCGCGGTTTCAATAAGCTCCGCGGCGGTGGCCGGTTTTCCACTGCGGAACGCGGCGCTGGAAAGCGTCGTCAATGTGGCTTCGTGATCGGCGGAGTGCTTCTCCCATGCGGGGTCGGTCAGCAGCAATTGCAGAAAATCCAGCTCGCGATCTTTCAGGCCGGTAAGCGCTGCGTCGCGCAAGAGCGGCCCGCCGGGGGTATCAAACGCCAGTGCCAGGGCATCATCCACCTTTTCGTTCTTGATGCCGCTGATGCTCAGCACAAATTGAAGCCGCACATCGGCGCGATTTTTCAGCGCCAGAACTTCGCCGAGCATTTTGCCGTCGGCATCGGCCAGCATCGGCTCGCTGAGCCGGATGGCGGCGGCACAAACGCGCTCGTCCTTGTCATGCAGGCCGGCAATCAATACCGGCCGGCTCAGTTTCCCCATGCCGCTCAGCGTCCAAAGCGCTCCGAGCCGACCCAGCGGATTTGCCCCGCTCTCGGCCAGCTTTTCCAGCAAGGGAATGGACGTGACGTCGCCGCGCTCGACCAAAATGCGCTGGGCCGTGTCGCGCCACCAGCCGTTGGCGCTCGACAGATGCTCGACAAGCCGTGCGGCTGAGTCCTTCGACATTTTCGGCGCGGCCGTCAATGTCGCGCCATTCTTCACGATCCGCCAGATGCGCCCTTCATGCAGCGGCTGGTCCAGGCCGCGCTCGAAAACCTGGTGGCGCAGGTATGGCGTCACATAGGTTCGATGCTGGATCAGGCCGCGATACAAATCGACGATATATAATGCCCCGTCCGGGCCGGTGAATGAATTCACCGGACGGAAGCGCTCATCAGTGGAGGTGAGAAAATCGAGTTTTGGCTGACCTTTCACCGGCGTATATTGCACGCCGGTGGCTTTTACCACGCCATTGGTTTCGCTGAGGGTTTTCCGCATCACCAGATTTCCCGCCGGCTCGGGAATGAAGGCATTTCCATAGGCATCATCACCCAGGGCCGTTCCGCGGAAGATGACCGGACCGCAGGTTGCGGTTACGGTGTTCAAGCGGCCGTTGAGCAGATTTCCCGGCTCATATCCGCGGTTAATTCCCGGGTTGGGCCGCGAGGGGAAGGTGTGCTGGTCGTTTTCGACCTGCCAGTTGGCCCCGGCGGATTTATAATCGGAATTGCGCGACAGGTATTCGGTGGGAATCAGGTCGCCGCGAAGCTGGTCGGAGTTATAGTTGAAATAAAGCCGGCCCACATCGTCCTGTGAAATGCCCCATTGCCCGCGATGGCCGGTGGGACCGTTCTCGAACTTCCCATCGCCGAGATATCGGAAGCGGATGGCGGAGGTGGAACTGTAGATCCAGTTATCGCGCGCCCAGAGCAGCCCATTGTCTCCATATTCCGGATCGCGGCCCAGGCCATATTTCCCATAGACCTCGGTCTTCTGATCGCAATGCAGATCGCCTTTGGTGCCGCGGCAGAAATACAGGTGCGGGGGCGTGGCCACCAACACGCCATCCGCCACCGGCGATACCGCCCGCGGCAGATAAAGCTTGTCCAGAAACACCGTCGCCTTGTCGTAATGTCCGTCGCCTTTGGTCTGCTCCAGCACGCTGATCCGGCCGATCGGGGCATCTTCATTGTGGGCGTAAACGTCCGGCATATAGCCACGCATTTCGCTCACCCACATCCGCCCGTCGCCGTCGAACGCAATCGCCACCGGATCCTCCACCTGCGGCTCGCTGGCCACCAGCTCGATCTTATAGCCCGGCGGCAGGGCAAAAGTTTTCAACTCTTCCGCCGGCGTCAGATTCGGCGCGGGTGGACAGGGATAATGCTCGACGGTGTCGGCGGTGGGCTTGGTGGTCGGAGTTGTTACCGCCTGCGTGGCGGCGGCATGGTGGGCCTGGCCGGCATTGTTGGCCAGCGCCGACACGAGCAGCAACGCCGCCGGCGCTGCGCCGGCGGCAATCAGAAATAGGCGGCTGAGCTTCATTTCATGGTCCTGTAATCGCGAGAATGCTTCGGAAAAACGCCTTAACTTGTACGCAAAGTGAGGTGGATTGTTTAGCAGCGGAGGTTCTGCCCAGGACTGAATCATCAAGTGGCCGGCAGCACAGGACGATAGGCTACAAGAGGTGCCATCATGAAATTGGACGTAAGCGCTCAGACGAACAAGACCTCCTCGTGCGGCTGCTCGCAAGAGGCAAAGCCCGCCACGCAGTCATGCTGCGCCGAAAAGACTGCCGCGCCGTCTTGCGGCGCTGACGCGCAGGATCAATCCAATCGCCGCGAAGGCGCCGGCCCGGACCGGCGGCTGGATCGCGTGGAGCGGCGGATGGGTCTGGAACGCCGCAAGAAAACCGCCGAGGAGTCGGGCTATACCGGTGCTGAGCAGCGGGTCGTCGAAGACCGCCGAACCGGCCTTGAGCGCCGCCGCGGCCCGGGCCGCCGCCGCAGCGACGACCGCAAATCCGCCGAGGAAGGCGAGATGAGCGACTACCAGTTCGAGTTCGTGATGGCGATCCAGACCTACAAGAAGGTCAACAAAAAGATGTACCCCACCTGGACGGAAATCCTTGAGATCGTCAATCAGCTCGGCTACCGCAAGGTCGCCAAACGCAAAATCCGCCTGGAAACGCCCGAGCCGCCGATGATGGACGTGGCGTGAGCTGTCGCCGGAAAAGCACGGATCTATAGGCCGGCGCGGGCGCCACAGGTCGCGGCAGTCCAAGGCCTGTGCCCCGGTCGATCGGCACGGGCACCTCGAGCTGAGCTGAACTGAACTGAGGTACTGCTTAATGTGGGGTGCGTCCACAACCCAAAAGATAGCTGGTTTACGTAGGGCGGGCACTGCCCGCCGAGTTGTCACCCCGGGGGAAACCTCAGCGGCGGGCAGTGCCCGCCCTACGTTTCAGTGTCCGGAAATCTTTGTCAGGAAAACAAGATTTTCGTGCATATTTTCGAAGGATTACCGAGCCAGATCCTTCGGATTACCTCAGGATGACGATTGTCCGCTAAATCAGCGTGAAAAACGCTCTAAATAACCTTGCGCGATTCGGCGCTTCGAATCTTCGTAGGGTCCGCACTGCGGACCGTTCTTCCCGCCTCAAACGTAATGGTCCGCAGTGCGGACCCTACACGAATTGCGCAAGGTTATTTAGAACAACCGCGGCTGCTTCGGATCATCCGCGGTGGATTCCACTTCCCCGTCGGCAAAGCGCGTAATCAACCGGTCACCGGCCTTCACTTGCGCGCTGCTGCGAAGGATCCCGTCCCCATTTTTCCGCGTGGTGATCGTGTAGCCGCGGCGCAGGACATTTTCCGGCCCGACGGCCTGTAACTGGCGGGCCAGGGCGTCAAGCTGCTGCTGGCGAAACGCCAGATCGGCCCGGGCGGCGCGGGCGAGCCGCTGCGACGAGGCGTCAAGCCGCTGGCGATGCAACGGCAGGGCAAATTTCGGATGGTGGTCGTTCAATGCCGATTGGGCACGGCTCAGCCGGTCGCCGGCGCTGCGGAGACGGGCTGACAGGGTTGTCGTCAGGCGCTGGGAAAGGCGGTCGAGCTGCTCGCGCATCCGGCCGATGCGGGCGGGCATGTTGCGCTCGAGCCGGGCGGAATATTGCTGCACGCGCCATTGGGCATTGTGCAGCCGCGTGGTCAGCGCCAAGGTCAGCCCGCGCTGGCGGTCGTCGAGCAATTGGCCAAGGGCGTTGATGCGCTCCAGTGGCCGGCGGAAGGTTTCGTGGCGCTCGATGTTCGCCAGGCGAAGCCGGGCCTGTTGCAACAGGGTTTGGGCCGATCGGCGCAGGCGGATGGTGGAGGTGTCGATGCGATCGCGGGCCACCCGCCACGGAGCGGCGATGATCTGGGCGGCTTCGGTGGGCGTGTGGGCGTGATAGTCGGCAACGAGGTCAGCTATCGTGGTGTCCACCTCATGGCCGATGCCGGTCACGATCGGCAGGCTTGAGTCGGCAATGGCGCGGGCAACGACCTCTTCATTAAACGCCCAAAGGTCCTCCAATGACCCGCCGCCGCGAGCCAATAAAATCACCTGCACGCCAATTTCGGCCCCGCGCTGGCTCAGATGCATCAGTGCGGCGGCAATTCGCTGCGCCGCGCCCTGCCCCTGCACCGGCACGGGATACAGCAGCAGGCGAATCCAGGCAAAGCGTCGCAAAACCTTCAAAATATCCTGCAACGCCGCGGTGTCAGCGCCGGTTACCAGTGCGACGGTCATCGGATATTGCGGGAGGGGCAATTTTCTTTCGGCAGCGAAAAAGCCCTGTTCCTCCAGCTTCGCCCGCAACTGCTGAAACGCCAGTTCCAGTGCCCCTTTTCCCAGCGGCCGAAGCGTCGTGACGGAGAGTTGGTATTTCCCGCGCGCCACGTACACGGTGACTTTTCCCGTGGCAAGCAGTTCCATGCCGTCGGCAGGTTTAAACTTCATGCGGGCGGCGTCGCTGCCCCACATGACGCAATCGACGCAACTACCGGCGTCTTTCAGGGTGAAATAGACGTGGCCGGACGATTGTTGCGGGCGGAAATTGCTGATCTCGCCGCGAACGTGAATGGTTTCCGGCACCCCATTGCGCAAAACCCGCTCGATTCGATGGGTGAGTTCGGACACGGAAATGGGAGTCGGCCCCGCCGCCGGTGAACTGGCGGCATTTCCCGCGATACCCGGCAGAGTCTGCCCCGGCGGTCCCGCCGCTGGTCGCCTGGCGCGAACCTGCTCGTGAAACTCGAAGAAACCGCTTTTGCCCATATCGCCTTTAGAGTATACGCCGGCCGGCCCTTGCAAAACGGCGTGGTCGACTTTTTTATCACTGCCGCCCTTGGGCCGGGAGGGTTTTGGGTCCGCAGCGTGCGTCTTTGTCTTCCACGATGCATCGCATTATTGGCATTACCTCAAAAATGTCGGCCGCGATGCAAAACAATTGTGCAGGCACTTCCATCCATTGAGGCAAGGTGATATACCATGGGCCGGGGATCTCCCGATGAATGCTTATCTAAACATTTCACTCACCCTTCTGGTGGTTGTTCTCCCGGCTGGCGGGACGGCGTTCTGGTTCATGAAGAAAATTGCCCGCCTGAATCGCTCGCTGGGCCGGGGCACGGCATCGTTGTGGAAACGTGCCGCATCCGTTGAGCCGCACCTGCGCCCGCCGGTGGTTGGTGCGGTCATCCGCCCGATTGCGATTCACGTTGCCCGCCGGCATCATGCCCCACTGCCGAAGGAGCCGGGAAAGTTGTGGCGCTGATCGATCGCGAGATGAGCGCGTTCACATTGTGGTAGCGCTTTTTCGCATCTACATTTCAGGAAACCACAGGTCATCGTAGAGGAAAGAGCCGCGCACGAAGGGTACTCCCGGAGTAAGCGGATCCCGGAACCCCGCTTACTTCGGGAGTATCTTTCGTGCGCGGCTCGTTAACCACCATCCCGATGACTCGCCCCATCGAAGTGATCTTGCAGCAGGAACCCTCCGTGGGCTTCCGCCCGCGGCTATCAAAGATTAGGAATCAATGACACCTATGCCCGGGTAAGACCACAAATCATCGTAGACGAAAGAGCCGCGCACGAAGGGTACTCC
>DASRRM010000268.1:0-42757 GCA_035695715.1 Tepidisphaeraceae bacterium
GTGTTCTCATTATATCACAATCTGTCCGGGAATAAGTGGAGCCTAAGAGGGCCGGCCGTCCAGAAGAATTACTCGTGTCACCAAGTTATTCCCTTCAATTCCGGCGGAAATAATTTCCGCTCGGATGGCCGATCTTCGTCCAGAGCGCGAAGAAAATCATCGCTTCCCGTTTGATCCGATTTGACGCCTTCGTCAACCCAGGCTTGAAGCGTGGCCACAGCATCCGCCCGACGATCAGTACCCGGCAACTGATGCTGGAGTAACTCGACGGCGTAGTCGGGAACAGACAATCCGCGGCGCAAAGCCGCTTCATTCAGGCGCTGCTCAAGATCAGTTGGAATGTTTAATACCAATGGTTTACTCATTATCCGGCTATTATACCGGTTTCGGGCTAAAGTGCCCGGCCTTTCCCGCCGTTGAGTGTTAAAGTATTCTCTGGTGATCGTATGGCTTTAGCACAGCAGAATTCGCCGTTGCGTTCGGCGGTGATCGGGACGGGAAAGATTTCCGAGGAGCATTTGCGCTTCCTGGGGACCGATCCGCGCGTCAAGCTGGTTGGCGTTTGCGATTTGTCGCCGTCGCTGGCGAAATATGCCGTGGCGCGGTTTGGGGCGGAGCAGGCATTTACGGATTCGGCGACGATGCTGGCCCAGAGCAAGCCCAACGTCGTTCACGTGCTGACGCCCCCCAATACGCATTCGAAATTAGTGACCGATGCGCTCAACGCCGGAGCGCATGTCGTCGTCGAAAAGCCGGTTGCGCCCACTCATCGTGAATTCCTGGACCTGTGGCACCTGGCCGAATCGCGCGGATTGCGGATCGTCGAGGACCACAATTACCGCTTCAACGAACCGGTGCAGGCGATTGAACGCCTTGTGAAAAAAGGCGAGCTTGGCGAGGTTCGCGAAGTCGACGTGCGGATGGCGCTGGGGATTCGCAAGCCGGGCGGTCGCTATATGGACAGCAGCCTGCCGCATCCGAGCCATCGCCTGCCGGCGGGCGTCATTCACGAATTCATCACGCATCTAAGCTATCTCGCGCTGCGATTTTTGCCGGCCTTCGATCGCGTCGCGGCGGCGTGGAGCAAGCATGGCGATGATGCAATTTTCAAATATGACGACCTGGACGCTTTGGTTATCGGCGGGCCGGTGCACGCCCGCATTCGCTTCACCAGCCACTCTGCTCCGGATTGTTTCACGCTGACCGTGCGCGGGACGCGCGGATGGGCGGAAACGGATTTGTTTCAGCCGCACCTTCGGCTGGTTGTTCCGCGCAAAGGCGGGCAACAGCTTTCGCCGCTGGTGAATCAATTCGCCAATGGCGCGCATCTGGTTGGGTCGAGTTTCAGGGGCTTTCGGAACAAGGTTTTGCAAAAGACGCCTTATGAAGGGTTGCGTACGTTTCTGGATCAGACTTACGATGCATTGAGAACCGGCGGCGAACCGCCGGTGAGTTTTGACGATATGGATCGAGCAGGACGGCTGATCGAGGCGATGCTGGACTCCAGTGGCACGGGCTTCCAGCCCGTGCTGTAAAGAAAGAAATAGTTTGCATCGCGTCGAAATGCGCTTTTTTGGGAACTATTAATGCACGGGCAGGATGCCCGTGCCACTGTTTGTAATGAAATGAAGTTACTCATCACTGGCGCCAATGGATTCCTCGGCAAATATGTTGTCGCCGAGGCGCTGCGCCGCGGCCACGCGGTGACGGCCATCGTGCGCGCCGGCGCGGTGAGCGACGTCGGATGGGCCGACCATCCAAACCTGCACATCGCCAAGGTCGACCTCCGCTCAAAACGGGGGTTGGTTGACTCTATCGCCGGCTCCGATGCCGTGCTGCACCTGGCGGCGGCCAAGGCGGGCGACATGTATGCCCAATATGGCGGAACGGTGGTCGCAACGGAAAACCTGCTGGCGGCGATGGACGAAGCCGCCGTTCGGCAGATTGTGCTGATCAGCTCTCTATCGGTTTACGATTACCTGAAAATCCGCAGCTTTTCGGTGCTGAATGAAGATTCGATCATCGAGAAGGATGCCTTTGCGCGGGATGAATACGCGCATACAAAGCTGGTGCAGGAAAACCTCGTGCGCGAGCACGCCGGGCGGGCCGGGTGGAAATTCACCATCCTGCGCCCGGGCGTGATTTACGGAAAAGACAACCTCTTCACCGCCCGGCTCGGCATGCAGGCCGGTCGAATCTGGATTCGCACCGGAGCATGGGCCCGGCTTCCGCTGACATACGTTGAAAACTGTGCTGAAGCGATTGTAAGCGCCGCGGAAAGCGATTCGGCCAATGGTCAGACGCTCAACGTCATCGACGATAACCCGCCAACCCAGCGCGCCTATGCCAATATGCTGCGTAAGCGCATTTCGCCGCGGCCAATGATCGTTCCGGTGGCATGGACGGTGATGCGCTTGATCGCCGGCATGGCGGTGACGCTCAACCGCGTGTTGCTCGCAAATCAGGCGAAGATTCCCGGCTTGTTTATCCCGGCCCGGCTTTATGCGCGATGCCGGCCGCTGAAGTTCACCAATGCGAAAATTAAGTCCGCGCTCGGCTGGCGTCCCCGCTATTCGCTGGCGGAATCGCTCGATCGCAGTTTTGGAATGAGCGTCGCCGACATGACCAAAGTGGATGCGCCGAAGAATTCACCGGCGATGGCCGCCAATCCCCCCGCCGCGAAATCGGAGGTGGCGGCATGAGCCTGCGAATCGCCTACATGACCGGCGAATATCCCCGCGCCACCGACACGTTCATCCAGCGCGAAGTCGCGGCGTTGCGCGCTTCGGGAGTCGTCGTCGAGACGCTCTCGGTGCGCAAGCCGGCCAGCAACGAAAATGTTGGTCCCGAGCAGCAATCCGAGCGCATGGGGACGAAATATCTTCTGCCCGCCTGCCCCTGGGAACTGTTCAAGAGCCACGTGCGACTGGTGTTCGGCTCGCCACTGAAATATTTCGCCGCCTTGCGAACCGCAGTTGTGGTCCGGCCGCCGGGCGTGAAAGCACTGCTGCTGCAACTGGCTTATTTCGCCGAGGCGGCCCTCGTGGCCGCTCATGTTCGTAGAAACAAGCTTTCACACCTGCACAACCATTTTTCCAATTCGAGCTGCTCGGTGGCGATGCTGGCGGCACAGATGGGCGGGTTCACGTTCAGCTTCACGATGCACGGGCCGGCCGAATTCTTTGAACCAAAATACTGGCGCATCGACGAGAAGATCCGCCGGGCTCTGTTCGTCTCCTGCATCAGCTGGTTCTGCCGAAGCCAGGCCATGATCTTTGGCCCCCAGGAAAAGTGGAACCGGCTGCACATCGTTCATTGCGGCGTCGACCCGAAACAGTTTGCGCCGGTGCAACATACGGGTTCAGGCAGGCGTCTGCTATTCGTTGGCCGATTGGCGGGCGTGAAGGGATTGCCGGTTTTGCTGGATGCGATCGCGCAGCTTAGTCAAGAGCGTTACGATCTGATATTGAACGTCGCCGGGGATGGTCCTGACCGCGCCGCAATCGAAAGCCGGGCGGCCGATTTAAAATTGTCTGACCGGGTGCGCTTCCTGGGCTATCAATCTCAGTCGCAGGTGCGCGAGTTGCTGGCGCAAACCGATGTTTTCGCCATGGCCAGCTTTGCCGAAGGCGTGCCGGTGGTATTGATGGAGGCGATGGCGGCGGGCGTGCCTGTTGTTGCGCCGCAGATTGCCGGGATACCAGAACTGGTTGAAAATAACGTCAGCGGATTTCTGGTGCCGCCGGGTGATGCGGCGGCGCTGGCGGAGCGGATTGGCGCGTTATTGAAGGATGCGGATCTGCGGCGGCGGTTTGGGACCGCCGGGCGGGCGAAGGTGGAAGCGGAGTTTAATATTCAGACCGAAGCCGGCCGGCTGGTGCGGATTTTGACGCAGGCACTGCGAGGGGAAGTCGTGGAGGTGCGGCCGGAACCGGGCGTGATCGAGAGTTCGAGCACGGGTTCGACGGATATGCCCGAGCGGGGCTCGGCGGCGCAGGTAAGGTCCGGATCGTTTGCGCCGGCACTCACTGGCGCGCCGCAAGTGGGCCACTGAGAGCGGTTGTTCGTGATTCATACGCCGGTTCTGAGGTACTCCGAAGAGCCGGATCGGGTCGCGCGATCCGACCCGGCTCTTCGGAGTACCTCAGAACCGGCGTCTTGTGAACGCGAACGTGTGATGTATCCCGCTCGCGATTGCGCAGGGAACCGCGTCTAGACGCGTGATGCGATTAGTTTCGAAAATATCATGATGCGACCCTCCTCCGATTTTCCCGCTTCGCCCTCCCGGCGATATTTGCTCGTCACCCCTTGCCGGGATGAGGCAAAGTACGCCCGCCGCACGCTGGATAGCATTGCGGCGCAAACCTGTCCGCCTGCGCTTTGGCTGATCGTCGACGATGGCTCGACCGATGACACGCCGAAGATTCTCGCTGAATATGCGGCCAAATATCCGTTCATCAAAGTCATCCGCCGGGAGGATCGCGGGTTTCGCAAGCTTGGCGGCGGGGTGATCGATGCCTTCTATCACGGCTACGACACCATCAACCCTGCCGACTTCGACTACGTCTGCAAGCTCGATCTCGACCTCGATCTTCCCGCCCGCTATTTCCAGACGCTCATGGAACGCATGGAAGCCGAGCCGCGAATCGGCACGTGCAGCGGCAAGCCGTTCTTCCGCGACGAGGCCGGCAAGCCGGTCAGCGAAATGTGCGGCGACGAAAACTCGGTCGGCATGGTCAAATTCTACCGCACCGCCTGTTTCCAGCAGATTGGCGGATTTGTGCGCGAATTAATGTGGGACGGCATCGACTGCCATCGCTGCCGAATGCTCGGGTGGATTTCTGTGAGCTGGGACGACCCGGCCATTAACTTCGAGCACCTTCGGCCCATGGGCACCAGCCACAAAAACTGGTGGACAGGGCGGGTTCGCCACGGCATCGGGCAATATTTCATGGGCACCGGGCTGGTCTATATGCTCGCCAGCGCCACCTTTCGAATGACTCGCCCGCCCATTCTGATCGGCGGCATTGCCATGCTCTGGGGCTATCTCAAAAGCATGATTCAGCGTCACCCGCGCTACGGCGATGCAGAATTTCGACGATTTTTACGGACTTATCAGTGGGCCTGCCTGCTTCGCAGCAAAACCCACGCGACCGATGCGCTGAACCTCCGCCAGGCCGGGTGCTGGAACCCAAAAACCATCGCTTAACACACGCGCGAATTGGGCGGGCGGCGAGTGAAGCCGGCCGATTGTTTTCAGTTGCCGAGCGCCATCCCTCGCAAATGCTTCATTTTCGCAAGATGATGCACGTTCGATGGTTATAGCTTCTCCATCCCTTCCACTCCCCCCATTTCAACATCTCGTTTTAATATGGCTGAATCTGCTGTTATCGGCCGTTTATGGGTTGCCTTTCCGGGAGAAGTGGGGGATATTTCGGGTGTAGTTTGATTAGTCGGTTCGTCGCAATGACTGAGTATTCAAATAGTGCGACCTCATAATGGTCATCGCAAAAGAATGATGACACGATGGAATTTCCAAGGTCCGTTTTGATCGCGAAATGACGATAACAGACCTGTGGAATGCGCGAACTTCGAAAAGGCCGCGCCACTTTTCGTCTGGCCAGGGATGGAAGTATGTATTTGCGCTATCGAGAGCAATCCTGGGAAACCGACGCTCAGCCGTCTTCCCATCGCGTCAGCGATGGTTCGCGGCTTAGCGCCCGGCGTCCCGACCGTTTCGGCATCCGGGTTGGAAACCCCATGCCCTCCATCGAGCTGCGCGGCGTCAAGCTCCACGCCATCACCGAACTCCAGGCCATCGCGCACATCCTCGACGAACTGGACAATAAACATGGCGGCGTCGTCGTCACGCCAAATCTCGATCACCTTCGCCGATATGTGGCTGATGTGAATTTCCGGGCAATGATCGCCGAGGCCGACCTGGTGGTTGCCGACGGCATGCCGCTGGTTTGGGCCAGCAAGCTTCAGCGCACGCCTTTGCCCGAGCGCGTGGCGGGATCGAACCTGATCTCCAGCCTGTCGGGATCCGCCGCCGGCCGCGGGCGATCGGTTTATCTTCTGGGCGGCTCGGGGGATACCGCCAAGCTGGCTTCTGATGAGCTGATGCGGCGATATCCCACGCTTCGCGTGGCGGGTTGGTACTCGCCGCCGATGGGCTTTGAGCGCGATTCGCACCAGATGGCGACAATCATCGCCTCGCTGTCGGCGGCCAAGCCGGACATCGTGTATGTGGCCCTGGGTTCTCCCAAGCAGGAACAACTGATCGCCCGGCTGCTGCCAATTCTGCCCGATGCCTGGTGGCTCGGCGTGGGAAACAGCTTCAGTTTTTTGTGCGGCGACGTGAAACGCGCGCCTCTCTGGATGCAGCACGGCGGCTTGGAATGGGTTCATCGCCTGTATCAGGAACCACGCCGCCTTTTCAAACGATACATCACCAGCGGCATCCCGTTCGGCCTGTCGCTCATGGCTCGCAGCACGGGCAAAGGACTGGTCAACACGATCGCGCCGAAATTACGCCGGGCAAAGCCGATGATGCTTCCCTCCCCGGAGGTTCCGATTCCCGTGCCGCTGGCGCCGGCGCGTTCGCCGCTGGGACTCTCGCCGGCGCTCGAGGCGCAGATCACCCGGGCATGGCCCTTATCGGCCAACGACGAATCAGAGCGAACCGACGATGCCCCGCCCGTCGGCCGGCTTCGAGCGATGGTTCTGCTGGGCGGATCGGTTCGCGCCAATGCGCTCTCGGCGGCGACGGGCCGTTCGGTGCTGGATCTTCCGCTGGACGAGGATGGATCGATCCTGAATTTCTGGCTGGCACAGGCCGCGGAGACGGCCAAAATCGCCAACATCGACCGCCTGCCCGTGCGCGTGATGGTGAATCAAAATTCACCCGAGCCGCGCTCGGCCGATGCCCGATACGCCGGCGCTTATCGCGTGGAACGCGATCTGTCGGAATATCGTGGGACCGGCGGCCTTTTGCGCGATATCAGCAGCGGCTACGCCGACGACGATCTGATTCTCGTCGTCAACGCCGCCCAGATTCTGCTCGACCCGCTGTCGCGTGTGGTCAGCACGTTGATCCGCAAGGCCGGCGACGTGGCGGTGATCAGTCATGAAGACGGCACGCCCAGCGGCATCATGCTGGTAAGCTGCAAGACGCTTCGCATGATTCCCGAACGCGGCTTCATCGACATGAAGGAGCAGGCGCTTCCGCTCATCGCCAGCAAATTTGAAGTTCGCGTGGTCAACCTTCGCCGCCCCACCGGCTTGCCGGTTCGTTCGCTGGAAGGATACGTCCAGGCGCTGCACTATTATCATCGCCGCCGATCGGGCAAACCCGCCGTCACCGATTTATTGGCCGAAGATTGGACGCCCTCCTTCTCGCTGGTTGAGCCTGGCGCAACGGTGGACGCCTCGGCTCGCATTCACGATTCGGTGGTATTGGCCGGCGCATCGGTCGAACCCGGCGCGGTGCTGGTGCGTTCAGTCGTATGCCCCGGGACCATTATCCGCCGCGACCGAACTGCCGTCGATCAGTTAATTACCATCGACCGCGGGTCGAGAAAGGTAAAGAGAGCAGTAGGCAGTAGGCAGTAGGCAGAGGATAGAACGAATTCTGGCCAGGCACTTTAATTCCGGATTGAATTCGTCATTCATCATTCAGATATTCCACCGCCTGCTGCCTACTTATTCTCCCTGATTCTCCCCCAATGTCCCTTCTTGAATACATGCCCGTCGACGTCGTCGCTGAACCAGCCCCGGAGCGCAAGCTCAAGGCGTCATGGTTCTGGCCGGCGCGCACGAATCGCTGGACGCGCTGGCATGTGGGCATGGCATCCATCATGGCGCTGCTCGGCGTCCTGGCCACCCTCGACGCGTGGCGCGATATTTACCACCTCGCCGCCAAGGACGAGGAATACAGCCATATCTTTCTCGTGCCGATCGTCGCGTTCTGCATGGTCTTCGTCCGGCGGCACCGGTTTCGCTATTGCAAGCCCAGCGGCACGTCACTTGGATTTGTGTTCGTTATCATTGGCTGGGCGATGACCACGTTCGGATTTTACAGCGGAACGCAGTCACTCTGGCACGGCGGAGCGGTCATTCTGGTCGTCGGGTGCGCCATGTCGATTCTCGGCAAACACATGCTCCTGCGGTTTTTCCCGGCAGTGGCCGTGCTGGTATTTCTGATTCCGGTGCCAGGGTTTATTCGCCAGCAGATCGCCATTCCGCTGGAAGAGTGGACTGCCCGCATCTCGCAGTTTGCGTTTCAACTGGTGAACATCCCGGTGCAGCGAAACGCCAACCTTCTGAGCCTGAATAATCAGCCGGTAAACATCGCCGAGGCTTGCAACGGGCTGCGAATGGTCTTCGCGCTGGTTCTGATAACCTATGCATTCTGTTTCGGCCTGCCCCTGCGCAACAGCGTGCGGTTTTTCCTGCTGGCGGCCAGCCCGCTGGCCACGATTTTCTGCAACGTGCTGCGAATCCTCCCCACCATCTGGATTTACGGATATCACGGCAAAGCCGTCGGGAACCTCTTTCACACATATAGCGGCTGGCTAATGCTGCCGATCTCATTCTTAATGCTTCTGGCGATCATCAAGGTCCTGCGCTGGGCGATGATCCCGGTGATGCGTTACACGCTGGCATCCTGACCCCAGTGGCATTCAGTGGCACTGGCGCCGCGCCATCCAGTGGCACGGGCGTCCCGCCCGTGTGTCGCGGTACTCCTCGACTTTCGATCGGTACTCCGATCGAATCAGCAAGAGCGCAGCGTTCTTTATTGACGCGGCGGTATCGCCGAGGTCGGTTTTGCTGGCTCCAGACGAAGCATGGGCAGGATGCCCATGCCACTGGCCGAAATTTACAGATTGCCTTCTTACTTACTTTGTAGTATAAAGTATCTAAGATTTACAGCGCATTGGTCCGATAAGTATTCAGATGGGTATCATAAGAACCGCCTTCCCGCAGGAATGAACTCGAAAACGGCCATCCTCGCCTCTCCTTTGCTCTGTCTCGGCGTTCTCACCGTGATCGCCGCCGATAATGCGCGCCATGTAACCCCCGAAGAGGCCGAGCCCTATCACCAGCGCGCCAAAGCAGCTATCGAAGCATTCCCCTACGTCATCCGCTCCTCCAGCGGCAATGATACCTGGACCGGCAACGACGAAACCGTGCCCGAAGCGGCAGTCAAATTGCTTCGGCCCAATGCCCTGGTGAGCCGGCGCTATACCAATCACCCCGCCGACGGCCGCGGCGCGCAGTGGGCGGATTTGCTCATTTCCCAGTGCAAGGATTCCCGCGATATGACCGGGCATTACCCGCCGATCTGCTATCCCAGCAACGGCGAGCGAAACCTCGGCTCGCGTTCGTTTCACCTGAAAGCCGGGGATACCTGGATAGACGGCACCGAATATCAATTCAAGGCCAAGCCCGACCAGGGATGCGACCGTAAGAGCGTTTACAATTTTTTTGTGGTTCCGGGCCGGGGCATTGTGCCGGATATTTCCGGAGTGCGCTCGGCAGCAGGAGATTATCAGCGGCGCTATTACGGCGCCGCCCAGTTCCAGGTGGTGCTGGATGCCGACCAGCCCGCCGAAGTTCGCGATGACGTTTTCACGACCTTGATCGGTTCCGACGCCGGGATACTCCGGACGCTGGGAACCGCGAAATGAAAGCCAGAAACATGAGCCAGGAAATCCAACTCTCGTTGACCCCGTCCAACTCCGCGTCGCAGATGCAGACGCCGTCCTGGTCGGGCCCCGCGCCCGGCGTGCTTGGCCCGGCAACGCCGGCAGCGCCTTCCACCCCGCTGGCCAAGGTCCATCAGCACCTGCGCGGCCGCTATGGGATCACGCTTCTTCTTGCCGGCATCTTTGCGGTATTGGGCGGCGGCGCGGGGTTCTTCCTGTTTCACCCCGGCTATGAAAGCCACGGCAGCATCGAAATTGATCCGGTCATCACCAGCCCGGACATGTACGACCATATCATGCCCCTCTGGCAGGCGTACGTGGCCACCGTTGTCAGCAATCTTCACAGCGAAACGGTGATGCGCGAAGCGATGCATGACCCGGAATGGAAAGCCAATCGCCCGCTTCCGCCTGAGGCGTATCTCGACAAGTTCGGCAAGGACCTGGTCATCAAGCTGGCCCCCGGATCGTTCGTCATCAACATTACCTATACCGATGACAAGAAGGATGGAAAGGTCGTCGCACCCATCGCGGTGAGAGCGGTCATTGAGTCTTACAAGAAGCTTTTCGGCAACGACGAGCGCGCCAACTTCGAAAGAAAGATCAACGTCTGGAAAAAGCAGCAGATCAACGTCGTGCAAAACATCAAAAATGATGAAAGCCTGATCGATCAGATGCTGCAAAACCTGGGCGATGACCCGCAGACCATTCTCAATGAGAAATACCAGACGCATTTCGCCCTGCAAAAGCAGGTGCGCGATCTGGAAGAAATGCTTCGCATCGATCGCGCCGAACTGAAACTGGCGCAGCAGCAGGCCGGAAACCAGCCCTATTCGGTCGAAGACCTGGCCCGCGTTGATCCGGCGATGCAGGTGATGTACAGCCAGCACAGCATTGAAGACCAGGCGCTCAAGGCGCTCACCCAGCGGTTGGGCGGCGCCAACCCATACGTCATTGCCCAAGCGGCTAACCTCGCGGCGATGACTGATCGAATGAATGACTATGCCCAGAGCCTGCGCGGCCGCTACTTTATCAAGATGAAGCCCGACGGCAGCGGTGGCGTGCTGATCTCCAAGGACCTCAGCGTCAAGGAAAGCAATCTCAAGCACATGCAGGAGATGTACGCAGAGGAACAGTTGCAACTCGATGACCTGGGCCATCGCACTCACGAAGTTCACGTGCTGCGGGCGGAAAAAACCCGCTACGACGAAGAACGCATTCGCGACGACAAGAAGATCGAAGAATTGACCAACCAGCGCGACATGGCCAATACGTTCAGGGTAATCGACCCAGGTGGCATGGCGTCGATCGGCACCGACAAGCGAATCATCTTTGGCGGCGTCGGGTTCATGGCCGGTGCTGTCCTGCCCATCGGGCTGATGCTCATGGCGAGCCTGCTCAATCCGCGGTTCCGCTTCAGCGACGAAACCGGCACGCAGGATACCTCAGGCCTCGCGCTGCTGGGCATTCTTCCCGACCTGCCCGACCGCCTGAGCGATCCGGAGCAAGCCTCCATCGCCGCCCACTGCGTCCATCAGATTCGCACCATGTTGCAGATCAACACCGCCGGAGGAGATGATCGGCGCGTCTTCGCCATCACCAGCGCCGCACCCGCCGACGGAAAGACCAGCCTCACCCTGGCGCTGGGCCTGTCGTATGCCGCCTGCGGCACGCGAACATTGCTCATCGACTGCGACCTGATCGGCGCGGGCCTCACGTCGCGGCTGAATGTCGTCGCCGCCGACGGCGTGCTCGAGGCCATCGCCCATCGCTCGCTGCTGGAATATGTCCGCACGACTGACATTGCCGATGTGTCGATCCTCCCGGTCGGCAGCGGCCAGCATCTGCATGCCAGCACGCTGTCCCCCGCGGCCCTTCGCCGGTTGATCGAAGAGGCCAAGAAGCACTTCGACACGATTTTAATCGACACTGGCCCGGTGCTGGGCAGCATTGAGGCATCCCTCGTTGCCGCCGCCGCCGATGCGGTGGTCCTGACCGTCAGCCGCGGCCAACAGCGCCCGCTGGTGGAAAAAACCGTTCAACATCTGCACAATATCAAGGCGAATCTGGCCGGCGTGGTATTCAACCGTGCCCAGACCGACGATTTCGACCGCTCGATCAGCGGAATTTCGTTGCGCTCCGCCGCCCGCGGCAGCAGCTACAACGCCCCGCGCATGGGCCCCGTCGCCCGGGCCGTGCAGTCGGCGTTTAAACCGGCGGGTGAAGAGGAATAGAATGACGAATGTTCCCGTATCACGGGCGTCCCGCCCGTGTCTTTTGGAGAAAAAGTTCCCGTAGGGTCCGCTTCAGCGGACGCGTCCATGGCCCCTTTCGCTCAACAAATATCGTTGATGACGCCGGGTTTCCATGAACGCGTCCGCCAAGGCGGACCCTACAATTGAAGAGTCGCCGTAGGACGCGTCCATGGCCAAGGCGGTCCCTACAATTGACGAAGTTTTTTCGTAGGGCGTACTCGCCCACCGCGTTTGGTCCGCGGAAATGGTGGGCGAGTACGCCCACCCTACGGGATTTGGTCATTTGGATTTCGGCTTTCGCCAACCAGTATGCCGACGGTAGACGTATCCCCTCCGCTCTCCACCCCGCGCTACGCGGCGGCCGGGGCTTCGTCTGCTCCAATTCCCGATTCGGTCATCGCCCAGGAACCCTCCCTCGACCTTCTCCCGGCAAGAACCGTCTGGGGCCTCGACGCGCCGCAGCTTCATAACCGCTACTGGGCGGCGCACGGCGTGCAGGTTGTCGCGCAGGGCGAGCCGTCGGAAATCGTCCGTCATGCCGAGCTTTATCTACTTTGCGATCCCGGCACCCTGGCGTTATTTCAGCTTGCGCCGCTGATGGAGGCGCTGAACTGGATTAAGCCGCAGGTGCTTTTTGTGCGCCTGCACGATGCCCGCGATCGCGGGTATCGCGAGAACGTGGTGCTGGATGCATCCGAGCGGTTCGTGCGCTTTCAGCGCTCATACGATTCATCGAGCCGGCTGGCGCGGGTCGCCCTGACGCCGGACCGCGAAATCGCCCTGCTCTGGCAGTCGGCCATCGATCCGATCCGAGGCTGGCGGCGGCTTCGGCGATTCATCCCCCGCCACGACCGCGCCACGCGCTCCGCCGAGGGAAGCGTCTACTCGCGCACCAACTCCCGCGAGATCGCGCATTTCGTGCAGGACCTCGTGCAGATCTGGAAACGGCCCGATTCCACCGTCCTGCGCGCGAAGAAAGCCCCAGGCGAAGTGTGGACCGATGCCGAGGCGCAGCTTGAGCCGGGCGCGAAATTCATCGGCCCGGTCTGGGTCGGCGCGGGGCGAACCGTCAGTGCCGCCCAAACCGTCATCGGCCCGGCGGTCATCTGGGACGACCCGATGGCCCGCCCGACGAGCGACGCGATCGAATGGCTCAACATCCAGCCGACCACGCCTGATCCGCCTGAGGAAAACCTTTCGCCGCGCGGCGGCCTGTTCGGCCGCGCCGCCAAGCGCCTTTTCGACATCGCCTTTGCGATCTGCGCCATTCTCGGCTCGCTGCCGCTGTATCCGCTGATCATGCTGGCGATCTGGATCGAGGATGGCCGGCCGTTTTTCTTCGCCCATCGCCGCGAAACTGTCGGCGGGCGCGAATTCCCCTGCGTGAAGTTCCGCTCCATGCGCAAGGACGCGGAAAAAATGAAGGCCACGCTGAAGTCCAAAAATCAGGCGGATGGCCCCCAGTTCTTTATCGAGAACGACCCGCGCCTCACCCGCATCGGCCGCCTGCTGCGAAAATACAACCTCGACGAGCTGCCGCAATTCTTCAATGTGCTGGTCGGCGACATGTCGGTGGTCGGCCCGCGTCCCAGCCCCCGCCACGAAAACCAGTATTGCCCGCCTTGGCGCGAAGCGCGCCTCAGCGTCCGCCCGGGAATCACCGGGTTATGGCAGGTCAAGCGCACGCGCCGAACCGGCACCGATTTCCAGGAATGGATCAAGTTCGACATCGAATACGTCGAACGCCGAAGCTTCTGGCTGGATATGAAGATCATCTTCCAGACGGTGTCGGCAATGTCGGGTAAGATCAGCCGCTCCTAATATTGAGTCGCGACGGAAAACGGGTAAAACGTATTCGTCCGATGGGTCAGGCATGGTTCACGGCCGATCTCGACCGGGTCCGCGTTACACACCCCCGAAGGGGTTGTGTAATCACGGTGAATGGCGAAAGCCCTTGTGCCAACAGAAGATAAACTCAGGATTGAGCAGGAATCTGATAAATTACACAATTTTCGCTGAAAATGGGTAAAAATGGGTAAAAACCGCTCTGGCGACGCAGAATCAAGGATGGGGATTACCCATGGAATGGCAGTCATGCGACCAAATCTGCCCGCACTGTTGTCGATGCTCGGCGCGCTGGCGCTGTGCGGTTGCAGCCAAAAACCGTCGCCGACTTCACCGGTCATTCCCCAGGGAAAACCCCAAGCAGTCAAGAATCTTAGCACCACCGGCCACGTCGCCACCGGCGACAAAGCCGATCACAACATCGCCCGCGAGGATGTCGACATTTTATTGCAGCTGGACATTTACCACCTGACGGTCCCCAGCGGCGCAATCAGTGCCAGCGACCGATTCTGGAAGCACATCGATGAAGACCACGTCGATCTTGCAACCCACGCGCTGCTGTTAAAAAATGGTGTGCGTTACGGCATCGGCGCGAACGACGAATGGGATTATTTCAAGGGACTGATCGATCATTACGGCGCGACCGCCAAAAAGGGAAGCACCGCCCCGGTAAAACGCGGCGGCCTGGAACTGCCGCTTCGGACCGCCGTCGATCGCCAAATTATTTTCTACTTCAACCACGACGATGAAATTCCCCACGGCCGCTCGTATGAAAAGTGCGACGACCTGCTGGCACTCAGCTTCGAGCCAACCCCGCGCCGGCCCGGCGATTCGCGGCTGGCCATCAGCGCCCTGGTCCGTAGCCTGCGGCAGGAATATCACGTCACCCTTCTTAACGAAGTGCGCGAAATTGAATTGATCAAGCCGGAATACTACTACGATCTTCGCTTAATGCAGGATGTTCCGCTGGATCATTTCCTGGTGATCGGCCCCACGAAACCGATCAATCTTCCGGATAACCTGGGCCACCAATTCTTCATCACCCCCGGCGGCGCTGAGCCGATGGAAACCGTGCTGCTGATCGTCCCCCGCCCCTACCGCGTGAGCGGCGAAACGCCGAACGTGCCGATGAATCGGGTGATGCCGGATGGGAAATAAGGATCCAAGCGGAATGCGCTCGCGAAGGCGCGATGGCGCGAAGACAAACGCGAAGGTAAATGCCAGGCGATTTGAGGCGATTACGTAATCCTTGAAAGCGTCCTTCGCGTCTGTCTTCGCGACATCGCGCCTTCGCGAGCGCATTCTGGTTGCGGCCCCAGGCCGCGCTGAGCAGATCCGGATGACTGGTTCATCAAAGTTTTGGACCTCATTGGTCATTCGGATTTCGTCACTGGTCATTCGACCGCGCGGCTTTTACAAACTCCGCCATCTTTTCCGCCGACTTAACCCCCTTCGACGACTCCACCCCGCTGCTTACATCCACGGCCCACGGCTGCACATCGCGCACGACCGCGGCGACGTTTTCCGGGGTCAACCCGCCGGCGGCGATGATGGCGGGCAAGCCTTGGAACAGGCCTTTTGATCGACACTCGCGGACGAAGTCCCAGTCGTTGACAAGCCCTGTGCCGCCGGGGCTGGCGGAGGGTGTTTCCAGGATGATGCCGGCGAGGTTGGCCAAACCTTCGCTGCGCCATTGGGCCAGCTCCGTCGAAAAGGTGCTGCGATCGACGCGCACGGCTTTCAAAATAACGAATTCGGCCAATTCGCGGATATAAGCCGCATCTTCGTGGCCGTGAAGCTGGATGTGTCGCAGGCCCAATGATCGTGCGGTTTGGCGGACGGTGTTGATGGGCGCATCGACGAACAAGCCGACAGGGGTTACGAACGGGGGAAGCGCCGCCAGAATTTCCCGCGCCTGGTTTTCATCGATAAACCGCGCCGCCGCGGGGTGAAACACCATGCCGATGGCGTCGGCGCCCGCCTGTGCCGCCGCGACGGCGTCGGCCGCGCGGCGGATGCCGCAGATTTTAATTCGGGTTCTTGCCATGTAAATTCTTCCGAACGATTCTCTTGCATTCACGTACAGCGATGAAGACAATACACAAAGCCCGGCATCGTCTCACCCTCCGGGCCTCATCTTTTTACGAACCGGTGAGAACAATTGATCGTCGGCCGATGGAGCGGCCGATAGACCGAAATAGTGTGGCGGATCGTTTTTCGCCACCGCGGGGCCATTGCTGGTTTCCCTGCACGGCTTATTTCGGGTCGCATGGGCATGATGCCGAAGAGGATTCTCCTCCCTCATCTCTGGCACCATCGCCCATGAGCCCAAGGACGGGCGCACTACATGGACAGCTTTCTTATCCGCGGCGGACATCGCCTCAAAGGTAAAATCGAAATCAGCGGCAGCAAAAATAGCGCGCTGCCCATCGTCGCCGCCTGCCTGATGGCCGTCGGCAAAACCACCCTTCGCGGCGTTCCACGCCTCAGCGACATCGACTCGATGATTAAGCTGATCGGCGAGCTTGGCTGCGATGTCTATCGCCATGAATCCCCCGCTGGGGCAGAACATCTTCCCTCCCTCGACGGCCCGCTCGACATCACCGTTACCGACGAGAAAAACTGCGAGGCACGCTACGACATCGTCAAAACCATGCGCGCCAGCATCTGCGTCCTTGGCCCGCTCCTGGCCAAACGCGGAAAAGCCGTCGTGTCCATCCCCGGCGGATGCGCCATCGGCGACCGCCCGGTCGACCTTCACGTTCGCGGGCTGCAAAAGCTGGGGGCCGAATTTCGCACCGAAAATGGCAATATGGTCGGCGAAATTCCCCGCAACGGCGGCCGACTCAAAGGCTGCCGAATGTATCTTGGCGGAGCACAGGGGCCAACGGTGCTGGGAACCATTAATGTGATGTGTGCCGCCGCGCTGGCCGAGGGAGAAACGGTTTTGGTTGGGGCGGCGTGCGAGCCGGAAGTCGTCGACTGCGCCGAATTGCTCATTAAGATGGGCGCTAACATTAAAGGCCATGGCACCCCCGAAATCCGCATCGAAGGCGTCGATCAACTCACCGGCTGCGAACACCGCGTCATTCCCGATCGCATCGAGTGCGGCACCTTCATGATTGCTGCCGCCATCACCAACGGCGAACTGGAACTCAAGCACTGCAATCTCGATCATCTCATCGCCGTCGTCGATCGGCTGGAAGAAGTGGGTGTGAAAATCCAGCGCGAGAACGGGACGATCTTCGTTTCCTCCAATCGCCGGATTAACCCCGTCGAAATGACCACCCAGCCATTCCCCGGCTTCCCCACCGATCTTCAAGCCCAGCTCATGGCGCTGCTTTGCCTGGGGGATGGGATCAGCGTTATCACTGAACGCATCTTCCCCGACCGCTTCCTCCACGTCGGCGAATTAAACCGCATGGGCGGCAGAATCCGCAAAGAAGGCCCAACCGCCATCATCCAGGGGATCAAGGAAATGCAGGGCGCCAGCGTGATGGCGAGCGACCTGCGCGCCTCGGCGGCGTTGGTTTTGGCCGGCCTGGTCGCCCGGGGAACGACGCGAATCGACCGGGTTTATCATATTGATCGCGGGTATGAGAAGATCGAGCAGAAGCTGGCCGCCGTGGGGGCGGAAATCGAGCGAGTGAAGGAAAGATAGATAGATAGATAGATAGGGTTTGGGTGGGTCAAATCCGTGAGCGATAAACGCGTTCGCGCTATTAACGCGTTTTTCAGGTCGATCGATCGGGAAGTCGCGAAATCGCAAGCGACTTCCTCGCCGCCACCGCGAAGGGGCGTTTTGCACTGTGCCGCTGCGAAGTCGCTTGCGATTTCGCGATTTTGACTCGGCGCTTTCGGCATAATCCGCATCGACAACCCGCCGGATTATCAAATTGTCGCGAGGAAATTTGCCGGGGGATCGGGTCGATCCATGGGATTGCGGGCAACATCCAGCGCATTTCGGGTGTACATTCTCTTCATTCCACAAATTTTTCCCGCCGCGCAAACCCCCGAAAACCAGCCTTTTCCCGGCCGATTCACGTCCGATAAACTGAAATAACTTCACTGGACATCGCCATTAAGAACGCGCCATCGCCCCAGATGCCTGTAAGGCGGTCCTTCCTGTTGCGAACTTCTTCCAACAATTGCGAATTTATTTGCAACCGCCGTGCGCATCCTTTACACTCAGGACATAGCTGGTGGAAAGCAACTTGGAAGGTGATGCTTTCCGGCCGGTTTGGAGCCTTTCACGCAAGGCTTGAAGTTGCCGCAGGAGATGTGTTGCGGCAAGGTTTTGAAGGGAAAAAATGTAGCGGCTAAGTTAGCAGGCGTGGCTCCCGGCAGGTTCCCTCCGGGAGAAACAAAGATTCGACACCCGGGATCTACACCCATTCGTTTTTTTCAGCGCATGCCCCAACCCAGGAGGAACGCCGTGTTCTTCGACCGCCAAGGCGGGCTTCAAGCCCCGCAGTCTTTGCCGTCCGATTTCTCGTCGCCATCTTCGCGTCTTTCAGGCGAATCGCGCGTCACCCGCGCCAAACGCCGAAGGCTCGCCGTGCTCGGATTGGCGGCCACTATGGCCGTTCCTGCCGTCCTATGGCAGGTTGCACGGCTAAACGCCCAGGATGCCCCCAAGCCCGCCGACGCCCCGGCGCCTGCCCCCGCACCCGCCCCTGCGGCCGATGCCCCGGTACCCGCGCCTGCTCCAGCGCCTGCTCCAGCGCCCGCACCGGCACCCGCTCCTGCAGCCGATGCGCCGGCTCCCACTCCTGCCCCGGCGCCGGCACCTGCACCTGCTCCGGCCCCCGCCGCCGATGCACCAGCGCCAGCACCCGCACCTGCCCCGGCACCCACACCCGCCCCGGCACCTGCCGCTGACGCACCGGCGCCAGCACCCGCACCTGCCCCGGCGCCCGCACCCGCACCGGCTCCTGCCGCCGATGCACCGACGCCGGCACCTGCTCCGGCTCCCGCCTCGGCACCGACTGCAACCCCCGCAGCCGATGCCCCGACCCCGGCCACTCCGGCTCCAGCCACTCCGGCTCCGGCGACACCCGCTCCAGCGCCCGCGGCCCCCGCCGGCGAGATGCCTGCGTCAGCGCCTGCTGCCCGGGCTCCTGCCGCTACAGCAGCCCCCGAAACACCCGCAGCGCCAGCCGCACCGGCAGCGCCAGCGGCTCCGGCAAGTCCCGCTGCCAATGTCAACCCCGGCCAATTGTCCGGCCGCGATTTTTACGTCCGCGGCCGCGAGGAATATCGCAGCAACAACTGGAAGGCGGCCCGCGATGATTTCAATGCGGCCATCGCCGCCGGTTACGACAAGAAGCCCAGCCTTTTTGAGGACTCGGCCGGCACGTACCTGTCGCGCATGGACAGCAAGCGGGCACCCGATGCCCCGGCCCTGCAGGCCAATGCTGCCGTCACTTCCGATGCCCCGCTTCGGCGGGTTGGCGACCCGGCGGCCGACACCGCGCTAAACGCCACCGCCCGCGCCGAAGACCTTGCCCGCGGCCAGGCCGCCGAGCAATCGAAACTTCTGGTCGCGCAGGGCCGGCAACTGGAAGCGGCTGGAGAACTGGATGCGGCCCGCGACAAATACGCCGACGCCGTCCATCTCGATCCCACCAACGCCGCCGCCCAAAGCGGCCTGGATGAAATCCTCACCCGCGAAGGCCGCAGCCCCAATGCGCCATCGGCTCTGGCATCGGAACAGGCCGAAGTCGACATTCGCCGCCAGGAAATCAACTATCGCTTCGACACCGCCATCAAAGAGGCGCGTCAGGCGATTGTCGACAACAAGTGGGATTTGGCCGATGCCGCGATTCAGCGCGCCGAGCTTGCCGCCGGCGCTGACCGCGCCATCTTCAACAACCAGGATCTGCGGAACTTCGATAAGCAGCTTGATTCAGTGCGGCTGCAAAAGACGCAAACGGAGGATGCGGTCAAGCTTGCCAAGGCGGATGCTGCTCAGAAAACCGCCATCCGTCAGATCGAAGAGGAACGCGCCCGAGCGAAGCTGGAGCGCCAGCACACCATCCAGGATCTAAAACGCACCGCTGTCGATCTCACCAAGCAGACCCGCTACAAGGAAGCCCTTGGCGTGGTCGACCAGATCCTCCAGCTCGACCCGACCGACGAATATGCATTAGGCGTTCGCCCGATTCTCGAAGACCACTGGCAATTCCAATCCCAGCGCGATGTCTCGGAGCTGCGCCATCGGAAATTTACCGATACGCTTACGGCCGCCGACGAGCACATGGTGCCGTACGATGATATCCTTCGCTATCCCACAGACTGGCCGGATATCAGCGCCACCCGCGACCAGACCGTCCAGCAGGAACAAGGCCAGAACAAGGAAGACCGCGCCGTCCAGGCGCAGCTCGACCGCTCGCTCCCGGAAGTGACGTTCGACGGCGTCGGCTTCAGCGATGTGGTCGACTTCCTCCGCGATGTCAGCGGCGCTAACATCTTCGTCAACTGGAAAGCCCTCGAAGGCGCCGGCATCGACCGCAATGCACCGGTCAGCGCCAAGCTGCGCAACGTCAAGTTCTCCAAGGCCCTCAATGTCATCCTCGACAGCGTGGGCGGCGGAGCTGCCAAGCTGACTTACAGCATCGACGACGGCGTCATCACCATCTCAACCGTTGACGATCTGTCCAAGAACGTCATCACCCGCGTGTATGACATCCGCGACCTGATCATCAACATCCCTGACTTCACCGATGCGCCGGACTTCTCGCTGAACTCCACCAGCAACAACCAGCAGCAAAATCCCCAGGGCGGCGGCGGTATCGGCGCTCAGGGCGGCGGTGGCGGCGGCGGCGGTGGACAGGGTGGCCAAGGCCTGTTCGGCGGCAGCGACACCAAGGAAAAGCCCGGCCCAACCCGCCAGGAACTCGTCGACCAGATCACCAAATTGATCACCGACACCATCGCCTCCGACTCCTGGAAAGACGCCGGCGGAATGACCGGCTCCATCCGCGAGCTCCAGGGCCAACTCATCGTCACCCAGACCCCCGAAAACCAGAAGCAGCTCGTCAACCTCCTCGAGCAGCTTCGCGAAACCCGCGCCATCCAGGTCACCGTCGAAACGCGGTTCCTTACCGTGCAACGCAACTTCCTGGAAGACGTTGGCGTCGACCTGAACATGGTCTTCAACCTCAACGGGTCGTTGGCCAAGAACATCAGCCCGATCAACATCAATAACAGCAGCTCGCAATACACGCTTGGCCCGACCACCAGCGTGCCGGGCAGCATCGGCAAGACCGCCACCGGGCTTACCACCTCGGCGACCTACCTCGACGACTTCCAGGTGAACCTCATCCTGCGGGCCACCGAGGCAAGCCTGCGATCGACCTTCGTGACCGCCCCGCGCGTCACCCTATTCAACGGCCAGCGCGCTTATGTGCTGGTCGCCACGCAGCAGGCATACGTCAGCAACCTGACGGCAACCGTCGGCACCGGCGTCAGCGCCTTTACCCCGGTCGTCAGCGTCGTGGAATCCGGCGTGCTCCTCGACGTCACCGCAACCGTATCGGCCGACCGCAAATACGTCACCCTCACCCTTCGCCCTCAGCTTGCCACACTGCTCGATCTGGCCTCGTTTAACTTCCAGACCGGAACCTCCGGGACGAATCTGGGCGGCCTGAACGGAACAGGCATCATCGGCGGCGGCGGGACGCCCGGCGGCACCATCCAGGAACCGGAAATCCAGATCACCGAAGTCAAGACCACCGTCTCGGTCCCCGACGGCGGCACACTCCTGCTCGGCGGGCAAACCCTGTCCGGCGAGACGGAAAAAGAGGCCGGCGTCCCCGTCCTCTCCAAGATCCCATTCCTCAAACGCCTGTTCACCAATCGCTCGGTTGCCAAGGACGAACAGATTTTGCTCATCCTGGTGAAGCCGACGATCATCATCGAAAAGGAAATCGAGCAGAAACAATTCCCGCTTCTGACGAGCAAGCTGGGTAGTTGAAAATCCGCCCGAAATAAAATCGAATTAACCCGATCGGGACCAGGCGAAAGCCTGGTCCCGATTTTTCATTTGAATGCCTCCGCTTGAAATCGCATGAGCCGGCCCCCTTTAATGGCGCATGGAAACAAGAATCAATTACGTGAAGGCCGCCCCCGACGGCTTCAAAGCCATGGTCGGCCTGGAGAGTTACATTTCCCACTCCGGCATCGAGCCGATGCTGCTGCACCTAGTCAAGATGCGCGCTTCGCAAATCAATGGATGCGCCTATTGCCTCGACATGCATTCCAAGGACCTCCGCGCCGGCGGCGAGACGGAACAGCGCATCTACGGCTTGAACGCCTGGCACGAATCACCCTTCTACACCGACCGCGAACGTGCGGCACTGGCGTGGACCGAAGCGCTCACAAAGGTCGCTGACACCCACGCACCCGACGATGTGTATGAATCTTCGCGAAAACATTTCACGGAGAAGGAATTTGTCGATCTGACCTGGGCGATTGCAGCAATCAATGCATGGAACCGGATGGGGATCGGTTTTCGCTCCCAGCCGGGCAACTATGTCGCGCGTGGAGCAAACAAGTGATCATTCGTCATTGGGGTTTGGTCATTCGGAGGGTGTAACTTTTGTTTGTGGCGGCCGGTGGAGGAGACATTCATTCTTGTCTGCTCCACCATTGCTGCAAGCCGTTCGCCACCATTAAGCGCCACACCGTCATTCGGAGGGTGTGGCCGTCTCTTTTGGCAATCGGTCGCTCAATGTAGGGTGGGCGTACTCGCCCACCATTCGCCGCCCGCGAACAATGGTGGGCGAGTACGCGCGAGTACGCCCACCCTACGGGTTGCCAAGAAAGACGGCCACACCCTCATTCGGATTTCGCGTGCCCGCGCACTTCCATTCCTCAGAGTTTTTATCACAATGTCGCGCCTATGACACAGCAGGACCCCATCACAAAAACGTGCATCGACACCATTCGCTGCCTGGCCATGGACGCCGTGCAGGCGGCCAACTCCGGGCATCCGGGAACCCCGATGGCCTTGGCGCCGGTCACGTACGAGTTGTGGCAGGATTATCTGCGCTTCGATCCGAGCGATCCGATCTGGCCCAATCGCGACCGCTTTGTTCTTTCCGCCGGCCATGCGTCGATGCTGCTCTATTCCATGCTTCACCTGACCGGCGTGAAGGCGGTCAACGGGAAGTATGAAATTGTCGGGCAGCCTTCGGTGCCGCTGGATGAAATCAAAAAGTTCCGCCAGCTCGACAGCAAATGCCCGGGCCATCCGGAATATCGCTGGACCAGCGGCGTGGAAACCACCACCGGCCCGCTGGGACAGGGATTTGCCAACAGCGTCGGCATGGCCATCGCCGGCAAATGGCAGGCGGCGCATTTCAACCGCCCTGACTTTGTGATGTTCGACTACAACGTCTACGCCCTGGGCGGTGACGGCTGCATGATGGAAGGCATTTCCAGCGAAGCGGCCAGCCTGGCCGGGCACCTCAAACTCGATAACCTCTGCTGGATTTACGACAACAACCGCATCACCATTGAAGGCGAAACCTACCTGGCATTCAGCGACGACGTGGCCACGAGATTCATTTCTTATGGCTGGAACGTCACGCGCGTCGGCGACGCCAACGATTTGGAAATGCTCAAGCGCGCCTTCGATGTCTTCAAAAACACCAAGGGCCGGCCCACGCTCATTATCGTCGACAGCCATATCGGCTGGGGCGCGCCAACCAAGCAGGACAGCCATTCCGCCCACGGCGAGCCTCTGGGCGACAAGGAAATCGAAGGCGCCAAGAAAAATTACGGCTTCCCGCCCGACAAGAAGTTTTATATCCCCGACGGCGTCTACGAGAATTTCCAGAAGGGAATCGGCGCTCGCGGCGCGCAATTGCGCAACGCCTGGATGAAGAAATTCGACGAGTACAAGGCCAAATACCCGGTCGAAGCCGACCACATGTACCGCATGCAGAAGCGCGAGCTTCCCGACGGGTGGGACAAGGAAATTCCGACCTTCCCGACAGACGCCAAGGGCGTTGCCGGGCGCGATGCCTCGGCAAAAGTGCTCAACGCGATGGCGAAAGCCGTGCCCTGGCTGATGGGCGGCGCGGCAGATTTGGCGCCATCCACCAAGACGCGCCTCACTTTCGATGGCGCGGGCGATTTCGGCCCGCCGGCCCTCACCCAGCAAACCGGCGGCGTCGACAGCCATGGCCAAGCCCATGCCAAGGACCAGTTCAGTTATCACGGCCGCAACATGCACTTTGGAATCCGCGAAAACGCCATGGGCGCTTGCATCAACGGCATGGCGCTTTCCAAGGTGCGCCCGTTCGGCTCGGGCTTCTTCGTCTTCACCGATTACATGCGCCCCACGATGCGCCTCAGCGCCATCATGGAAATCCCGGTGATTCACGTCTTCACCCACGACTCCATCGGCGTCGGCGAGGATGGCCCAACCCATCAACCCATCGAGCATCTCGCCAGCCTTCGCGCCATTCCAGGCTTGATCGTCCTTCGCCCCGGCGACGCGAATGAAGTCGCCGAGACCTGGCGGCTGGTGATGAAGCTGAAGCATCATCCCGTCTGCATCGTCTTGTCGCGCCAGGCGATTCCCACGCTCGACCGCACGAAATATGCCCCCGCCACCGGGGTAACCCGCGGCGCGTATGTTTTAGCCGATGCTGAGGGCGGCAAGCCGGATGTGCTTATCCTGGCCACCGGCAGCGAAGTGCCGATGGCGGTTGACGCATACGAGCGGCTGAAAAAGGACGGCATCAAGGCGCGGGTCGTCAGCATGCCAAGCTGGGAATTGTTCGAAGAGCAGGATGAGGCCTACCGCGCTTCGGTGATTCCGCCGGACGTAACGGCCCGTGTCTCAGTGGAAATGGCCGGCACCTTCGGTTGGGCCAAATACGTGGGCCTGACCGGCGCTACCATAGGGATGAAAACCTTCGGCGCATCAGCCCCGCTGAAAGATGTCGCCAAGCGGTTCAACTTCAGCGCCGAAGCCATCATCGACGCGGCCAAGCAACAAGTTGCCAAACAAAAGCGGTAATCGAGGATTATTTGAAGGCGACCATCGCGTTGCGCTACGCTGGCGCGGTTTTCTTCGAAATTCTGTCGGGGATCAACGGAAACTCCGTTAACGCCCATCGTGCTTGCACGATGGGTTCGGGAGCGCGTAACAAAACCCACCGTGCAAGCACGGTGGGCGTTAGTAGTCGTAGTAACAACGATTTCTTGACGCGAAGGCGCGAAGAACGAAGGTGACGAAGAGTTTCCCGATCAGGTTTATCAAACAAGATTTCGATGCATCTCAAAGGCAGCTGTCCCGAACAACCTTCGCGCGTTTGATCTACTTCGCGACCTTCGATCCTTCGCGCCTTCGCGTCAAATTCACCGGGTTGATCGTAAATTTTCCCGCTGAACCAAGGGATCAGTGAATAAACCGCATCTCCCCAAAATCCGGGATGATTCCCTTCGGAATGAACGGCGGCCGATAGCCCGCCGGCCAGTAAACGAAGAACGCCTTGCCCAGCATGAATGACGCCGGCACGCGCCCGCCTTGAGTATCGGGCAGGCCTTCGCGCGGAAGCAGGATTGGCTGGTTCCAATATCTTGCGTCGCCGCTGATCAAGGAATTGTCTCCCAGCACGAAATACTCTCCGGCATTCAAATGCATGAGTTTCTCGGGGCTGGCCCAAAATGTGACGTGGTAGTTGAAATTGCCGTAATAGATATCATGCCACAGTGATAGATGCTCGATGGAGCAGGCCTGCCGCTCGCTGGTGATCCTGATTTCCGGGCGCGCCATCGGATCGGGTTTCCGGGAAATCGCTTGATCCCAGAGCGTTTTCACGTCCGGCTCGTACGGCTTGTCGAAAATAACCTTCCCGTCAACGCGAAGGATCACGTCGTAGTCGTAATTCATGAAATCGATTTGCAGCGGCGCAGCGCCCGCCGATTTCGGCAAGTCCGCCGACTCTTTGAGCGTCAAAGGGCCGAGGTCCAGGCCTTTTCCGGTGGCCCCGTTGGATGAGGCGTTGATTTTCGCCTCAAAGAGCGAGATTTTGCCGGGCTTGAATTCCGCGACAAAGCAGTGATCCAGCTTGGTGAGATACATCCGCATCGCGCCGTCGCCGCTCTTTCGCGTGTAAAAGCAACTGAATTTCAAGTCGCTGACGGAGGGACCATCCCGGGTGATGTCCGAATCAGAGCCCGGTGTCGAATGCTGTTGTTCCTTTTCCGTGCCGGTGATCTGGTCGTAGGAGATCCAGTCGGTCAGCGGAAAAACGCCGCGATTGGCAGTGTCATTGAAGAAAAGCGTCGAGGAGCCGTTGGCGTTGTTAAAATTGAAATCGCGCGAGGGCTTTCCATTGCGTTGCAGGCTCCATCCCGTTCCGTCGCTGATCTGCCATGGCTCGTGCCAGGCGTCGGGCCGGGAAGTCGCCGGTCCCTGGGGAATAAAGTCATTGTTGTAAACCAGCCGCCACAGCCGATCCTGGACGAATTTCGGCTTGCGTTCGATGTGAAAGTCCTTGGAGGTCGACGCCTTGAAATTGCCTTTGTAAATATCGCCATCGAGGATGCAGATGCTCTCGCCCGGCGTTCCGATCAGGCGCTTGATGTAGTTCTGCCCATATTCCGGATCCTCGGGGACGTGATGCTTTTCATCGGGGCTTTTGAAGACAACCACATCCCACCGCTGCGGATTCTGCACCAGAAAAAGATATTTCAGCACCAAAATCCGGTCGCCAAATCGCAAGGGTTGGCCAATCGGCCGGCCCTGGGCGTCCTGGGTGGGAAAGGTGTAGGCACAGTTTGGGCAGCGAATGTTCGGCGGCCTTTGGGCGAGGTCATCGGGCATGTCGATATCGTCGTCGTCATTGGCGCTTTGCGGCGACTGATAGCCGACGTCGAACGTATAGCCGCAATCCGGGCAGGTGAGGCGCATGTGCGCGCCATAGAGGGTCGGGGCCATGGACCCGGTGGGAATGACGAATGCCTCCACGACAAACGCCCGGAAAATAAACGCCAGGATGAAGGCGACCAGGATCGATTCCACGGTTTCCTTATAATTCGCTTCCGGCTCAGAATCCTTCTTCGTCGCAGTGGTTTCGGCCATGGGGGTGATTGTAGGCAAAGCCGGAATTTTCACAAACGACAGTCCACGGGACGGTTCGATAAATCGCGCGTTTGCTACTAAAGACGCTGAAGACGCCGGGTCTGAGGTAACTCCTCAGCGCGGCCGCTGGCCGCAACCGCATTGACCGGAAGCGCACGGAGGTTTGACCACGGATTTCACGGATAACGCGGATGGGAAGGAAATCATCGCGATTTCTCATCCGTGCGCATCCGTGTAATCCGTGGTTAAACCTCCTTCTCTCGCGAAACAAAAGTCCGCGCACCTCGCTGAAGCTGACCAGCGACGTCAACCAGCTATCTTTTGGGTTGTTGGCGCAGCCCACATTGAGGAGTACGTAAGGCCCGGCGTCTTTATTAGCGAACGTGCGACTGCAGCAGCGCATAATCAATTGCTTGCAATGGAAGAAAACCCATCCTTATCGCGACGAAGCGAGATCGTCTGGCATTATTTCTCCGCGATGCGGGCATCGGCCGATAAATAGCTGGACAACAAGTCTTAGCGCCACTGGTTGAAAAACTTTCCGGGGTGTGAATGATAGCCGCACGCTTCAACAAACAACATTCGCCGATCGCGGCAGCGCGGCGATGGGTTGAAGCGGCAAAAAGTCGCGATACCGCGTTGCCCGAGACGTCCGAAGCGCCCGGCGGGCAGCGGACTGCCTATTCTGGCGATTTACCCGTTATGCGTATTGGAGTTAACGCGTTTCCGTTACGAGCTGAAGGCGGCGGGTCCCGCTATGTCTTTGCTGGGCTGCTTTCAGCACTCCTCAAACTCGATTCCAATCATCACTACATCATCTTCGCCCATTTCGAGGCCCTTCGCCTGGTGTATCAGGTCCTCAAATCCCATGGCGAAACCCTCGGCGGCACCGGACCGGACCCACGCGTCAAGGTCATCCATATCTCCGATGAAGGCCAAATCTACGGCCACCGCTACGAATTCGACCTTCTCTTTGGACCGTTAAATAACCTCAATCCGCGCCTCTACGACCGCCCTTCGGTTGCCATTCTTCATGATATTCAGGAACAATATTTTCCCGAATATTTCAGCAAATCCGACCTGATCGGGCGGATGGAGGTTTATCCGGAGATCTGCCGGGCTGCCACTGTCGTTGTCGCCATCTCGCAATTCTGCAAACAGACTTTCGTTGAAAAGTTCGGCGTCGACCCGGCAAAAGTGGAAGTCGTTCCCAACGCCCCGCAGGCGGACCTCGTCAGCGCTCCGGGCGAAGGCGCCTGGACGCGGCAGGCGCTGCCGGAAAAATACCTCTTCTATCCCGCCAACTGCTATCGCCACAAAAACCACAGCCTGCTGCTGGACATGGTGGAGCGGCTGCGCAATGAAGGCTTGCGAATTCCGGTGATTTTCAGCGGGTTTGAATTGCCGGGCGGATTTCCCTTGCGCAAGGAAATCGCCAGCCGGGGACTCGGTGACTTATGCCAGGTCTTCACCGACCTGCCGGCCGAGGAATTGCGCTACCTCTATCGTCATTCGCTGGCGGTTGCGCTGCCGACAAAATTCGAGGGGTTCGGCATGCCCGCCGTCGAGGCGGCGATGTGCGGCTGCCCGGTGGTTTGCTCTGATTTAACTGCCCTTCGCGAAATTCTCGGGGATAATGCCGTCTATTTCGATCCGAATAACCTGGACGATGTGTGCGAAAAAGTCCGGCAAATTACCGACGATGCGCCGCTGCGGCAAAAGTTGAGCGAACAGGGCCAAATCCTGGCCGAGCGATTCACCTGGGAAAATTCCGCCCGCCGAATGCTGGAGATTTTCAACGAGGCGCGCGAACGCTTTGTCTGGAGCCGACATAAACCCAATTCCGTCCGCCGGCCGCGCATCGGCGTCTCGATCCGCCTGACAACGCACGCCGGGGCGCATATGGTGCCCACGGTTGAAAGCCTGCTTTGCACGGGATATACTGACCTGGTGATGCGCTGCGAGATTCCGCCGGGAACGCCGGAGAATCTGCGAAAGTTCCTCGCCTCCGCCGGCGTGCGCGTCATTGAAACGCCCGGCGCAGCGTCCACCAACGGCAACGGCTCGCATCATCACGACGGCTACGCCCCCCTCCAGGAATTCGCCAGGGAAGATCATCTCGATCTCGTCGGCGAAATCATCGAAGGACATCGATTCAAGACATCGGGCCTGGATTCGCTGGCGTGGGGTTATCTCCAGGAGCCGGACATGCCCGTGCAACTTGGCGAAGCCATGGAATGGTCTGGCGAGCAATTCGTCGGGACCGCCCGCCTGCGCCTGACCGGCGACGGGCTTTGGAAAATGGAGGGATACCTCTATCCCGAGTTGCTGTTCGTCAACCGCCGCGCCCTCGAAGCCTGGCCGGCAGGCCTGAATAAAGCCCTGGCCGGGGGTGGCGAAGCTTGGCGCTGGGATCTGCTTCGCGAAGCACGTCGTGAGGGCCGGGTATTTCTTTCCCGGCGAACGCTTGTTGACACCGACCAGCTCGTCATCGGGCCACGCGCCAACCGATCAGCCGCCAAGGCGGGCATGTTCCATTATTACAACGTCGACAGCGAACGCAGCGTAAAAGTGCGGCTGCTAAGGCGGATGGAACCGGTCGTCAAACGCGCCGCCCGCGTATTGCCATTAAAATGGCAGGATGCCGGGACGCGA
The DNA here is from genome assembly GCA_035695715.1 of Tepidisphaeraceae bacterium. Lineage (GTDB taxonomy): Bacteria > Planctomycetota > Phycisphaerae > Tepidisphaerales > Tepidisphaeraceae > RYN-428. The sequence goes on from DASRRM010000268.1 coordinate 29,568, forward strand.
CTTTGGTATCATCTTGCGAGATAAAGGCCGAGTACGGAAATCTGAATGCCAAGTTCCTGTATCACGGGCGTCTCGCCCGTGTTTTCTGTCAGGCAAAATTTCGTCATCCCGGTCTCTGCCAAATACCGCCAAATGGATCCCGCCTCTCAACCCCTCGTCATCGCCGTTGTGCCGGCGTTTAACCGGTGCGAGCGGACGCTTCATTTCCTGCGCCAGTTTCCTGCCGTCGATTATCCCAACAAGCGCGTGGTCATCTGCGACGATGGCTCGACCGATAACACCTACGAAAACATCCAGCTCAATTTCCCCGAAACCGAAGTGCTGCGCGGCAATGGCGATCTGTGGTGGTCGGGCGGCACCAACGCCGCCATCCGCCGGGCGCTGGAACTGGGCGCGGATTACATCCTGACGATCAACGATGATGCGATCATGGAGCCGGACTTTCTCCGGGAAATGGTGGAGATTGCCCGGCAGAATCCGAAATACATCGTCGGCTGCCGGGTGCATCGCCAGGATCATCCCGACCGGATCTGGAGCATCGGCACCTCGCCGGTCTTCAAGGGGTATGAGCTGTTCAGCCTGAATTTCTGGGACAAACGCTGGGATGAAATTAAGAGCACCGTGAGCAATCCGTATCCGGTTTACACGATGCCGGGCAACGGCGTTTTGATTCCGCGGTCGGTGTTTGAAGAAGTCGGTTTTTATGACGATGTGTCGATGCCGCAGTATCATGCCGACAGCGATCTGGTGATTCGCGCCCGCAAGGCGGGATATCAGCCCGTCGTGTCACTCAAGAGCGTTTTGTACAATCACATTTTGACCGTGCCGCTGGTGACCACGCGCAAGGGGATCATTTTCAGCAAGAAATCAGATCGCTATTGGAAGGCGGTTTGGGCGACGCTTCGGCGGCATGGGCCGTTCGGCAGACGAGTTTACCTCCTGCTCATGCAATACGTCCCATTTTTCGTGCCGCAATGGGCGGTTCGGCTGTATCGGCGCTTCAAATCGCCGCGGGACAAAACACCGCAGAAGTCAGAGGGAAGTTTACCGGCCGCAAGTTAGACAATTACGTGGAGATACGTACTTCCAATCTTCCCCTTGCAGAGGCAGGTTGATACAGTAGGCAACAGATCGGGCCGCTCGCATATTATGTCAACGGAGCCCAAAAGATACTCTCCCCCCAAGGCCTCTCGCCGATATCTGGCGATTGTGCCGGTTTTCAACGAAGGGGCATCGGTAAGGAAAGTCGTCACGCGCCTGCGAAAGGCGCTCCCCGACTTCGATGTGCTTGTCGTGGACGACGGCTCGACCGACGACACCGTCCGCCAAGTGCCGGCCAATGTGCCGGTCGTCAGCCTGCCGTTTAATCTTGGCATCGGCGGGGCGATGCAGACCGGGTATCGCTTCGCGGCTTTGCACGGGTATGAAATCGCCGTTCAGGTGGACGGAGATGGACAGCATCGGCCATCAGAAGTTCGACGGCTGGTCGATTACCTACTGGAAGACAAGGCCGACCTCGTCGTGGGCTCGCGCTTTCTGGACGAGAGCAGCGGGTATCGGCAGTCTTCGATCCGCAAGTTCGGCGCGTGGCTCTTGCGGGCGCTGATTCGCAGCCTCAGCGGGCAATATATGAGCGATTGCACGAGCGGCTTTCGCGCCGCCAATCGCCGGGTGATTCGCGCGTTTGCCCACTGGTATCCGGAGGATTATCCGGAGCCGGAGGTGGTGTTGCTGCTGAAGCGCGCGGGGTATCGCATTGCCGAGATTCCCGTGAAGATGCGTCATCGCCGAACCGGGCGAAGCAGCATCAGTTTGATGCGCGGCTTGTTTTACATGATCAAGGTGTCGGTCTGCCTGTTGCTCGATCTGGCGCGTGAACCCTGGCCGACGGGGAAAGTCGGCTGGCCGACACCGGAACAAGAGACCTTTAACGATGACTATTGTCCGGAGCCTGTTTCTGGTGGCCTTCGGTGGGATCCTCCTGCTGCTAGCCGTCCGCCGACTGCGCATGTATAAGCTCAAGGAGCGATATGCGCTGCTGTTCGTGCTGATCGGCCTGCCGTTCGTGGCCCTGGCGTTCTGGCCCGATGCCGTCGGGTGGATCGCCACCAAGCTCAAAATTCAATACACCACGCTGGCGCTGATCGGCGTCAGCGTTTTCCTCTTCCTGATCGTCTTCGAGCTGCTCACCATCGTCAGCGTGCAGGACCAGAAAATCACCGCGCTGGCGCAGTTGGTCGGCATCCTCATGGAACGCGAAAAACTCGCCGACCCCGAACACCGCCCGGGCGCGGAAAAGGACGAGGACGAGGACGAGTGGAAAACGAGAAAAACCGCCAGACAGGATACGGGATGACTCGCCGACGTCTTCGCGTATCACGGGCGTCCCGCCCGTGGCGACCGGAGCGCAGCGATAAACCGCCCCGCTTTTTCGAGTTTACGTAGGGTGGTCGTACTCGCCCACCGCCTTTGCGTCGCGGCGCGGAAATGGTGGGCGAGTACGACCACCCTACTGCTGTCTCAAGCGCTCCGTCGTGACACGGCCGTCTCGGCCGTGCGTCAATCGAGGTTGAAGAGTTACTCAAAAAAATAATGCAATCTGACCGCAAAAATCCGCGCACGGGTTGGACGCCCGTGTCACGAAACAGGTTCGAGACGAATCGCCTCTCGACTTCTCTTCCTCCGTTCCCTTACGCGTCGTTCCGCCACCGCGTCTTCCCGCTTTCCATCCCCGCATCCGCGCCATCCTGACCCCATGCGGCTCACTCTCATCAACCAGTTCTACACCCCCGACGTCAGCCCCACCGCGCATCTGGCGGCTTCACTGGCAGAGCATCGCGCTGCCCAAGGCGACTGCGTCACCGTCCTCACCAGCCGAACTGGTTACATCAATGCATCGGCAATGCCCGATGCTGAAAGCGCCGTTCGCGTCGAGCGGCTATGGTCGACCCGACTGGGGAGCCGCTCCAATCTCCGGCGGCTGATCGACTGGCTGAGCTTTTACATACCCACCTTCCACCGCGCGATCACCATGCCAAGGCAGGATGTCGTCATCGCGCTGACCACCCCGCCATTCATTGCCCTGGCGGGTTGGCTGCACAAGCTGCTGAATCCGTCGGCGAAATTCGTCCTGTGGAACATGGACGTCTATCCCGAGGCGCTGGAGCGCACGAACCTGGTTAAGCCGAATTCAATCGTCAGCCGGGTGATGCGCTCGGCCAACCGGGCGATCTTCCGCAAGCTCGATCATCTGGTATGCCTGGACGGGGCGATGGCGGATTTGCTCCTGTCGCAATACATGCCGGGCGATCGCATGGTGCCGCACACGATCATTCCCAATTGGGAGGCGATGGAATTGTTTCCCACGTTTTCGCCGCCACGGGGCCGGCGGAAAGATTTCATCGTGCTGTATCTGGGAAACGCCGGCTATGGCCACGAGTTTAAAACGCTGCTCGACGCCGCCGATCTCCTTGGCGACACCTCCGCCAAATTTCTTTTCATCGGCGGCGGCGCGCTGACGCCGTGGATCAAGACCCAGTGCGAATCACGCGGCCTTTCGCACATCGTGCTGCGCGACTACATCCCCAAGTCGCAAACGCCAACGGTCATGCGCCAGGCCGACTGCGCCCTGATCACCCTGGAAAACACGATGCTCGGCGTGATGAGCCCCAGCAAGCTTCACTCGAACCTCGCCATGGGCTTGCCGATTATTTACGTCGGCCCCCAGGGCGGTAATGTCGATGAAGCCATCACCCAATTCGGCTGCGGCATCAGTCTTCGCCCCGGCAACGCCCGCGAATTTGCCGACTTCGTGCGCCAAATGATCAACGATCGCGATGCACTGTTGGAAATGAAACGCCGGGCAAGAAATGCGTTTGAGCAGGCGTACTGCGATCGCCGGACATTGCCGATGTTCGATCGGGTGATTGCCGATATTCAGGCAACAACCGTAAGCACGGCGGGTACACAATAGATTTCACCGCAAAGCCGCAAATAACGCAAAGAGGACGCAAAGCTCGGTTTTTGCAATCGAAGCTGGTCCCTTTCCGCTTTTCTTTGCGTCCGCTTTGCGATCTTTTCGCCTTTGCGGTTAGGGAATTCGTCGCTCGCTGTCAGGGATTACGCGCGATAGCAATACATCGCACGTCGCTCGCACCGAGCGCTATTGTGGATCGCATCGGCGCTGCATCGAACCCGTCTCTCCCTTCGCGTTTTCAACTTGGCGTCCTCGGCGTCTTGGCGTTCATTTATCTTCTCGTCCCCGAAAACAGTCGAATAACGTGAAATACGCTCACTTCGCCGGTGCCGGTACCACGCGATATAAAATCCACGGATTGTGATCCGCCGGCGCATTGAACGGCGCGCGGATCGATTCGCCGAGTTCCAGGCCCCGTTCGCTCAGCCAGGTTGAAACCCGCCGGTGTTTTCGCGGCGGTTCATCGGCCGCCTTCACCTTTTTCTGTCCGTCCTTCAAGTCTTGCCATGACGGGCCCACGAGTACGTAGAGGTGTTTCGGGTCAACCGCGATCTTCTCGGTCGGCTCCATCACATTCCGCCGGGTCTTGAAGGTCAGAATGCGCCCCTGATCTGATGCCGCCAGGATCCAGTCCTCATCAGTGGTATTGGCGGCAATCCAGGGTGCGGCCCGTTCGAGCGATTCATAGCGGCCATCATGATAGTGCGCCAAAAATGGCCGGCCGCGTTGCTCGACGACCATTTCGCCGATACGGGCGATGTTGCACCCCAGGCCTCCAAAAAACAGCGCCAGGAAGCACCAGTTACCCCAGTTGGCCGGGAGCTTGTGATTCAGCCAGACCAAAAATTGCCACCAGGAAAAAATCAGCAGCGGGATGACGCAAACGAAGTAGCGATCGAGCGGCTGCTGAAACAGCAGCAGCATCGCGAAATTGATCATCACCAGAAATCCCCACAGCGCCCGGCGATAAAACAACGTCAACGCCAGCACAAAAATCAAAACTCCCAGACCCACGTTCAACACCGGCCAGAGTTTGCAGCCAAAGACCGCCTTCACCAGCGCCGCCTTGGGAAAAAGCTCGCGGAAGTTGTGGGGAATCTGCGCCAACGTGGCGTGAAAATCGCGGATGCGGTTGAGGATGGTAATCTCATAATCGTCCACACCGGTCGTCGCGCCATGACGCCCCGGGCCGACGAAATAAAACAGCGCCACGGCGCCGATTGCCAGGACGGTGACGCCGACGTGCAGGCGGTTGATCCGGCCGCGCACCGCCCGCCATCCCAGCGCCAAAACCACCGCCGCCAGCAGCGCCCACATCACCGGTCGCATGGTGATGGCAACCACAAGCCCGCCGATCAGCAATGCCCAGTCGTACCAATGGGCCCGCGACGGGCCGGTTTCGGTTTCGGCTTCCCCCTCATTTCCGCGCACCGGCCGACGATAAAAAATCGCCTCATACCCGGCCAAAAACGCCATCACGCCCAGCAGGAAAGGCAAATCGGTCAGAATCTCAAAGCAGTACCGATAAAATAGCCGCGTCATCCCCAAGCCAACGGTCATGACCACAGCCGTCGGACGACCCGCATACAGCAGAAACAGCCGATAGCAAAGCCCCAGCGTCACAAACCCCAGCAGCAGCATGAGCACGATCGGAGGCAGCAGGCTCTCGGTGTGAAAGGTTCGGAAAGTGGCGTCGAGAAGATATGGCAGCCCGGGAAAAACGAGGTGATTTTGCAAGCCGCGATACGTCGCTCCATGCCCTTCGGCAAGATTGCGGCCAATGGTAAGGTACAGCGCACTATCGCGTTCCACGCGCCATTGGCCGTTAAACCCGGCGAGGAAAATCAGCACAATTCCCGCGAAAAGCCAATACCGATAGCGATCCACCAGCCGCAGTGCTGTGTCTGAAAGCCGCTCTGGCTGGGCCACGGCAATTCTGCGGACATGGGGAGGAGACGATGTGCTTGCTGAGTCGAGAAATTCCATCAGGTTGCCGAAAGCGGCGATTATACCGCTGACACCGCCGGCAACAAAATCCCAGTCGAATTGGCGCGATCCTCATACACCTCGCCGCATCAAGTTGTCCGGTTTCTTAAAGGGACGGGCACGTCATCCTGATTGTGAGGTACTCCGAAGGATCTTTCCCGCCTGCGCGCACCGGCAAGGTCCTTCAAAGATATACGCGAAAACCTTGTTTTCCTGACAAGATTTCGGGACGCTGAAACGTAGGGCGGGCACTGCCCGCCGCTGACGTCTCCCCCGGAATTATAGCTCGGCGCGCAGTGCCCGCCCTACGTAAACCAGCTATCTTTTCGGTTGTGGGCGCAGCCCACATTGAGGAGTACCTCAGAGCGTGTGAATTTTTGCGTGGCGTGGGCGGCCCGCCCATGTTTTCGAACGGGAAACACGGGCAAGCCGCCCGTGCCACATCAGACCTCCGCCACCGTCCGCTTCTCCGCCGCGCTCCGTCGCGCCGCGTCCACCACCCGCTGCCCGATCCGCGACGTTGCCGGCGACAGCGGGCCTTCAATTTCCGCGCCGCTCTCCAGACAATGCAGCATATAATTGATCGGGTTATTGAACGGCGGCTTCAACTCATCCACCGGCACATCTTCCCCGGCCTCATTCTGCCGCGTTTGCACGCGCAGAGTCTTGGCATAGTCATAGCTGCCGATCGTCCCGCCCCGGCCGATCAGCACAAAGCCGGTCCGCGGCTGCGGCTGCGTGATCCATGGATCGGTAAACGTCCCCCACCGCGTTTCAAATTTCGACAGCCCGCTTCCAGGCAGGTCATACCGGCAAATTGTGATCGAATGCTCGTCCACTTCCAATCCCACCGGCGTATCAACCATCGCCGTCACTTCCACTGGGCAGCGGCCATTCATGAACCACGCCCCGAGCGTCGTCCCATACCCCAGATAATCGAGCATGCTTCCCCCGCCGGCCGATTTTTTGTACCACCACGCCTGCGCCTTTTGCGAATTGGCCAGTTCCTCCGGCACCACAACCTTCCCCGCCAGATGCCGCAAGGGCCCGCGGTTGCCGTCATAAAAGTGAATCTGAATCAGCTCGCCGATCACCCCTTCCTCGATCAACCGCCGCGCCGTCACATGCGCCGGCACCCACCGCAGCGGCCAGTTGATGGCGAGCTTTTTGCCGGTTTTGCCCACCGCCGCGATCATCCGGTCCGCCTCAGCCACGCTCGCGGCAAACGGTTTTTCCACCAAAATGTGCGGCCCAAACGGCGCGACGCGTTCCACCCAGTCGGCATGATGCGCGGTGGCCGGGCACAAAATCGCCAGATCAGGCCGGGTGGTTTCCAACAGCTTGCGATAGTCCGGCTCAAAGAGCGCACGATCCAAGCCCACGTCTTCGATGACTTTAACGGCGCGCTCTGGATTTTCGTCGCTGACGCCGACGATCTGTACGGCCGGATTGGCTTTCGCCATGCGCAACAAATCGCCCATATGCATGTGGTCGAAGTTGATCCCGACGATTCGCCAGATTTTTTCGGACATGAGTTCTCTCCTACACGCGTCGCGTCACCCAAAAATTCACACGATCTATGCTGAGTGTGCAGCGCGGAATGAGCCGCGCACGGAGGGTACTCCCGGAGTAAGCGGTTCTCGGCGATCCGCTTACTTCGGGAGTACCCTCCGTGCGCGGCTCATTGTTGCGAGCACCGGTGTTCACTCCCGCCGCCAGATCGTTCCGTCGGCCCGGTCTTCCAACGTGATGCCGATGGCGGTGAGATCCTTGCGAAGCTGGTCGGCCAGCGCGAAATTCTTCGCCTTGCGCAACTCGGCGCGAAGGCCGATCACAAGCTGCATCAATTGTCCCGGCAACGGATCGGCCTGCCCCGCCACGGCTCCCGCAGCCGCCAACTTCGCATTGAACAGCCCCAGCACCGCGCCCAGATTCTTCACTGACTGTGCCCCGGCCGTCGCCGCCGTCAGAAGCTCCGGCGTGCGGCTTTTTTCCAGTTCGTTGCGCTCGATAAAGCCGTTCACCTCCCCTGCCATCTCATGCAAGGCGGCAATTGCGCCGGCGGTGTTGAAATCATCGTCCATCGCCTCCAGGAATTTCACCTTCAGCGTGAGCACCGCCCGCGCATACGCCGCGTGCGACGTTTCCAGCAGCGCGCCTGAGGCGCGATCCATATCGTCCCCTTTTTCAGCCTGCAATTGCCCGCCAAGCCGCTCAATTCGTTCGAACAGCCGTTGGAATTTCTGCTGCCCTTTCTTCGTGGACGCCATCACCTCTTCGCTGAAATCGATCGGCGAGCGATAGTGGGTGCTGAGCAGCAGGTATCGCACGAAATCGGCCCCATGCTCGCCGATGAATTTGCGGGCGTCGCGAATATTGCCCAGGCTCTTGCTCTCTTTCACATATTCGGTCTGGCCGCCGGGGGTTTTTGTTGCCACCCGCGTCAATCCATTGTGCATCCAATATTTCACGAACGGCTTATCGCTGGCGCTTTCGCTCTGAGCCAGCTCGTTTTCGTGATGAGGGAAAAGCAGATCCATCCCCCCGCCGTGCAGGTCGAAGCTTTCGCCCAGGTATTTCATGCTCATGGCCGAGCACTCGATATGCCAGCCCGGCCTGCCGCGGCCCCAGGGCGAATCCCACATCGGCTCGCCCGGCTTGGCCGCCTTCCACAGCGCAAAGTCCGCCCCGCTGCGCTTGCCCGAACCCTCCAGATCGCGCGTGCCGGCTTCCTGCTCTTCGGTATTGCGATGCGAAAGCTTCCCGTAATCTGAATCCGACCCGACAGCGAACCACACATTCCCATCCGCCGCATAGGCATGGTCCTTGGCGATCAGCTTTTCGATGAGGGCAATGATCTCGCCGATATGCTCCGAAGCTTTGGGGAATCGGTCGATGGTGTCGATGCCCAGCATCGCCAGCACATCGAGATAATCCTTGGTGCAGCGCTCGGCAATCTGTGAAACGGTGGTATTCTGGTTGGCCGCCTCGACGATCAGCTTGTCGTCCACATCGGTGATGTTGACGATCCAGGTGACCTTAAACCCCTTGTATTGCAGATATCGTTTCACCGCGTCAAAAATCACCGGTCCCACGAGATGCCCCATATGCGGCGGCTTATAAACCGTCGGCCCGCACACATACATCCCCACCTCCCCGGGCTTGACCGGCTGAAACAGTTCCTTCTGCTTGCTCAACGTATTGTAAACTCGAAGCGTCATTGTCCGGGGATCATAACGCACCGATTGAAAAAGGCGTAGCCGGGCGACCCCCGCGCAAATGTAAGGGGGTGCGGCCGTATTTTTTGGCACCGTCGTGACACGCGTGACACGGCCGTCTCGGCCGTGCCTCATGCTTTCGGCGTAAATAGCACCAAGCACGGGCGGGACGCCGGCGGGACGCCCGTGTCACGAATGACCGTGCCAAAAAAGACGGCCACACCCGGATTTCACGCCCTCGCGTTCGCCTCTTCCCAAATTCCCCCCTCCCCCTTATAGTGCGTGGCTCGCACCGTGCGGCGGGCAGAACTTTACGCTCGCGAGATGGGAACGAGAGCCGGGCCATGTTGGACCGCTTTGGGTTTTTGCCCCAGTTCCCTTGCCGGTGTGTTGCAACGATTCGAAAACGCAGCAGAGGTTGTCATGTCTGAGAACGAAGCCACCGTAGCGGAACAGGGTACGGAGACCGAACAGGAACAGGAATTCCTCTACCCCGTCAAAGTCGAAGATGCGGGTCCCGCCGCCAAAAAGGTGAGCGTTGAAATCCCCCGCGACCGCATCGTCTCCAAGCTCGATGAACAATATAAGGAGCTGCGCGGCCAGGCGGCCATTCCCGGCTTCCGGATCGGCCACGCCCCGCGAAAACTCCTGGAAAAACGCTTCAGCCAAAGCGTCAAGGACCAGGTCGCCAGTACGCTTATTCGCGAGAGCTATGAGCAGGCGCTGAAGAAAAATGACCTGAAGGTCATCGGCGAACCGGAATTTGACAGCCAGGAGCAGATCAAGCTTCCGGACGACGGCCCGCTGAATTATTCCTTCAGCGTCGAAGTTCAGCCGAACATCGCCATCCCCGATTTTGCCAACCTGAAGGTGAAGAAGCCGAAGATCACCATCACCGAGGCCAATATCGACCAGGCGATGCAAAATCTCCGCGAGCAGCAGGGAACGCTGGTTCCCGTGGAAGACCGCGGCGTCGAGACCGGCGATTACCTCACAGCCGACGTGCATATCAAAGTCGACGGCAACGTCGTCGGCCACACCCACGACGGGCAGATTGTTGCCCGCGCCGGGCGCATTGGCGGCCTGCAGGTTGATGATCTGGACAAACAACTCGCCGGCGCATCGGGCGGCGAAACCCGCACCATCACCGTCAAAGCCCCCGATACCCATCCCACCGAAGCGCTTCGCGGCAAAGATGTGCAGATCGAAGTGGGCATCAAGGATATCAAGCGGCTCGAATTGGCGGAGCTGAACGAAACCTTCCTGGAAGACCTGGGCTTTGAAAACCAGCAGGAACTTCGCGACGCCCTTCGCGAGCAGATGGACGAGAAGATTAACTTCGACATCCAGCAGGCCATGCGCGAGCAGGTAAGCCGCTTCCTACTGGAGAATACGCAGGTCGATCTGCCGAACAAGATGTCGACGCAACAGGCCGACCGCGTGGTACAGCGGCGGGCGATCGATCTGCTGCAGCGTGGCATGCCGCGTGAGCAGGTTGAAGCCAACGTCGAGAAGCTGCGCGCCGGGGCGCAGGACGAGGCGGTTCGCGAATTGAAGCTTTTCTTCATTTTGCAGAAGATTGCCGGGGACATGGATGTGGACGTGAGCGAAGGGGAATTGAACGGCCGGGTGGCGATGCTTGCCGCCCAGCGCGACCAGCGCCCCGAGAAGCTCAAGCAGACCATGACCGCCGACGGCAGCCTGCAAAATCTATACGTTCAGATGCGCGAGCAGAAGGCGGTTGACCAGATTTTGACCAAGGCGCAGGTGGAAGAGATCGAGATGACGCCCCAGCAAGGCGAAGCCGCCGCCGCCCCGGCCGCGTCAGACGCCCCGGCGGACGAAAGCGCGGCGCAGTAGTGGATTTGGAATCGATACCGATGTCCGCGCCGAGGTAACCAAACAGGTTAGCCGCGACGCGCAGCGGAGCGTTCTTCCGGTTTTCGGAAAACGCTCCGCTTCGCGTCGCGGCTAACCGTATTTTGTACCCGATGTCGGGCGTGAAAAACTTTTCGCGTGGGTGGCGCGTTTTGCATGACCATGATCGTGAAACACGCACCGCCTAAGTATGTCCGGTACGAGGCAAAGGCGTAATCCGAAAACGAACGAGCCGCGCACGGAGGGTACTCCGGGAGTAAGCGGTTTGGCCGGATCCGCTTACTCCGGGCGTACCCTCCGTGCGCGGCTCGTTACGTCCGATTTCTCGAACGGGTGAGTGTCATCCTGAGTCCTCATCCGGCTTCGCCGCACCCCGCTGCGCATGAAGCTCACGTAGGGCGGGCACTGCCCGCCCTACATTTACCAGAGTAGGCACCCCGAAGAATCTTGCCGGTATGCGAAGGAAAGCCAGATCCTTCGCAGTACAGAATGACGGTCACGCAGATGCGGCACCAACGTGAAGCGTGCTATAGGTCGAGTTGCTCCAGGAACCGATTCCCATGTCGAAGATCAGCGCACCCCGTGGAACAGTGGACACGCTTCCCGCCGATAGCTGGAAGTGGCAGATCGTCGAGCGCATCGCGCGCGAAGTTTCCGCGATCTACCACTTTGGTGAAATCCGCACGCCCGTTTTCGAGCATACCGAACTCTTTCACCGCGGCGTTGGCGAAGCCAGCGACATCGTCAACAAGGAAATGTACACCTTCGAAGATCGCGGCGGACGCTCGATTACCCTTCGCCCCGAAGGAACCGCCGGCGTCGTGCGCGCGATGATCGAAAGCGGAATACTCAACGACCAGGGCGCACGCGCCAAAGTTTTCTACATCGGCTCCAATTTCCGCTATGAACGCCCGGCCTCCGGCCGCCTGCGCCAGCATCACCAATTCGGCGCAGAAGCCTTCGGCGTGGCCGAGCCCGACCAGGACGTCGAATGCATCCTGCTGCAAATGGACTTTTACCGCCGATGCGGCGTGAAAGACCTGGAGCTTCAAGTCAACAGCCTCGGCGATCGCGAAAGCAAAGAACGCTATCGCGATGCGCTGGTCGCATTTCTGACGCCCAAGTCTGCCCAGCTCAGCGAAGATTCCCAGCGCCGGCTAAGCCAGAATCCCCTGCGTATTCTCGACAGCAAAGACCCGCGCGACCAGGAAGCCTGCCAGGGCGCGCCCCCCGCCGGGGAAAGTTTGTCCGACAAAAGCCGCCTTCACTTCGAGCGCGTGCAGGCGCTGCTGAAATCCGCAAGTGTCCCCTTTCGTGTCAACCCCAATCTCGTCCGCGGCTTCGACTACTACACCGAAACCCTGTGGGAAGTCACCGCCGGAGGCCTGGGCGCGCAAAACGCCATCGGCGGCGGCGGACGCTACGACAACCTCGTCGAGCAACTCGGCGGCCGGGCAACCCCCGGCGTCGGCTTCGGAAGCGGCCTCGAACGCCTGCTCCTGGCATTGGAAGGCCAGGGCGTCTCGCTGCCACAGCCGCCAGGCAATCTGGTCTGGCTCATCAGCCATGGCGACGCCGCCCGCGATGAGAGTTGGAAGCTGCTGCTGGAACTTCGCGCCGCCGGCATTTCCTGCGATATGGACGCTTCGGGGCGTGGCGTAAAGGGTCAGTTCAAACTCGCCGACCGCGAAAAGGCGGCGTATTGCATTGTCATCGGAGAGGACGAGCTGCAAAAGCGCGAAGCAGTGCTGAAAGATTCCGCCACCCGCCAGGAAACGCGCGTGGCGCGGGATGAGATTGTCGCGAAATTGCAGGCCGCGACGTCGGCGAAGTGATAGTGCACGCAAACCCGTTGATTGAAAACGCCAGAGAGTTTGACCACGGATTTCACGGACATACACGGATGGGAAGTCGGAGTGTTCTTATCCGTGTACATCCGTGAAATCCGTGGTCAAGTTTTTGTCGCGCGAAACGCAAAGACCTGGGTCTGACTAGAGCGTTTCTCAGGTTGGTGTAGCGTCATAGCCGCAGTGATCGAAGAAGCCTTGGCAGTCTTCCGGAGTCACAGACCGCAGGGCTTCGCCGACGGCGTCGACGATGCCGCCGAATGTACGGGCCGCGGCTTTTCGCAA
>DASRRM010000269.1:0-14883 GCA_035695715.1 Tepidisphaeraceae bacterium
GGAGCATCAATCGAACCACCACAAGTCGGAAACGGAGCGACCGGCCGAGACAACAATCGCCGGGACGCTTGTGGTACGTCCCGATCGGCGGAAAATAACGCAGCAAGATTGCGAAAAAACTTCGCTTGTTTAAGGACTAGTCGGCCTTGTGCACGGTTCAGAGAATCCCGCCCGCGCCGACGCATGATGCCGCATCGCCGTGCATTGTTGTGCATCATTCGGCGAGCGCTACTACGACTGTTCGGGCACTCCGCCGCCAACGCCTCGCGAGTGTTTTTGCATATAAAGCCTCCAAAGTCACGTCGGTTGCTGCGCGATTGAATTCTCTGAACCATGCACAAGGCCGAGTAGACTTGCTTGTCGCTTAGACGACTGCGTGCGCCCCTACGGCCTGCACTTTCTTGCAGAAGATGTGCATACTTCAGAGAATTCAATCGCTGCGCAAGCGCACCGTGCGCAACGCCATACGCCTTCCCTCGGATGGTCTCAGTAGGATGACGGTCGCGCGAACGCGCCACCAACCTGAGAAACGCTCTAATTAGTCGTCAGCCCGTGGCTGAAATGGGGCATCCAACATGGGTGGGACAATGGCCGACTCGCTCAGCGATAAGCACTACGGCTTTCCGGGCCCGGATGGTTTAGAAGCCGCCCCCGCTTTTTTATCGTGCAGCACGTTTTCCAGGTAATCCACGTGCATCTTCCCGCCGTTGCCGTTCCAGGGCTGCACGCCCCAGGCCTTTGAGCAAATATCGATCACTCCGTCCCCTTTTACGTCGCCAACCTGCAATTCGTGCCCGCCAAGCTTTTCGTCGAGGATGATATGCTCGGCGTATTTCTGGTCGCCGAGGTTCTCCCAGACGACAAACCGCGGATTGGTGCGGCCGGCGGGCAATAATTCCTCCTGCTCGTTGGAGACGATATCCAGCCGGCCGTTTCCCCTAAAATCGGCCACCGCCAACGAGTGCAGCGAGCCATATTGGAAGCTTTGCGGCAACGCCTGCTTCGTCCAGGTTTGCCCTTTGTCGGGCGTTCTCAAAATGTAGATCTTGGAGTCGCTGATGTCGGCATCGCACATCACGATCACCTTTTTACCGTTGCCGTCCATGTCGGCAATCACCGTGCGCACGCAAACGCCGAACGGCCCGCGGCGGCCCATCGGAATATTCTTATGCGCCACCCATTCCAAACCACGGCCATCCTTATTTTCAAACCAGGTATCGCCGCGAACGACGTCGTTATGGCCGTCGCCGTTGATATCGCCGATGCCGGCTGGGGCAATCGCGCCGTGAATCCCCGGGCCGATTTTATGCTTCTCCCACGGCTGCTTCGGGTCGGCGGGAATCTTGTACCAATACAGTCCGTTCAATTCCTTGGTCGCATCGCTCATCATAATGACGTCGAGCTTCCCGTCGCCGTCAATGTCGCCGGTGACAATATCGTGCGCGCCGCGGGCATGGTCGTCGAAGACAAATCGCTCCCACGGCTGATCGGTCGCCTTCCCCGGATTGCGATACCACACGCCGCTGGTCACCAGATCGGGCCAACCATCGCCATCCACATCCAGCGCGGCGAGTCCCACGTCAGAGCGATAATCCTGCCCCACATCATGGCGAACCCAGTCATCCGGCCCGCGATATTCAAACCAGTAAAGCCGCTCGGGCTTTGGCGACCGCCCGCCGACCACAAAATCCAGATGCCCATCGCGATTGATGTCCACCAGTGCCGTCAGCCCATAGTCGCCAATGCCAGTTGCGGTGGTCGGCAGATCGCGCGAGATGTAATGGTGGCGAAAGGCGATGTCATCGCCCGCCAATAGCCGTCCCGCTCCCACCGCCAAAGTGACGATCACGAAGCTGCGCAGTAACTTGTTCATTGGAAAGGCGACGATAGATGAAGAGGGCGGAAAGTCAATCGCGATCAGTCGGCCCGATTCCATCACGCAACACCGAAGCCCGCTTCCCCAAGCTCGCCCCATCGCGCCCCGGCGGATGGAAAGGGGTCACATATCCGCTTGATCGGCTGGACGGTGCAACCTCTCAACGCTATCGTTGACCGAATGCCGACAATGGTCGCAGCCTATCCTGACTACAAAGAGGCGGTAGCAAAGCTCGTCGAGCAGCACCGCAAGCTGCGGAACGGGCGTCTTCACCTTGCCGTCTACCTTGCTCCCCCAAAACGGGCCAAGCGCGACATCTATCTCTTTGAGCTGATCGAAGACTTCGGCGGCGGCAGCATCGATCCGGATAAGAAACTCTTTACGTTCGCGTACGGGTCAACTCCCGGCTTTCCCTTACCGCCGGACGCCCGGCTGTGGATGATTCTAACCAACCCGGCGGAACTCGATCATGCAATCCAGGAGAATTGGAAGCGCCTTCATGATCTCCGCCAGTCCCGAAAGACGGGCCAGGCCATCGTTCTTCACGCCGATGCAATGGGTAAAAAGTTCTGGAACAAGCTCAAATGACACTCCCCCGGGCGTGGATGCAGCAGGCGGAGTCTGACTTCCGAACCGCGCAGCGGGTGGATATCCATGGCGATACGCGAAGCCGCTGCCAGGCCATCTCAAAATATCAGCAGTCCGTCGAGAAATCGGTAAAAGGCGTGCTGGACAAACTGCACGATGCTGGCTTCACCCGTGCTCATTCCGATAGCCGACATCACGTCGCCCGATATGCGGAAGTGTTCAGGAACATCCCGCGCACGCGGCAGACCGGCGATCTGCTCAACCAATTGGCAAGGCTCTTTACCGACGCGGTGGTTGAGCAAATAAATCTGCTCGACTCATTCGTCCCGCAATACCCGGCTGCCGGGGCCTTGGCGGCGCGGAATCACGAATACCCGTTTCAACGCGCGCCGCTGGATTGGCGCGCTCCCTCCGATGAAGACGCTTTCAGCGCAGGCGAACTCCGGCGCATCCGCCATTGCGCCGGCTCACTCAAAGTCGGCTTGCGAAGAGTCTTTGACGCGCTTGAGTCCTTGTTCCCGTGATGGAACTATTCCCCGCAACTGACCCTGACTCTGACCCAATCCGGCGTACTGAGGCATTTCAGTGGGAGGCAGTAGAAAGGCCGAATGTCTGGGAGCTTTGGCGTTTGCTTGTGGAACGTCTCGTGCGTGCAGCCATCGCCGCTGCGGTAGGCTTCGCAGTCGATCAAAGGACGTTTCCATCGCTTGCTCCGGGCGGTGGGGTGGCCTTCCAGCTCCCATCGTCAACGGCACGATGATCGCGATAGTAATCGGCGGCGCGCTCATGGTCATCGTGGTCCACCCCCGCGAAAGCCAGGAAAGACAGCCCCACCCATCGCAACGTAAAACGGGCGGGCCGGTAACTTTAGCGTTGGATCATTTCGCATCGAAAACACCGAACGCTGGGAGATTTTTTATGAGGGGCAATTCTTTGCACTTGGCGGTTATAGCGATTTTGGGCGGAGCGATCGGCGTGCCGATGGGCATGACCAATGAGCTTCCAGCAGCACCTTCAGAAAGCCGACAGAACGCGATCGATCATCATCCCGGCGACATGGTGCGCCAGGACGAGCACACCGCCATGCTCGATCTGGTGCCGGTGGAGCAGGCGACAAACACCGCCATTGCCGACGGCGATTGGAATGCCAAGGCGACGTGGAAAGACGGGGCGATTCCCGCCGCCGGCGCGAAAGTGGTGATACCCGCGGGGCGAATCGTCACCATCCATCAAACGCTCGATCAGCAGCGGCTGCAGTGGGTGCGGGTTGATGGGACGCTGCGGTTTGATCCATCGGCCAATACGAGCATCAAGGCGGTCACTATCGTCGGAACGCCGGGCAGCAGCATTGAGATCGGCACCGAAAAAGAGCGCATTCATGCCGACAAGTCGGCCCGCATTATCATCGCCGACCGCGGCCCGCGCCAGGCCATTCGCGCCGCCGACCCGTTTGACTTGAGCGGCGGCTTCCTCGCGCATGGCACGGTGCGCGTGTTCGGCGCTCAGTACACGAGCCATTCGATGCCAACCCGCGTGCCGCGTGCCGGTGACAGCACCGTTGCATTTGCCGTCGCCAACACCGGATGGAAAGTCGGCGACACGCTTTTATTTCCCGGCCTCGATCGCGAGCAGAAATTCCGCGATGTGTCGATCGACCCGTGGACCAACCGGGAATTGCCCGCCGGGACTCACGAAGATGAGGAAGTAACGATCAAGGCAATTGCCGATGGCGGCAAAACCATCACGCTCGATCATCCGCTGAAATATCAGCATGGCGATATTTACGGCTTCCCGGGGGCGGTGCCTGTTGGAAATTTGACGCGAAACGTCATCTTCAAATCGGAGAACACCGCCGACATCAGCCGGCGCGGGCATGTCATGTTCATGCACACGCAGGATGTGGTCATCGATTCGGCCCTGTTTCACGAGCTGGGCCGAACCAGCGTGGAGGGCGATATAACCAATCCGCAGGTGAAGGATGGCAAGCTGGTCGAAGGGAGCGACGCCAACACCATCGGCCGATATGCGCTGCATTTCCATATCCGTTGGGGTGCGACGTACAAGCAGACGCCTTTCGTCGTCCGCAACAGCGCCATTGTCGGCAGCCCCAAGCTGGGGCTTGTCAATCACGGCGGCTATGGCCTGATCGACGACAATGTCTCCTATCGCGTGCGCGGGTCGCACTTTTTCACCGAAAACGGCAGCGAAATCGGGCGATTCAAAGGCAACCTCGCCGTTCGCTCCAACGGCACCGACGGCGATGACGACGGCCTGCCCATTCCCAAAGGCCACGGCTACGATGGCCATCCGCTGAACATCGGCCACGGCGGACACGGATTCTGGCTGCAAGGCGGCGGCGTCGAAGTCACCGATTGCGTCGCCATCGGGCACACCTATTCGGCTTTCGGGTTTTTCGTGGCGAACAATCGCATCATCTCCTTCGGCGGCCCGCAGGAACGAAACAATCCGCGCACCAAGGGCACGCCTTGGGAAAAGCTCGATGTTTTCCTGGCGGAAAATCTGCCGGACATTTCGCTGGCGCATGGCCAGCCGTTCGTGCATACCAGTGCCGTTCCGTTTCACGCCGCGCGATGCATTGGGCTGGCGTCGGCCGATGGCTTGCGCGTGCGCGGGATCGATCGCACGGAATTCATGTGCCTGCACGACAAGCGCGACCTAATCGAAGACTGCCAGTTCGTCTGGAATGGCGAGGGATATGAGTTGGGCTATTCGCCGGGACTTTCCGACCTGCGCAACTGCACCTTCATCGGCGCGTCGCCGGATAAGCCGATCGACAGCTTCGGCATCGGCGGGGGGAATCACATTCCCGGATTCCTTCGGCTGGAAAACGTGACCATCGACGGATATCGCACCGGTTATTCGGTGCCGCCGAGAGGTGAAAACATCATCAAGGGCGGGTTCATCAACGGCGTTCGCAAGATCGTGCTGAATTATCCCTGGGGCGGGAAATTCATCGTCGACGGCGTGAAGTTCGGCGCCATGAAAGGCGAGGAAAAAGAGAAAATCCTGTTCGGCTACGCCTACAACGACAACGGCACCGACCTCCTGTATGCCCCGCCTTATTCAAACTGGACGCGCAAATTTCAGCCTTTTGAGTTCACCTATAATGGCCGGACCATTTACTACGATGACCAGTTGCCTAGCGCCATTCCGTTCGACCCAACCAGCCCGCGCTGGACGCGCGACCGCTACGGCATCAAAGACCACGGCCCGCTCAGCGGAAAAACCAGCAGGCAATTGTGGGACATGTACCACCTGGCGATCGGCGGCCGCCTCGCGCCCGCCGACGTCACGCCCTGTCCCGATATTCGCGGCGGATGGTATGGCTCGAACGTCGCCTTCCAGCCCATCATGGAATCAGAGCCCAATACCGCCTACTACGGCGGCGAGCGCTACGAAAAGCTGATCGGAAAAGACCCGCCTGACAACGTCCATCTTCAGCCCCGCTACATGTATGACCCAATCCACGTACAAACGCCGCGCAAAGCTTACATCGCAACCATCTACATCGACGGCAAAACCTACCATTCCGCGCCGACCGACCTGGTGGCTGGGGTAAATCTGATTCCAATCGAAACCGGTACCGGCACAAGATATCTGCCGGTGGGCAGCCCGGTCCAGAAGAAGGCATATAGCTCCCGCGGTTCGGAGTGAGCCTACGAGCTGGCGGAAGTGGCGGCACATGGGCCAGTCGCGTGGATATTCTTGATCGAGTATTTTTGATGGCATAATAGACAATGCACCCCACGGCAGCGCGAGCAGTTCGCATCTTGCCGGCGGGGGATCGCGACGACGAGGGAAGCAAATGATGTATGCAATTCGAACCGGAGGCGGCGCGTCAATTCTTAATCCATTGTTTCTCGGCATAGCGCTGGCGCTGATGCTGGGAATTAACGCATCGGCCCACGCCGCCGTGCTGGTGCAGGATGGGCATCCGATGAGCGCGATCGTCGTTGACAAAGCCGCGTTGCAGCCGGCGAAGAATGATGCCGCCGCGCAGAAAGTCGCGGCGGCCGCCCATGATTTCCAGGACTATGTCCGCAAAATTTCCGGCGCGCAGTTGCCAATCGTTGACGAGTCGGCACATCCCGAGGGCATCTGGGTTTTGATCGGCAAAAGCCCGGCCGCCGATGCTTTGCATGCCGATATTCCCGCGGGTCTGACTCCGGCACGGCGAGAGGAGGGGTTCATCATCCGCTGCAAGGGCGATCGGCTCCTCCTGGCGGGGAATGACCAGGGACCCTATCACGGCACCGAGTATGCCGTCTCTGACATGCTCGAGCGGCTGGGCGTTCGTTGGTTTATGCCGGGCGAATTTGGCGAATTCACGCCGAAGCAAGCCACCATCGATCTGCCCGATCTGGACATCCGCCAAAAGCCCGACTTCATTCAGCGCAACTGGTGGCTGCACACCACGCCGGAGATGGCGGCACAGGAAGCGCGCTGGAAGATTCATAACAAGATGAATCCGGACGTGATGTTCGCCATGCCCGGCGATTCCTCCTCCCGCGATTTCGTCGCCGACGCGAAGTTGGCCGCGACCAAACCCGAGCTCTTCGCCCGCAATATCGATGGCAGCGTCAATCCCTATATGCCGAACCTGACCAATCCGGAAGCGGCGAAAATCGCCGCGGAAAAAATGAAGGAGAAGTTCCGCAAGGATCCCATTGCCGGCTCGTTCGGCATCGCGCCCGACGACGGCCTTCCGCGCGACTTTTCGCCGGAGACGGTCAAGCACAACGCCGGGTTTGTCGACCTGCTGGGCCGCGAGGGCGTCGAGCAGGAAAAAAGCGTCAGCGAGGAATGGATCAGCTTCGTCAACAACATGGCCCGCGACGTAAAGCAAACCTACCCCGACCGCATCATCACCACCAACGGCTACGCCAACCGCAATTTGCCGCCGCAAGGCGTGAGCATCGAACCCAATATCAGCGTGATGTTCGCCGCCATCTGGAGCGACACGCTGCATGCCTACGATGATCCCAAAAGCTGGCAGATGGTTCGGCAGGGACAGATGCTCCGCAGTTGGTGTAAGCTGTGCGACAAGGTTTGGATCTATGGATACGACTACACGATGATGACCTCCGGCCTGACGCCGTTGCCCATCACGCGGAAGCTGGCGCGCGATCTGCCGCTGCTGAAAAAGTGGGGCGTGGTGGGGTTTGACGATGAAACGCGCAATCAGTGGGCCGAGTGCGGCATCCCCACCAAATATGTCCGCGCGCGTCTGGAGTGGAACGCCAATGCCGACGTGGACGCTATGCTCGACGACTTTTTCGGCAAATGGTACGGCAAAGCCGCCGTTCCCGAGCGGCGGTTTTGGGACAGCATCGAGGAAACCATCGAGCGAACGCGCTACCTCGGCCACGAAGACCGCATCATGCCCTACGTCTATACGCCGCGGATGATGCGCCAGTGCAGCGAGGCGATCGACCAGGCCGAGAAACTCGCCGACACCGACCGCGATCGCCTGCATGTGAAGGTGGATCGGCTGATTTATCAGCACCTGGAGCATTACATGGCGATGTCAGCGCACGCCTGGGCCGGCGAATACACCGCCGCCGCCCAGGACGCCGACGCGATGATGGCGGTGCGGAAACAGCTTCAGGCCATCAACCCCTTCTTCATGCTCGACAACGAAAAGCCATACGACGCGGGCATCTGGTATTGGGGCGTGGTGGCCCGCGGCGAATATTATCGAAAACTTGCCGACATGACCGGCGGCAAGACCGGCGACCTCGTCGCGCTGCTTCCCGAAAAAGCCGCCTTCCATATTGACCCCCATGATGAAGGCCGATTTGCCGGCTGGGAAGCCCCGGCGTTCGACGAAGCCGCCTGGCAGCGCATCAAAACCACGCAACCGTTCTACACGCAAGGGTATCTCAGCCCCCAGGGCTATCCCTACACGGGATATATCTGGTACCGCCTCAAGGCCACGGTTCCCGCCAGCTTCGCCGGCAAACCTGTCACCTTTTACGCCCCGGCGATCGAAACCGAAGGCTGGCTCTGGGTAAACGGCCGCTACATCGCCCATCGCCCCTATCGCGAGGCGTATGAGCGTCCCAACGAATTGCAAGCCGACATCACCAGCGCCATAAAACCCGGCGAGGAAAACGTCATCGTTCTGCGCATCGCCACCGGCCTATCCATGGCCCAAGCCGCGGGGGGCGTGGTGGATCGGATGTTTTTGTATTCGCCGAAGGTGAAGGGGAATTGAATGCGATGGTCAAAAGAATCGACATGGATGAACAGGATGGACAGGGTGGATCGAATCATTGTTTGCTTTTCTTCATCCTGTGCTTTTTCCAAAAGTTGAATGACGAGCCCGGCTATGGGATGATGCTCGACGAGGGAGGCTCGCATGTCAATTCGGGTTTCATGTTCTGAATGTGGGAAAACGTATCGTCTCGATGAAAGCGCGGCGGGAAAGCGCGCCAAATGCAAAAACTGCGGCGCGGCATTCACCGTCGCTGCGGCGGAGGAGGCTCATTTACCCGCCGCTGGGGCATCCGACGAATATGATCCCTTCGCGGCGCTGTCGGAATTGCAGCAGATCGCCGCTTTGCAGCCGGAGCCGGCGTTGCCCATTTCGCTGCCCGCCCGGCGCGTGAGTTACGCGCCGGTTGGCTCGGCCATCAAGCCGGCCGCCATCTCCAGGCGCCTTGGCCGGCGGCCGGCCGCTTCGGGGAGCATCGGCGTCGATTCGATCACGCCGCTGCTGATCATTTTTTACATCCTCGTGCAATTGGGGCTGGCGATTTACGCCAGCGTCAACGCCCCCTCGCGCCGCTTCGGCGAAACGATCTGGGCAACGTCCTTCCTGGAAATCATCCTGTTCTTCGCGGTTCTTGGCCCGGCGATCTATCTGGGCGTGTTCATCATGTCCAAAATCTTTGGCTGCAACATGGTGGACCTGGGATATCTCCGCGGCTGCGGCGTGGCGTCGCTGCCGAAGTTGATTCTTTGCCTGGTGTATGTGCTGCCGGCCAATCCCGTTCTGCTGATTGTGCTGTTCCTCTCGATCATTCCGGTGATGATCCTGGTCTTGAAGTTCGCATTCGACTTGGATTTGGTCGGGACGGTCGTCGCCGCTGTTTTCGGCGGAGCGCTGTTTGCCGTCGCGGAAATATTCACCATTGCCGTGCTGGTCGCGGCGGTGATCAGTTCGCTGGGCGGCTCGTCGAAGTTCAAAAACCTGGCAAATTCCGATGGCGGTTCTGGTTCAGTGTCGATTTCGAATGTCCGGTCCGACCGCATTTCTTCGCGCGCCTTTGACCCCGACGCTATGCGGCTGGACGACCTTCGCCGCGACCTTCAGCAGGCCGACGATCGCTCGGAATACGGCCGCGAACATCTGGTTCAAGAATATGCCAGGCTGAATGAAGAACTGGCTGCGTTGCGTCAGTCCAAAGGCACAGATCCCGCGTTTGCACAAGTCGAGCAGCAGCTTGCGGATTTCAAGCAGCGCGCCGATTCGAGCCCTTCGGAACTGCCCGACAAGAAAATTTTTGAATCCCAAGCGCCCGCCGAGGTTTTCAGCGCCGGCAACTGGGACGGCGAGCTGGGAGAGGAAGTTTCCTACAAGAAATATTTCCTTCGCCCGCCGAAATCCGCGCTGCTCGACCTCAGCACCCGCGAGGACGATTCCCAGGGACTGAGCTGGACGATGGGCACATACCGCATCAAATTCACCATCAATAGTTTCCCGCTGGAAAATCCATTGCAACGGCGCGTCTGGGCGATGACGCATTCATTTCAACTGCCTCACGCCAGGGACCGCAAAATCTTTGGCGTGGATGCCACGCATTCGGCCGTGACTACTGGAACCATCAACGGCCTGGAATTCACGCGAATCGTCCCCGATGCTTCGGGGAATTCCAGATACGGCGATCTGCGATATATCGCACGGGTCGGCACTTCATGGATCGTGATGGAAATTGGCGGCCACGCCGACGACGCCATGTCGGCGCAGATTTTCGAAGCCGCCGCGCGCACGTTCCGAAGCGCCTTGCCCGGCGAGCACAGGAAGGACCTCTATGCGCCGCAAGCGATGGTGGCCCGGCTGCAGGACGATCCAACCCATGCGACGATCATCCTCCGCCAGGCCGGCCCGGCCGCCGAACCGGCGCTGTTGGACGGCCTCTTACTGTAAACCCCAACTCGACCATCGCCCGGCATTGCGCCGTCATTTTGCGCGACGTCGCCACAACGGAGGCGATTCCCAAGCTTAAGCAGGCGGCGTTGACGGAGGACAGGGAAGTCTCGTCATCCGCCCGCCTGGCGTTGCACCGTCTCGATCCCGGCGAGTTTAACGAAATCACCGATGCCCTGGCCGACCTGGATTCGACCAGGGGCTTCGCGGCGAAAGAGGCCCTGGTGCGGCTGGCCAGAACAAAGCCGGTCGACAAATATCGCGCCAGCGTTGTCGATAAGGCGATGAAGCTGCTGACCGATCGCAACGGTTTCCTGACCGCTCAACCCGCCGGCGACGTGCTTTTGGCCTGGGCCAACGACCCAAAAATCGTACCGGACCTGCTTCCACTCCTGGCAGAGCACGGCGATATGCAACAGCGCCACGTTGCCATGCATGTTCTGGCCCGCCTGAAAGACAAGCGGGGCGTCACGCCGATTGTGCGCTGGCTGCTGCAGGACGGCGATGCCGCCGTTGCGGCCCTGCGCGAAATGGGACCGATGGTTGAATCGGAGGTGGCGGTGCATCTGCTGGACAAGCAAGCCGCTGCGCGCACCAATGCCGCGCGGGTTCTGGAATCGGTCGGCACGTTCAAGAGCTACGAGTCGCTGGTTCACGCCGCCCACGATCAGCGCGACGCCGCCGCGAGGGAAGTCGCCCGAGCCGCGCTGGACGCCGTGAAAGCGCGTGCCGTCGCCGCGGCGGCGGCGGCAGCCGCGACACGGCCGGCCAAGCCGGCGCCGTAATATGAGAGCATGTGAATATTTAACGTGGCACCCGCGACGCACGAAATTCTCGTAGGGTGGGCGTACTCGCCCACCATTTCCTTTGCCCGTGACGCAAACCCGGTGGGCGAGTACGCCCACCCTACAAAAACCAAGCGGTCGGCCGACTTTTTCCAGCAGGTACTTCTCAGCGTGGCCGCTGGCCTCAACCAAAAATGCGACGCGCCAAGAGCGCCAAGACAGAGTTTTTTCCTTGGCACTCTTGGCGACTTGGCGATCTTGGCGCGAGATTTCGTGTCAAGAAAACAAGATTCGGCAGGATATCCTCGAAGCATCTATCGCCCGCTCCCGAACGGAAATTCGCATCGCAAAGTAAGGTCTGCCGCCCCCGGGCGTCTATAACTTGCAGCAAATGTCCAGTGCCCTGCTGACATCCCGATTCACCCCCGCCCCGGATGATCCCGGCGATCTTGCTACCCGCGTGGCCGGCGGGGATCGGGGAGCGTTTGACGAGTTGGTCCGGCTTTATTCGATCCGCGTCGCCCGGCTGGCCCATCGGCTCCTTGGATGGGAGGGCGACATTGACGATGTCGTGCAGGATGTCTTCGTCGCGGCTTTGCAAAATGCCACGAAGTTCAAGGGGAATAGTTCCATCTGGACGTGGCTGACGGTCATTACCGTCAATCGCTGCCGATCGCACCATCGGCACAAAAAGGTCATCCGCCGGGTGATGGGAATCCTGTTCCAACGCCGCGGCGAACATGCCAATCCTGCCGACCACATAAGCCTCGGCGATGAAAACGCCCGGCAGGTGCGGTTGGCGGTGGCGGGGCTGAAGCCGATTCTCCGGGAAGCCGTCGTCTTGTTTTACCTCGAGCACAAATCGATCGACGAAATCAGCCGGCTTGTCGGGGCGTCGCCGGCGGCGGTGGAAGTTCGGCTTTATCGCGCGCGGGAAAAACTGCGATCCTCGCTCAGTTCATTTGAGATGGGATGATGCCATGGAAATCGATCGACTTCGCGAATTGTTGCTCCAGGCCGACGACGCCTGCCCGCCGCCTGCCGTTGCCGCGGGGCTGACCGCGCGCGTCCTGCTCGCCAGCCGGCGCATAAACTTGCGCCGCGCGGCGATGGTGATGCTGATCGGCCTTGCCGCCGGGGGTGTGGCCATTTCCACGATTCTGCGCAAAGGGCCTGTGAAGATTGCCTCGTCCGGCTTGTCGTCCGAACGAGTAGCCGAAATCCGCGCTGAACTGGCCTCGCTGGACGCCGATGCGGATCGGCATCATCGCTCGGCGGAGGAATATCGGCTTCATCCGCCGCACGCAGTTCAGCAGATTGATGCCGCGGAGTTCGCGCCCAATGACGACGTGCTGCAGCGCGTCGACGAGCAGCGCGAGCGGGCGGCATTGACGCTTCTTCACTGGGCCGACCACACCGCGGCCGAGCCGGTGAATCACGACCACGCGAGGGAGATTTATTCCCAAGTGGCCCGGCTTTTTCCCGACACCTCAGCCGGGCGAATCGCCGCAAGCCATCTTACTCAAACTGAGCGGTTTTAACGCGCTGCGGTGAAACGGACGAGCATTTATGGAGAATTTTTGTGCTTTGACGTGACACGGGCGTCCCGCCCGTGCTGGCGATTCAATGAGTTCAAGAAGCACCACCAACGACGATTGTTCGCGCTGTGTCATCGCCAGCACGGCCGAGACGGCCGTGTCACGCGTGTCACGACCGGCATTTTAGAAAACCGCTCAGTTTGAGCATCTTACGTCCGCTCAATTTCCAACCCGAAGAGGATTCCAACATGCCAAAACTTATCATGAAAATATCGGTCGTTCTCGTGCTGTTTGCCACGTGCATCGCTGCATTTGCCGACGGCTCATCGCCCGAAAAAGCACGCGCTGAAGCCATTGCGGCTGAAGCGGAAATGAAAGCCGCTAATGCCAGGCACGCAGAAATTCGCGATGCCATTGAGAATTTGGAACAGAAGATTCGTAAGGAGACAGAGTTGGTGGATGTGACGCCGCAGGCTGTTCGCCGGCTCATTGCAACGCTGCAGGAGCAGCGCGAGCAACTGGAGTTGGATCGGGCCGGGGCCGAGGGACGACGGGCGGGTTTGGAGGACGCAATCGCGAAGTTGAGCAAGCGCTTGACGGACCGCGTCGCAACCGATGATGTTGCCGTCGAGCTTCAGAAGGTCGTGGACGTTCGCCAGACCGCATCGCAGCAAATGAAGCAATTGTACGCCAGCGGCGCAGCGTCGGCTGCGGATTTGAGCGCCGCCGAGGCAAACCTCGCCACCGCCCGGGCCGAACTGGCCAAGGAGAGACAAAAGTCGGTCAGCAGCGCCTCATCGGAAGCGTTGGACAGTTGGAACCGGCAACTGCTGGAGCTTTCCGTCACATCGCTCGAACAATCGGCCCGCCTGCAATACCTCCAAAAGCGCCTCGCCGAGCTTGCGGCGGCAATCGCCGACGTCAACCGCGTGGAGCAATTGCAAATCGAGCTGGATGTGCCGCAACGAAGCGCTCAGGGGTCGACGCCACGGCCGTAACGGGTGCGATCACGCAGGCATGGTACCTATCCACGGCGGCCGCGACGCGCCCGGCCAGGGCGCCGGGCCGCTCGGCGGGTTCGAATAAATCTTCGTTCATGGTCAGGCATCGTCAAGCTTTTCGCTGTTCTCGCGCTATACTCTTCCCCGAGGGCGAAAGGATGTGACGTGACGCAGGCGAGTTCGATCGATCAACAACCGCGTTTTGCAGACCGAATCGTCGTACGGTTGTGGCAGCAACTGGCAAGGCTGTGGTATCCGGTTCTTACCCGCCTTTCGCTTCGGCATGAGCCAATCTCCTTTCTGAATTATGGCTATGCCGGCGATCCATCGGCCGCCCTGCTTCATCTGGAGGATCGCGATGAAGCCGACCGCGCCTGCATTCAGCTTTACGATCATGTGACCGGCGGCATCGACCTCGGCGGCAGCAGAATTCTCGAAGTGAGCTGCGGCCACGGCGGGGGCGCTTCATACCTGGCGCGATATTTAAAACCAGGCTCGGTTCATGGGATCGACCGCAACCCGCATGCGATCCGCCTGTGCAAGCAGCGGCACAAGGTGGCCGGCCTGACGTTCTCCTGCGGTAACGCCATGTCCCTGAAATTCGCGCGCGACACCTTCGACGCGGTGGTGAACGTGGAGGCGTCGCACTGTTATGCGGACTTGTCCCATTTTTTCACCGAAGTGGGGCGCGTGCTACGCCCCGGCGGATACTTTTTCTTCGCGGACTTTCGCCAGGCCGAACCCGATCATGCCGTGCTGCATCGGCAGGTGCAGGCCAGCGACCTGGAATTCATCAGCCACGAAAACATCAGCCATGACGTGGTGCGCGCCATGGCGTTGAACAGCGATCGATACCTGCGGATGATTCAAAAGCTTGTCCCCCGGCCGCTGCGAAAAGCCGCGAGGAGCTTCGCCGGGCTGG
>DASRRM010000270.1:0-9102 GCA_035695715.1 Tepidisphaeraceae bacterium
GAGCCGCTGGAGTCGCCGAAAATTGTGCATCGACTATTCATGCCACATTCCAAGGCTCGTGAAAAGAGAGAAAAGAGCTTAAAATGCGGGGAAGAAGAAGCTTTCAAGGTGAAAATCGCCCACTCGGTTTCCTGAAGAGCCTTCAAAGATATGCACCGATTTCTTGCTTTTATAGTAGAACAAGATTTCCAGAGGCGAAGAGTAGTGCAACAGCGAATTTAACATGGATGTACAGGATGGACAGGATAAAGAAAAACAACAATGATTTGATTCATCCTGTCCATCCTGTTCATCTATGTTAGTTCCTCCTCGAACGTTCCGCTTCGACCCGTTTTGCATGTGACCGAGCGTAGCGAGGACCACGCGGAGGAGCGCCTCAGCTCAGAACCGGCGGGTTGGGGCAACGGACCTTCGTGCGTATACTGCCTACTCATCACAACCCAAATGGCTAAAGACCTAGCAATCATCCTCAACAACGGCAGCGTGAACTCCGGCGTCACCGCCGCCATCGCGGCTCAGAAATATCGCCCGATTTTGCTGCATGTCGAGACTTCGCCCACCCCCGGCTCTCGCGCGCGGGCGGCGTACGACCAGCAGGTGGCGCACTTCAAGCCATACCGCGAGCACTCGGTCAACATGCATTGGCTGACGGTCTTCGGCACCGCATCGCACACCGCCGAGGCTGCGGGCGACCCGCGCCATCACACCACGCTCGCGCCGCAATTGCTTACGTTGCTCCCGCTGATTGCCGTCGCCACGCGCTTTGCCGCCCATTATCAGGCATCGGCCATTTACCTCGGCCTGCGGGTTGGGCCGCACGGCGACGAGTTGGCACAGGCAACCGAATACGGGCAGATCTGGAACGAGATGTTGCAGATTCCGTGCAGCCTGCCGGACACGGACTTGATTATGCCGCTGCTGGAATTGGAGGAATGGCAGGTGATCGACCTGGGCTTCCAGGTGTCAGCGCCGCTGGAGCGGACATGGAGCTGCGTAGAGGAATCCGGCGAACCATGCTGGGCCTGCCGGGGATGCCGGGCGAGGGAAATGGCGTTTCAACAAGCCGCCAAGCCCGACCCGATGCGCGTGGTGCGGAAAATCTGATTACGCGCGCTTGCGATCCAGAATGAATGAACGCCAAGACACCGGTTCTGATATTAGGCCGTGGGTACCAGAGGCAGCATCAGAGAAAGAGAAAAAGGGGCCGGGCAGTCCGTACTGAGCCCCTTGTTCTATTCTCCAACTTCATGTCCCCTATTTTTTCCCCGCCGCCGCCCGCCGCCATTGTGTCCAGAGCAATTCGCTCTGCTTGGACTTGGCGTCTCCCAGGAGTTTTTCGGCGCGCTCGATAGCCGGGTCGTAAAACCGGCCCAGTTCCGTCAGGAATCGCGCATCATCCGCCGGCAAATCCGTGGTTAGCGAGGCGGCGGCCACCATCGCCTGGAGCCGGCTTTCGTTTTCGGGCGTGAGGATGTCAATGCGCCCCACCAGCACCCGGGCCGTGTCGGCCGGAGTTGGCGTGATCTGCAAGGGCAACATCGAATCAACAACCGGACGCGGGACGATGTACAGCAGCCGCGTGCCCGGCTCGGCAAGCCAGGTGTCTTTCCAGGTTTTCACCATGGCGCTGGCTTCTTTTTCATAGAGGCCGCTGGCGACGAGCGATTCTCGCAGCATCGTCGCGAGGTGGTTTTGCGAAACTTTGCCGGGTGGTAGCGTCATGGGCAGATTCGCCGTCACGTGCTCGAATTTCGCCAGGCGGGCGGAGGAGGGATCTTTTCCATCGATCTGGATGAGAAACGCCGTGGGAATTGGCGATGAGCTGGTGTTGTGCAATTCGAAACGATCGTGGCCCTGCGCCGTCAACGTCACGGGCAGCGAAAAGTTGCCCAGGCCGCGATAGAAGAGAAACTTTTCGGTATGCTGCTTGCCATCGGCGTCAGTCACCTGCGCCAAAGCCGAATCCGTGTCGCGGGCGTAGCCGTAATGAGTCACCCCGACCACCGGCGGAATTTCCTTCGTCTGCTCGGCGGTTGGATTGGGCACGATGCTCACCCGGCCCCAGTCAAGAAACGACGCCCGTGTCTTACTCAACGCACAGTCACCCTCCCGGGTCGCGGTCGGGAACGGCCCGCTTTCATGGATTGCGAAACCCTCGCATCGGCCGTCTTTCCAGCCTGGCCGCGGCGGCGGCAATCGGATTCATCGCCGCGATTCTCATGGTCAATTCCCGACACAAATCCCGGCTTTCGCTTCATCCCGGATATCCAGCGACAGCCGCCCTTCAGCCTATTGCGCACCTGACGCTCGCCACCGGCAACGTGTTCACCTGTCCCGCCGACCAGCACGATTGGCGTGAAATGGGAATGCACGATGCCGTCGCCGTCGGCGCTTCGGTGCGAACCACGCCGGGGTCGAAATGTGAATTGCAATTCTCGGATGGCTCGTGCGTGAGGCTCGACGCCGGCACCGAAGCCCGCTTCACCGCCGACCGCGCCATTCGCGTCAAGAGCGGCCAGGTGTGTTCGGCGCTGGCGCACGATGCCGCCCCGCTGCTTCTCACCGTCGGCACGACAAACATCACCGCCGGCCCCGCGCCCGATTCGCCGCGCACCCGGCTTGATCTGCAATGCACGCGCGACTCGGCCAATGTGTGCGTGCAAAGCGGTTCGGCGCAGGTGGCGGCCGGCGAATCGCGCGCGGTCGTCCATGCCGGGCAGGTGCTTCGCGCGCCGTGGTCGCCGGCGGTTTTCGCATGCACGCCGATCCCCGATCCGCTACTGACGGCACAATGGCAGGACGATCTACTGCTGCAAAAGCCCGCCGATGACCCGGACCTGACCGCCCGCCTCGACCAGCTTCTCAAGCAAATCGCCACCGACCGGAAAATCTCGGATTTCCCCGGCACGGCCGAAGCGCTTGTGCGCGCCCATGGGTCGGCGTGGTGTGCGGCGCTGGCGCTGTGGATCCGCAATCATCCCCACGCCGCCTCCCGGCAAACCGCCGCCGGATTGCTGGCCGACCTGGCGTCGGCGGACCGCATTTGGGATCTGATCGCGCTATTGGACGATCAAGACGGACACCTGCGGCGCGATGCGGCTGTGGCACTTCACCGGCTAACCGGGCAGACGCTGGGCTTTTCTCCCGAGCATTGCATGACTGCGCGCGACCCCGCCGTCAATGCGGCCTGGCGTGAATGGTCGCAGCAAATGAAAAAATCCGAATGACCAACAAAAAGTGACTGCAGAGTCACGGAAACATATCTTTTATAGCGTTTCTCAGGTTGGTGGCGCATGCGCGCGACCGTCATCCTGAGGTACTCCGAAGGATCTTGCCGGTACGCGCGGGCGAGCCAGATCCTTCGGAGTACCTCAGGATGACGACTGTCCGCTCGATCAAGCTGAAAAACGCTCTAAGGATCGTCATTCCGCGAAATACCCACGTACCAAGTCGCGGTAACCCGCCGGGACCTGGCCGCTGTTCAAGGCTGCATTCGCGCGGCGAATGTCCGCGGGCCAGTCGCCGCCGGTCCAGGGGGCGGGAGGCGCCGTTGGGCTTGCGGCGGCCGATGTCGTGCCGGCGGCGGAGGTGTTCCCTGGCTTGGTTTGGTTGGATGAAACGCCGGTGCCCGACGAGTTTGCAACGGTTTTGCCGGGAATGGCCGACGGCGAATCGGTTTGACTGCGGGCAACCGTGGGATTGGCAGATGGACCATGTGAATCGGTGCGGGCAGCGCCAGCCCCCGCCCCGGCGTCGGTGGATGAATTTCCATCATGATGCGAATTGGCGTGGGCGTGGTCGGCGGATTTGTCGCCGCCGGGCTTTGTTGGCGGCGTCGCGGGGTTTTCGCCAAAACTGCTGTGATTGAGGTCCTGCGGATCGTCAAGGATCACCGGGCGATTGTCGGGCGGCAGAAAAACGCCGGCCTGTGCCTGGCCCATCGCGCCGGGCGATCCAAACGCCACCGCGTGCGCGTCAGGCCCGGCTTTTTCCAGCGGCGCTTGCGGCGCTGGCGCCAAAATCCGCAGGGCAATGACCAACCCCAGCGCCAATGCCGTCGCCCCCCACATTCGACCGCCCAGCCGCCGCAACACCACCGACGATCGGGAAAGCGCCGAACATCGGGCCTCGGCCTGGCTGACGATCAAAGCGGCCCACGAATGGGCGTCCTGAAATGGCGTGCGCTGGGCAAGCCATGCAGTGGAAAGCAGTTCCGACAAATTCAGTTGCCGATCGGTCTCCAGGGCGGCGGCAAAAATTCTTGGCCGGCGAAAAATGCCCCATGCCAGTCCGCAAATAAGCCCCGCCGCCATTAATATTTCAATATTCACCCCGACCGCCCGGCCGCGCCACAGCGACAGGCCCAGCAATACGCTGGCGGCCACCGAAGCGAGCAGAACTGCGACGGCGCTGCTTTCGGCAATGCGCACCACCACCATTCGCCGATGGACGGCCCGCAAAAAGGGGTGGAAATGTTCAGAAATCGACTTCACTTGCCAAACCCTAACCGCGGTGTGCAAAAGTTATCCATCAGACCGCGAGTGACTCGGCATGGATTACCGATGTAAGTTATACTCGCCATCGCATAATCGGACCTGTCGTCCGGTCGGCCCTGGCGAAGGCCGGTTTGCAAACGTCCGAAAAGCTGATGCCTGAAACCGGCAATTTGATGTCCTTATCGGTTTGATCTCATGCATATTCGTCCAAAAACGAAACGTCGGCTGCTGATTCTGTTCGCAATCGCCGGGGTGGCGATGGGGTTGTTGTCGATCGTTTACGCCATCAGCCGACACCGCAGCACCGTCGCCCGGCGCGGCCTTCGCACCGCGGCCATGTCAGCCTACCACGCGGGGGATTTTGAGAAATCGGTCGGCTTGCTCCAACAATACCTCGATCCGGATAAGCCCGATCCCGAGGCCCAGTTTGCCTTTGCCGTCTCGCGGATGAAAGTGCCCATGCCGGGCGACAAGCAGTTTTTTGAGGCCAGTAATGCGTTCAAGCAATATCTTGACATGAAGCCGGGCGATCCGCCCGCCCAGCACGAATTACTCAAGCTTTACGTGCAAACAAGCTGCAATGTCGAAGCGGAGCACCTTGCCGACGAGATGCTGGCCAAGGCTCCGCGCGATGGCGAGGCGCTTTGGCAGAAGGTCTGGGCGCTGGTCGGCGAGCATCACCCCGAAGACGCCCTGAAAGTCTGCCAAAAGCTCAATGAGATCGAGCCGGAGAATCTCAACGCGCAGCTCGAGACGATCGACCTGATGGGCCAGACCAACGCCACCCCGCAGCAGATCATCGCGCATGCGACGGCGCTGCACGAGCAGCACGATGGCGATCCGCGTTTTGAGGTGTTGCTGGCCGATGCATACCGCACGGCCAAGCAGGACAAGGAACAAATCAAGTGGCTGCAAACCGCCGCCAGCCGAACGCCTCCCGATGCTCAATTTGCGCTGGCGATGGTTTCATCACTCGACAGCGCCGGGCTGTTTTCCGACGCGGCGGTGTTCCTGAAGCGCGCCGCCGACACCATTCCCGATCCGCTGGTACAGCGGCTGTTGGCGCAACGTCTGTGGCAGGATGGAAAGCTCGCCGAGCTGGAAAAGCGCCTGAAAAACCAGGATCCTGCCTCGCCTTCGGCCGACGGGATGCTGGTGGGGTATCGCGCCCTGGCGGCATATGCGCAAAATAAGAAGGCCGAAGCGACGGCCCTTGTCACCGCCTTGTCGCACCGCACCGATGCATCGTCGATGGCCTGGGCAGAGGCGCTGGCCGCCAATCACGGCAGCCCGCCGCTCAGCACCAGCGATCGCCTTGTAAAACTTCAGGAAGCGGTCATTCGCGATCCGCAGAACCCGGTGATTCGGCTGATGCTTGCCGAGGTTTATCTGCAGGCCGGTGAAGGCGAACTGGCCATTCCGCAGTGCAACATGGCATTTCGCTTATCGCGAAGCTGGGCGATGCCGTACGTGATTGCCGCCCAGGCGCTGATCGTCAGCGGCCGCAATGGAGACGCGGTCAATACCGCCCGCGAGGCATGGAAGCGCGCGCCGGGTCATTATGAAACCGAAACCACGCTGGCGCAGGCCGACTTCGCCCTGGCCGCCGAGACCGGGCTGGCGGGTGATTACAGCAATATGCTTCCGCGGCTGGAGCTGATCCAAAAGACCTGGCACGACCCCAAGACGCTGTGGATTTATGTGACAAGCCTGGCCCGCTCGGGCCGAAGCGACCAGGCCGCCGCAGTCATCAAGTCGGCGCTGGATGCCAATCCCCCGCTGCCCCCGGCGATTTTGACCAATCTGGCCGAAGTGGCCGAAAGCGAGCAACTGAACGTTGGGGCGCAGGTGCTGGAATTTGCCCGCAAGGCCCACGGGTTGACGCCGGAAATCGCCTACACCCAGGCAAAAATGCTCCTTCGCGCCGGCAAGGAAGCAAAGGCCGCCGACGTCCTTCGCGACGCCAGCCGTGGACACGAAACCGAACTGCCCTGGCGGATCGTGCAGGCCGACTTCGACGAGATGTCCGGCTCGGCGAATGCCCTGAAGGACTGGATCGCCCTGGGGGATGAATTTCCCAGCGATTTGCAACTCCAACAGACGATTTTGCACGCCCAATCGCGCCTTAAAGACCGTGATTTCTGGGCACGCACCATCGACCGCCTCAAAGCCCTCACCGGCGAACAGGCCCTGCTTTGGCGCATCGAGCGCGGACGCTGGCTTTTGTCCGGCGATATCTCCGAGCGCGACAAGGCCGAAGCCGTCAATATCCTCACGCAGGTCACCCGCGCCGCACCCGGATTAGCCGAGCCTCACCGCCTGCTGGCAATCGCGATGGAAAAGGTGGCGAACGTTCCCGGCGCCATCGCGGAGTTGACCGCCGCCGCCGACGCCAGCCCCGGCGATCCAACCATCACGCGGACGCTGGTGGAGTTGCTGATCGCCAATAACCGTTCGCATGATGCGATGATGTATCTCGACAAGCTGGCGAACCGGCCGCGATTGTCGGATGAGGTTCGCGACTGGCTGGTTCACGTTTATGTGCAGCAGGGCGCCAACGAGCGGGCGCTGGCCGTGCTGACCGATGACAAGGACCCCGCCGCCGACCCGGTTCGCCACGACCTGCTTCTCGCCGAGCGCTATCGCGCGGTGGGGCATGACGATCAGGCGGCCAAGCTGTATCTGGGATTGCTGGATAAGCCGATCCCGCAGGCGGGATATTGCCTGGAGGCGGCGGAATTCCTGGCCGACCGCCGCGACATGCCCAATGCCGAAAAGTTCCTCGCCAAGATGGCCGACCTGAAGCTTCCCCCGGGCCAACTGGAACTCAATCGCGCCCAATTCGCAGAGCAATGGGTGGGGGTGGACGAGGCATTCAAAGATTATCAGGCGGCGATTGCCGCCGCCCCGCAATCGGTGGCCGCGTGGTGCGGACTGGCGGGATTTCACATGCGGCACGCGCGCTTCAGCGACGCCGTCGCCGCGACTGACAACGGCCTCAAAGCCGTTCCCGGCAACAAGCCATTGCAGGCACTGCGTACCGCGGCGCGCGCACTGGCGTCGCTGGGCGATTCGCTGGATGTTCAGCCGCTGATCGAATCGCTGAGCCGCGATCCGCTGGACGGTCCGGCAACGGAAATGCTGGGGGTGATTGCCGCAGCGCATGCCGGGCGGCTTTCGCCGGCTGAAACCGCCGACCGCGTCCGCGCCGTCGCCGACCACCATGTCGATAATATCCCCCTGCAATCGCAGGCCGTCCGGGCGTATCTTCTGGCGGGCGAAGCGCCGGCGGCGCTGGCGCTGGCGCAGCGCATGGCCAACGCCAATCCCAACAGCCCCGCGCCGCAGAACCTGTTGACCAAGATTTACGTTCTCATGGGCGCATGGCCCAAAGCCGAGCAGGCCGCCCTGCTGTGGCGCGAGCATTCGATGGGACATACCCTGGGTCCGGACCTGGCACTGGCCGATATTTATCTCCGCCAGCCCAAACGCGATCCCGCCGGCGCACAGCGCGTGCTTGCGCCCCATGTTTCGTCGGCTACCGCGCTGCAAAATCCCCTGGCGACCGAGCTCTACGCCAAGGCGCTGGTCATGGTTGATCGCAGCCGCGACGCGGCGGACCTGCTTAAGCCGCTGATTGCCGATGCGCCGCATTGGCGAAGCGTTTGGCTCGGGCTGGCCGGTTCGCAGAAGGATGCGTCAGCGGCGTCGGATTGGATCGCCCAGGTTGCGCCGTCCATTCCTGCCGACTCGCAGAAGGAACAGGTTGACCTGGCCAACGCGTGGTATGCGGTGAGCCAGCAGTTCGACGCCCCTGCCGCACTGGACAAGGCCGAGCAGACCGTCAAACCGCTTCTGGCCGGGAGCGAGAATCTGTTTCCGGTCTTTCGGCTGTTGGGACAGATTGCCACGGCGCGCGGCGACTATCCCGCCGCCGAAAAGGCCGACCGCCAGGCGCTGAAACTGGACGGCGAGTCGTTCGAGACGATGAACGATCTGGCCTATACGCTATGGCTTGAAGGGGATGGAGAAAATCTCGCCGAGGCCCAGAAGCTTGCCCAGGCCGCCACCACCGGCCGCCCCGCCGAAGCCGGGTTTTACGACACGCTTGCGCGCATCGAAGCTCGGCGTGGCGACCGGCAAGCCGCCGCCCAAACCTTCCGCACCGCCCTTGCAAAAGACCCGGCAAGCCTGGAGGCGATGATCGGTCTGGCCGATCTCCTGGCACACGACTCGGCTACCCGCGACCAGGCCAGGGATTTGCTCGCGCAAATTCAGCGCGGCCTGGAAATCAACCCGCGTCTTTCCTCGGTCCTTCGCAAGCAATACCAAACTGCCCGCGACGCCATCGCCAGCACGCTTTGAATGGGGTTTTGATTTGCTCAAGTCGGATTGGCTGATGGGTCCAGAGGTCGCGGTACTCCCAAGCCGGGTGCGGCCTTCTTTTTTCGGCAATCGGTTTCTCCATGTAATCACATGAAAGGCTGTCCCCCTGCCGGACATTACAATGTCCTGTAGTGAACCTTTAACAAGGAGACAGCCATGAGAACAGAGTCGAGGATAACGCAAGCAGGTTTGGACAACCACAAGAATTTCAGCCGCCTGA
>DASRRM010000271.1:0-27147 GCA_035695715.1 Tepidisphaeraceae bacterium
CGACAACGAAATATTTTTGTCAAGACCCGACAGGATTAATCCTCGGCGACAATTCATCCGCGCGCCACTCACAAAATAAACTTCGCTTCCGGGTCACTCGCATGCGCGCAAAAAAATGCCCACGGAAAGTGCGGGAGAACCGCAAAAATGTTGCGCAATGGTGCGCGCCGCCCTCCCGGCGAGCCGGGGTTAACGAAGGCGGGAGATGCTGCGCCCACGTGGCGGCGGGGTAAATTAAAGGGGACAGGATTCGCTATGGCTCGAACATGCCTCAATTGAGCAAACACCTGTTCCTATCCCGGCCGGCCGATCGCATACAAATACTCATCACGATGGACGCGCATGGTTGCCGCCGCCAGACGCACGGGATAGACTTTTGACCTTGTTTCGGCGTTAGGGTTTCGTCCCTTCTTTCCACGGGGTTCACCATGCATCCGCAAGGTCAAGGCATTCGCCGAGGCCACGGGAGGGACGTTCATGGTGGTCGGAGGAGATCAATGAGGCGCATGGTTTCAAATCGCACCGGCTGCTTGATGATCTGTACGAACATGGCGATCTCAGATGACAATACCTGCAAAGATTCTTTGGATGAGGGCAATCTCCAGCGCCTCATTCGTTCGGCGTTTGCAGTCGAGCCTCGTCCCACACTTGAAAATACGAAAAAAAATGGTGCCGACGGCCTGGAAATTTGGGACCTGTTTCGAGGACATTCCTGGGAGGATCTCCCCTACGAGAAGATTTCGATATGTTCTGACTGGATCAGTGGTCTGGCTCCAACCGACCTGGTCTATTTTTTGCCCCGATATTTGCTCGAAGGCTTGCGTGCCGCCGTGTCGGATGACCATGGACTTGCAGGAGAATTGCTGGGATCAACACTTTGCGAACTTAAATGGGCAGTCGAGGAGCGAGAGAAAATCGGGCGGACTAAACGAATTTCTGGTCTTACGGCACAACAAATTGAGGCCGTTGCCGAATGGTTGAAATTCATCGCCGCGAACGATCATGATTGCCTTGATCGCGAAGAAGCTCGCGAAATATTGGATGCTGATCTGTTTCGACATCTGACATGATCGATATAATGATCGTATTGGGAGGCCACCATGCCGTTGCGTCATTTCATTTCCAAGGCATTGGCGGTCCCCTCCACCATCTGCATTACGATTTTGCTTTCCAGTGGGGCATGGGCAGGCGAGGTTCCCGAAGCGACAATCCTGCTCGATTCCAGCGTATATCAATCGGATCTGGTGATCGAAGCGCGCCCGCTTGTTGAGGGACGGATTGTTGAGCGGCGAAGCAATCCGACGCAGGCAAGTGGCGAGGTCGTCATTGCCGCGGTCTACCGCGGGTCCGCCAAGGTTGGTGACACCATTACAGTCGTTGGGTTGAACGACTACCAAAAGCGCTCGAATTCGAGTGCCGTGCCGCTGGGTCCCAAAGACGACTTGATCTTGTTTTTGGTAAAGACTCCAAAAGAGGGAATGCCGGACAATGATCAATCCTTTACCCCAATCGCTTCCCTTTGGGGAGATGGTGGGATTCCCGCCCGGTTGGTTTCCGGCGGCGTGGTCTATGGCTTTTCCGCGCGGATGCCAAGATTCTCCCACAGTCCTCATGAAAGGTCGTATCCGCTGATCGCCGAAATATCGACTCGATATCACGCATTCCCAAAACCTGAGCTGCTGTCATTATTTCGGAAACATCTCCATGAAAGCACGGCCCGTGCCGCCGATTGGCACGCGCGTCTGGACCGCTCGCCCGGCGCTGACGACATTCCCTGGCTGATATCGCTTCTTCAGCAGAGATATGTCCCTCAACCGCGGAATATGTTCGATTATTCGGTTTGGCTTACCAGCGATTCGGTTGCGGACACCGCCGCGAGGCGACTGGCGGAAACTGGGAATCTTTCCGCCATGATCGAGGCGGTCGGCGTAAACCCGAACCATGTCGGAGACTATGCCCCGGCGTTTGCGACGCCAGGCGGCAGGGATTATCTGTTGACGCGCGTAACCGATCGAACGCTGACCAATGCCCACCGCAAATCGGTGGTGGCCCTGATCGACGCTACCGGCCTTTGGTATAATGGCGTCGCACACAGCGGCACTGAGGTCCCGCAGGGTCAAGCCATTACGCCGCGAAACGGCGGCTATGCCACCCGTATCGCTCAAGCCATTGCGAATCTCGTCGCGGCAGGAGACGACGACACGGCAATTGAACTCTTAACACTTCTCAATCGGCAGTTTTATGGCTGGCGCGGGGGCTGGCGTAACTTCAGTATTGATATCGAGATGGAAAAGGACGCGGACGACACGGCGAAGGAATTGATCGACCTCTATGCCAAAAAGGGATTGCCGGAAGAGGTCCGATTCCTGATCGAAAATGTTGTATACGACTTGGGCGATAACGCGTATTTACAGCTTCAGCCGCCGTGCGTTGGGTACACGACGCTCGCCAAGCCGGGGGTGCTGGATGAAAACATAACCTGGCCGGATACCAGGAAAATTACCGGTCCCTCAATCACAGTCGATCATGAGTTTCGCGAGACGGCAGGGAAAGCGTCATTCAACGCAGTCGTTCTGGTTCTGGAAGAGTTGCCTGGCGGGGCGACGTATATCATCCCCAGCGGCTTTAACGCCGCCCACCATGGCATGAGTTACGGCATCCAATACGGGCAGGAAACATTGCCGCTGCCGCCCGATTTCAAGCCCGGCCGATACCGGCTTCACTACCGATTGATGAATGGCTCAACCGTCGTAAGCGATGGCCACAGTTCCGAGGCGATGTTGCCGCAGCCGCCACCGGCAACCCGTCCGGCGGAATCGATGCAGCGCGACGACGTTGACGAAATCCTGCCTCAGCCAACACCGGAGACTCCCGCGCCTCAGGCGGCAGCGGAGACTCCCTCCATTGATTTAGTAGCGCAACTCCCAAATCCGATCGTGGCAACATCCAAACCTTCGCCGCGTTTGGGGAAGTTGGAAATTGTCGCGGCGATTCTCCCGGTGCCGGTGCTGCTGATCTTGTGGGCCATTGTGCGATCGAAGCGGCGGCGGCGCGACCGCGACGGTCGTTATTCCAATTAGAGGTGTCGAAAGCTCAATCCCGGCCGATACGACCCGGCATCATCCCGCATGCTTGCGCCCGCGCGCCGGCAAAACTGCATTTAGCCCGCGCTGGATCAGTTCGGCGCGGCTGATTCCAAGTTGCTTTGCATAGGCGTCCGAGCGGGCCAGCAGGCTTTTTTCGACAGTCAGTGAAATGGTTTGCCCCCCAGGCCCACCCCTCTTATTCTTCGCGCGACGTTGCTGGGCGACATCCTCGGGAGTCTGCGGAAGGGCGACGGGTTGATAGTCCGGGGTGTCGAATTTCCGCGTCGCCCGCCGTAGCTCGGCAGTAGTCATCTCCCAATAGGGTTTAATCCGTTTCATCGGCGTCTCCGGTGATATTGGCGACAGGTCGCCGATTTACGCCAGCAACCCGCCAACCCATTGGCGGAATTCCGTCAGCGTTGTGAGTTCGTCTCCGTCAATCATCTTCGGAATGAACGCGGCAAACTCCGCCATAGGCAGGAATGGAAACACCGCGCTCGTCGCGGAGTCGGCGTAGATGCCCGAAGCGGTCAGAAGGCGAACCGTCAGGCGATTGTGCTCATAACGCCAAACCTCCGGCACGCCGAGCCGTGCGTAGATCGGCTCGCGCGGGACCGACGGATTGAGAACGTCGACTTCAACCCAAAGATCCGGTGCGCGATGCACCGCCGGGTCAAATCGCTTCATCCCGCGCACCGAATCGATCTCATTAAAATAAAAACACTCGTCCGGCTCACTTCCCGCGGCCTTTTGCTCGCGACGGAAAGTCGACGATCCGAGCGATTTCAGCGGGATCTGCCGCTCGACGGCCATCAGGACCACCAGGCTGGCAATTGCCTTTTTTGGCCCTTCGTGTTGCGGCAGTGGTGACATGAGTTCCATAACCCCATCGAGAAATGCCACGCGGATCGGCTGATTGCCGATCTCCTTCAGCGTCTGCTCGTAATACGCCCACGATACGCCGGTCAAGACCAGGTGCTGGCGCTCATCATGGATTTCTGTCAGCGTGGTCATTGTGGGGAATGTTAGTATCCAAAGCAGTGAATGAAAAGTCCGTGAAAAGGCTCTGAACCCTAAACCCTCGCCATTGGCGCTCCAAAAACAGCGGCCAGACCCTTGCATTCCCCCCGCATCCCGCTAAAATGCTTGGCTCTTTACACCGAGCTAACGAGGATAACTCCAATGCCACGCGTTTGTTACTTTACCGGAAAGCACACCACCTTCGGCAACCAGATCACCCATCGCGGCAAGGCGAAGTATCTGGGCGGCGTGGGAACCAAGATCACCGGCATCACCGCCCGCAAGTTTCGGCCCAATATTCAGAAGGTGCGCGCGGTGGTCAATGGCCGCATCGTTCGCATCAAGGTGAGTACCAAGGCCATCAAGATGGGCCTGATCACCAAGCCCGTCCGCCGAACCTGGAAAAAGCCGGAAGAGGCGACTGCCGCGGCTGGCAAATAGGCCCGGTCAAACTCTCCAGAATTTAAAAGCCCACGGGAATGTCCTTCCGGTGGGCTTTCTTGTTTGCAGATAAAGAGGCCGCAAGCACCGGCAAAATGTTGGCAATCCGGGTATATCCCTCTTGCCACGGACAATTCTTTCGAGCCTGCAAACCATGACACTTCTCCAATTTTGCATGGATGTTGCAGTTGTGAATCGCTAGCATTACATTTCTGTGCCTTGGCCATTTTCACTTCGGTCTCGCCGATGAGTTAAACACTGCCTCGGCCGGTAGCTCAGCGGAGATTCATCATGATGCGTTGCGTGGTGCGGCGTGCGCGTGGTTTTACGGTTAT
Organism: Tepidisphaeraceae bacterium; assembly: GCA_035695715.1. Taxonomy (GTDB): domain Bacteria; phylum Planctomycetota; class Phycisphaerae; order Tepidisphaerales; family Tepidisphaeraceae; genus RYN-428. Next base: position 4,883 of record DASRRM010000271.1, read on the forward strand.
CGAATTGATGGTCACGATGACGATCATCGTCGTGCTCATGTCAATGCTCATCCCTGCGGTTGGGAAAGTGCGGGGCATGTCGATGGCCACGCAGTGCCAGAGCAATATTCATCAGCTCATGACTGCTTTCCTCGCCTTTTCCGTGGATCATGACAATTGTTTGCCTGGATGTATCAATAACGACGGTCCGGGCTACCAGACCTATCAGTACGACTGGCTGAGCCAAAGTGGCATTGCCGGGGCGCCACAGACCGGAACGATCTGGCCCTATATCAACACGTACCAGGTTTACCGATGCCCCGCGATGGACACAGATCTGGGAAGCTCGGCCGATCGAACTGATTTTGCATCGAACGGGCACTTCGACTACGGATTTTTTGCAATTTTTGCAGGCTCCAACCTTGCAACGGTTCCCAAGCAGTCCACTTTATACGACCTCAGTGGCAAGGCCATCGGCCGTTATCCCACGCCCTTGATCTGCCAGGAAGATGGTTATCAAATCAATGGCGGCAACCAGGAAGGCGATCACTGCAACGTCGATCAGATGACGCATATCCACAACGGCGGATGTTTTTATGCAACTCTCGACGGCAGCATTGCGTTCGTCGTCGAGCCGGACGTGCAGAATTCCTATGCAAACGGCTGCTGGCAATGGAGCGCCACGGGCCCTTCAAGCCACAACCAAGTTTTCCTGGGCACGGGCTATTCCAGTTGGGACCAGTGGAAGAACTACTGATTGATTTGGCAGCAAAAGTGGGCCGAATCCCCGTCGCCTGATGGCGCTGGTGAAGTTGCCATGGCATGTCGCCGCGGTTAAAAGCATTGTCATGGCTTTTGACACTGAAACCGCCGCTTCGGCGCGTAAGCTTTCGCTCGATGATGTTCGCCATGTGGCCATGCTTTCGCGATTGGCGCTGGACGAGGAGCATCTCAAGCGCCTCACCGGGCAGCTTGAATCGATCCTTGGGTATATCGCCAAATTGAGCGAAGTAAACACCGCTGGGGTTGAGCCGATGGCGCATGCGCTGCCGCTGCATAATGTCTTTCGCGAGGATGTGGTTGAGCCGAGCCTGCCGTTGGAAAAAGTGCTGCAAAACGCCCCGCAGGCGGATGGGACGTTTTTCATGGTGCCCAAAGTCATCGGCGGCGACGAAGATTCGGCGGGCTAACCCGGCTGAACTGGATTCACCCCCGAACCGGCATCGAGTTGACGCGAAGGTACGAAAAGGGCGAAGAAAACGAAGCAATTCGCGCTTTATGGCCGCTTCGTCACCTTCGTTTTTCCTCGCGCCTTCGCGTCAAAATCCCGAGTGCGCATTGCCTGCAACGTCCGATAATTCTTGCCGATTGTCCTCATCCGCCTCTTGCCAAGCTGGCTCCATCGTCGATAAATTAGTGAGGTTGTCGCTTGCGCCCTGGAAGTTCAAACCTGCCAAAATGCCATGAACGATTGGGACGATGCCGAGCGAAAAGTCGAACGCGCTCAGGAACTCTTCGAGCAACGCCGATGGTCTGAGGCGCTGGACGAGCTGCGCGCGGCGATTTCCATCAATCCCTACAACGGCGGGTGGTTTTTTAACATCGGGCTGACCCTCGACGAAATGGAGCGCTTCGACGAGGCCATCGAAGCCTACCGTCACGCCATCGAAATTGACGCCAACGACCTGCAGGCCATGCAGCACCTCGGCGTCGATCTGCACCGCATCGGCAATTACAAGGAAGCGCTCCGCACCTTCGAGCAGATGGAAACCATCGACTCGACCTTCGAGCCGTCCTATTGCCATCGCATCATCACCTACAGCGACCTGGGCAATCACGAAAAAGCCGAGGAAATGTTCTACATGGCCCGGCTCTACAAAGAGCACTGCCCGCACTGCTACCACAACATCGGCTGCAGCCTGCGCGACCGCGGCCTGCATGACAAAGCCATTTATTGCTGGCAGAAAACGCTCGACCTGGACGAGAATTATCCCGAAGTTCAGGTTCGCATCGCCGAGGCGTACTGGGGCAAGGGCGAACTGGAAGCCGCCCGCCAGCATTATCTGGTGGGCCTTCGCCAGGACCCGGGTAACACCGACACGCTGCTCGATTTGGGCGATCTTCTTTCGGAAATGGGCCGCCACGATGAAGCCGGCGAGAAGTATCGCCAGGCGATCGAGCTGACGCCCGAAGAGCCCGGACCTTATTTCTGCCATGGCCAATGGCTGGCGCGCAATGGCCGTGATCTCGAGGCCGCCGAGAGTTTTGCGCGGGTGTTGCAGCTCGATCCGACGTATCCCGGCGCGCATTTGCGGCTTGGCGAGGTGTATGCCCGCCGCCGCGAGCTATCGCAGGCGAGGAAACATTTGCGGGCGGAGGTATTGCTTCGGCCGCAGGATCCGCCGCTATTGATGGATCTGGCGAATCTGCTGGGGGATGCCGGCCAGCATCGGGCATCGGTGGCGTGCCTGAAGCGACTGGTGGTTATCCAACCGCGCAACGCCAGTGCCTGGCAGAATCTGGCGGTCGCCCAGTTCCTGATCAATCGTTATGAAGATGGCATCGCCAGTTGCCGCGAGGCATTGCGCCTGGACGGCGGGAATGTGATGGCGATCTACAACCTGTCGCTGGCGTGCCAGCATCTGGGGCGCTACGACGAGTCGCTGGCTTGGGCGCGCAAGGGCTTGCTGCTTGACGCCGGCGACGTCTCCCTGCAAAACCTCAAGCTCCGCATCAAGGTCCTCCGCTGGCGGAGTCATTTCATGCGAATGGTCCGGCGGGTTTTGGGGCGGGGTGAGGCGCGTGCGTAGGTGTGGTGTGGAAGAAAAACCTCAAACCACCTCAATCCGCGAGGCGGTGATCCATATCGTCGTTATAAAACAGCGGGAGCAGGATTTCGAACCTGATCATGTGCGTCCTTCACCTCCGCATCGGTAGCCCGTCGGAAAGAAATGTGCTGATCCTCAAGCAGTCGGAGCGCCTCTGTAGGCACTTGAAATTACCGGACTTATTTACATTACGTTTCGCCCGGACCAAAAGCAATTGCGCCTCTTCGCAATAAATCACCGTGCCGGCTGCGTGGCTGGGACCGGCGGAACCGCCGCGTTCTTTCCCGAACGAATATCCAAGTCGATCGCGTTGATGGCGGCGTCAAGTTGCGGATCGACCGGCTGCGTCGATGGCGCGGTGGCGGGCCCCTTGGCCGGGTGATTGCCCGGGCCGTGCAAAACGTCCAGCGCCAACTGCTCCTGCATCAACCGTTTTTCCTGCTCCAAATCCATCGGCACAACAATCTGCGGCTCCACGCCCCAATCGGTCGAACCCGGCTTCTTATGCACCAGCCGCCCGCTCGGCAGATAGTAATACGCCACCGTCAGCTTCAATTCCCCGGCATTTCCTTCCAGCGGAATCAGCTCCTGCACCGAGCCCTTGCCGTATGACCGCGAGCCGACGACCAGCGCGCGGGCATTGTCCTTCAGGCTTCCCGCCACGATTTCGCTGGCGCTGGCCGAGTGCTCGTTCACCAGCACGACCATGGGGAACACTGTCGACAGGCTGGCTTCTTTTTTGGCGTAGGTGATTTCTTCGGGACGGTTGCGCCCCTTCACTTTCAGGATCACGCCGCTGCTGACGAATAGATTCACCACATCCTTCGCCTGATCCAGCCGCCCGCCCGGATCAAACCGCAGATCGAGTATCATCCCCTGCATATTCTCGGCTACCAGCTTATCCGTCACGCGCTTGAGGCTGGTGAAGGTGTCGCCGGTGAACTGCGTGATGCGCACATAGCCGATCTTGGGATTGTTGCTCACCCAGTAATCCCACTGCTCGTCATCGGCGGGCTTGGCGTTGGCCAGCCGGCGATAGCCCTTGATGGTCGGCACCGTGATGTCTTCCCGGTTCATCGTCAGGTCCTGCACGGTGCCGTCATCATGTTTCACCGTCAGTGTCACCGGCGTGCCATTGGGTCCCTTCACTTTCTTCATCACATCGGCCAGCTTGAGATTTCTAATGTCCTGGCCGTTGACCTTCTGAATAATATCCCCGGCCCACACCCCGGCCTTGGCCGCGGGGCTGTTGTCGATCGGCGTGATAACCTGAATGTCCCCCTTTTCGGTCTGATCGAGCTGAATGCCAACGCCCTTGAAGCTGCCTTCGAGCATATTGTCGAACTGTTCCTGGTTGGCGGCGGGAACATAGGTGGTAAACGGATCGAGCTGTCCCAGCATCCCGTCGATGGCCCCCTGCTCGAGCTTCTGCTCATCGGGCTGCTCAACCCAGTTGGTGGATACCTGGCGATGAATGTCGATAAGCGTGCGGGCAAATGAATAATCATCATCGCGATGCGCAAGCGTCCGTGGCATCTGAAACGCCAGGAACGCCACCATGACAATGCTCAACATCCACGCCAATTTCTCACGATTCATGCCAGCTCCAGATACAACTTCGGGGGCGGAATTCCGGGGACACAGGGACAATGAATGATAGCCACGTACCGGCGGTTTTGCACGGAAGGCGCCACGCGGATAAACGCTGCGGGTGTGGCGCTTAGAGCGTTTCTCAGGTTGGTGGCGCGTTCGGGTCACCGTCATCCTGAGGTACTCCGAAGGATCTAGCCGGTAGGCGAAGGCGAGCAAGATCCTTGGGAGTACCTCAGGATGACGATTGCCCGCTCGTTCTACTTGAAAAACGCTCTGGTAGGAGGTGAACGGCTTTCCGCACTGGTGGAGCGGACATTCGTGTCTGCTTCGAATGGTGAGTGAGGGACATTCCTGTCCCTCGCGAACCATTCGAGTCTGCTCGGCAGGACAGGAATGCCCCGCACGGCTCGACTGAGCTCGCCGAAGTCTTGCAGACTGGAGGCAGACAAGAATGAATGTCTGCCCCACCGGTCGCCGCAATCAGGAGTTACACCCAACGCCGCTGGCTTCCCGGCATCCCCGCCTCCAAAAGATTTCCGGATGTGACATCACTTCATCGGGTGCTTCTTGAAGAATTCCCAGATCAGATCATCGGCCGAGATGTTCATCGCCGATTTTCCAAGGAATCCGACCGGCGGTTGCTTACCCGGCCAGGTGTGGCCGCCGCCTTCGATGATGACAAGCTCGACTTCGGCTCCGTCTTTGCCGCCGGCCCATGTCTTGCGCGTGACTTTCATGTCATCGCCGTCCTTGGAAAGCACGTCTTCCACCGGCTTCTCATCGCAGCCGTCGAGCTTCATCCAGGTTTGGATCGATTCATTCACTGATTTGAACTGGCTCGTCCGCCTTCCGCCGGCGAATGGAACCAGCGGATCCTTGGTTCCATGAAAATGCAACACCGGCACCGCGCGCTTCGGATGGCTCTCGGCAATCGCGATCGTCCCCGCCACCGGCGCGATCGCGGCAATCCGATCCGACAACTCGGCGGCAAGCCGATAACACATCATCGCGCCATTGCTCATCCCGCAGGCATAGACGCGCTTGGTATCGACATTCACGAGCGTCGGCAGCTCGTCGAGCAACTTCCCAATAAACGCCACATCATCCGGCCGATTCCGCCCGCCAGGAAACGCCCCGGCGTTCCACGTCAGAAACGGGCCGACGCCGGTGCCGCTGGGATAAACCACGATGAAACCATTTTCATCCGACGTTTTGTTCATCCCGCAAAACGGCACCATCATCGCCCCGTTCATCGCCGCCCCATGAATCGCCAGCACGATCGGCGTGGGTTTCCTGGCATCGTATGTTTTGGGAACATGAATGATGTATTCGCGTTGCTGGTCGCCCATCATCAGCGAGCGCGAATAATCGCCCGGACCCAGCGGCCCGGCGGGTTGCGTCGTTTGCGCGCGGGCGGTCGAGGCAAGGATGCAAAACATCCAACCCAACGCGAGAGCTTGGAGACTTCGTGTCATTGGCATTTCCCTTCGTAAGCCGCGCGATAATGATATTACAGTTGACGCATCCAACCGCATGAACTCGTAAACTCGCTACCATTCACTACGCGCGCCGGCTTCATTTGGTATCAGGCTATCAAATGGAAGCAAATCGCGAAATCGCAAGCGACGAATCGGCCGTTGCGGCGAAACTGAATCGCGCAATGCCGCCAGTAGGTCGCTTGCGATTTCGCGACTTCGTCCCGCGCTGACAATTGCGCTTAATTCTCGCACGATCCGATCCACCCGGCAGATCGCAGCGCGGAAATCGTTCGCCTCCTCGTTCTTTCCAACATTTCCCCTAAACTCTCCCCATGCTCTCGCGCGATGAAATTGTTCTCGAATACCTCGAACGCCTGCCTTACGCGCCTTATCCCATCCAGGAAGAGGCGCTCTATGCATGGGCGGCGTGTGAGCAGGGGATTCTTTTGTCGGCTCCCACCGGCACCGGCAAAACACTCGTGGCCGAGGGGGCGGTGTATGAGGGATTGCGCACCGGCAAAAGCGTTTATTATTCGACGCCGCTGATCGCGCTGACGGACCAGAAGCTGCTCGAATTGCAGGAGACGGTCCGGCGATGGGGATATGCGCCGGAAACGGTGGGGTTGGTGACGGGGCATCGCACCGTGAATCCCAATGCACCGATCAAAGTTGTCGTGGCGGAGGTGTTGCTCAATCGGCTGCTGCATCCGGAGGGATTTGTTTTTGACAATGTCACCACGGTGGTGATGGATGAGTTTCACAATTTCAATGAGCCGCAGAGGGGAATCGTCTGGGAGTTGGCGTTGTCGCTTTTGCCGAAGCACATTCGCGTGATGCTGCTGTCGGCAACCGTGGGGGATGCGGGCGGGTTTGTGAACTGGATGGCGCGCAGCCTCGATCGACGCGTGACGCTCGTGGAAGGGACGCAGCGGCGGGTGCCGCTGCATTTTCATTGGATCGGCGATGAGCTCCTGCCGGATTTTCTCGAGCGCATCGCGCGCGGCGAAGACGACCAACGGCGAACGCCGGCCCTGGTCTTTTGCTTCGACCGCGAAATCTGCTGGAGCACGGCGGAAGTGTTGCGCGGCAAGGATCTTTATGCCGAGGGACAACGCCAGGCGCTGCTGGATCGGCTGGAGGCGTTCGATTTTTCCATCGGGTCAGGAAATCGGCTGCGGCCATTTTTGGCGCGGGGCGTCGGCATCCATCATGCCGGGCTGCTGCCACGATATCGGCGGGTGGTTGAGATGCTTTTTCAGGAAAAGCTGCTGCCGATTTGCGTTTGCACGGAAACGCTGGCGGCGGGAATTAATCTGCCGGCGCGGTCGGTCATCCTGACAACGCTGGTGAAAGGACCGCGCGATAAGAAAAAGCTCATCGATGCCGGTTCGGCCCAGCAGATGTTCGGCCGGGCGGGCCGGCCGCAATTTGATACCGAAGGACACGTCTTTGCGCTGGCGCACGAGGATGACGTCAAGCTGGCGAAGTGGAAGTTGAAGTATGACTCGATTCCGGAAGACACGAAAGATCCGGGGTTGATGAAGGCGAAGAAAGCGATTGCCAAGAAGAAGCCAACGCGCCGGGCGGGGTTCACCTATTGGAACGCCGAGCAATTCGCCAAATTGCAGATTGCGCCGCCGGCAAAATTGGCGAGCCGGGGTCGGCTGACGTGGCGCTGGCTGGCATTTTTGCTCGACGCCAACCCGGCGGTCGAGCCAATCCGGCAGGTGATTCGCCAGCGGTTGATGGATTTCAACGCCGTCGAAGCCGAGCAGAAGCGCCTTACGAAAATGCTGGTGACGCTGAGTCAGATGGGCATCGTGGTGCTCGATCCGCCGCCGCCGGCAAGCTGGCAAAACGCGGTGAAACCAACGGCCGGAAGCATTGCGAGCGAGCCTGCGAAGGCCGACGCAGACGAAGCTGATTTCGCCGACGATTCGGACGACTCTTCCGAATCCGAAGCCGAAAACCCTCAAACCGTCAGCCAGTTAATGGGCCAACTGAAGCTCGGCAACGACATCGCGCCGCCCGCGCGCGGCGGGCGGCCCAGCCGCGCGCCGGGCGTCATCAAAGCCGCCCCGGTTCTGCCCGAGGCATATGATGTGATCACAGCAAAGCCAACCGAAAAGCTGAAGCAGTTGATGGTCTTCAAGGCCGTGCATCCATTGTATGGCTTATTCCTGATGGACTATTTCGCCAAGGCCGACGCCAACGAAACGATTCAGATTTTAGAAAGCCTGCTGGAAATGCCCGGCTCGGTCGCCAAGTCGGTGCGCGTGCCATGGCCCGACCAGATGCCGCCGGGACCGTTGGCGGTGGAAATTGTCGATCCGGCGATTCTGCTGGCCGGCCTCGCGACGCAGGATGATCTATATCCGCAGGCCGACCAGAGCGATGTTCTTCCGGAGCTGCGGAAATATCCGGTGCCACTGGCGCAGAAGATGAAGATGCTTTTTGAGAACACGATCGACCACGCCGGCGGATTGTTCGTCACGCCGGTCTGGGCCGTCGGCGACCTGCTGGAGCACGGCGGCGATTTCGACAAGTTCGTCCGCTCGCGCGATATGGTGAAACAGGAAGGAATCCTCTTCAAGCACCTGCTTCGCATGATTCTGCTATGCGATGAATTCAGCCAACTGACGCCGAAGGATATGACGCCGGAAATATGGCAGGAAAGCTTGCGGAACATTGCGGAGATTTTGACGAATGCGTGCCGGACAGTGGATCCTCAATCAACGGATGAAATGTTGGAGGAGCTGGCAGGCGTAGCTTAGGCGGCGGATGTGTGTTTTTTCGTGACAGCATGGCAGTTGCGGAGTATTATCGATCTACCGGAGTACAAAATGCCGCAGGTTCAACTCAGTGAGCAAATCTTCCAAGCCGCAGAACGTCAGGCGGCGGCGCGCGGCTATACAAATGTGGATTCTTATATCTCAGATTTCGTGTTGAGTCAGCTCGGCGGGGATTCTGAGAACTTCGACGCGATTTTCACGGCCGATCAGATTTCCGCCCTGGAGCAGATCTCCGCCGATATCATGGCCGGCGGGAAAACCTACACAATAGCCGAGGTGGAAGAACACTTTCGGAACAGGCGCAAGGAATGGCTGACGAATCACGCAACTTGAGCATATCGCTATCGCAAGCGGCAATTCGTGCGTTGGACGAGATTTGCTGCATCAATTCGGAGGGAAAACCAGCTTGAGAATCAGCACGAGTTTATCCCGGGTCGGCGTCCAAACCGCACTGGCCGCACTCTTCCTCGTCTTCGCCAGCGCCACCTCTCTCCGCGCTGCGTCGGCCCCCAAGCCCAACATCGTCATCATCCTCGCCGATGACATGGGCTTTTCTGATGCGGGTTGCTATGGCAGCGAAATCCATACGCCCAATCTCGACAAGCTGGCCGATTCCGGCATTCGCTTCACCAACTTCTATAATACCGCCCGATGTTGGTCGAGCCGGGCGGCACTTCTTACCGGCTATTACGCCCAGCAGGTGCGCCGCGATACCATCCCCGGCGTCAGTTTTCCCACCGGAACATCCGGCGTTCGACCGGCGTGGGCCAGGCTTCTGCCGGCAATGCTTCAGCCGCTGGGGTATCGCTGCTATCACTCCGGCAAATGGCATATCGACGGGCCGCGGCTCAAGGCGGGGTTCGATCGCTCTTATTGCCTGATCGATACCGATCGCTATTTCTATCCCAAGAATCATCTGGAAGATGATGTGCGCCTTCCGCCGGTGAAACCCGGGGACGGCTATTACACCACCACGGCCATTGCCGATCATGCGATTAAATATCTGAAGGAACACGAGCAGGGCCATCGCGATCAGCCATTTTTTCTTTACCTGGCGTTCACGTCACCGCATTTTCCCCTGCAAGCGCCGGCGGAGGATATCGCGAAATACAAGGGCCGGTATGACGCCGGTTGGGATGTGATGCGCGAAGCGCGCTGGAAGCGCATGCGCGAGCTTGGCATTGTGGATTGCGCTCTGTCGGATCGCGATGCGCACACGATTCCATCGTGGAATTTGCCGGAGTCGGCTTTGCAAAAGCGCATCGGACCGGGCGAAGTGGGATATGCCGTGCCGTGGAACAGCCTGACCGCAGAACAGAAGGCGTTTCAGTCGGCGAAGATGTCGGTTCACGCGGCGATGGTCGACCGGATGGACCAGGAGATCGGCCGGGTTTTGCAGCAGCTTTCCGCCATGGGGGCCGACGACAACACCATCGTCGTGTTCCTTTCCGACAATGGCGCCAGCGCCGAGCAGATCATTCGCGGCGACGGCGAAGATCCCGCCGCACCGGTGGGGTCGGCCAAATCATTCCTGGGGATCGGCCCGGGTTGGTCAACCATGTGCAACACGCCGCTTCGGCTGCACAAATCATGGGTGCATGAAGGCGGCATCTCCACGCCGCTGATTGTCCGCTGGCCCCAAGGCATCGCCGCCCGCGGCGAACTTCGCCGCAACCCCGGCCATTTGATCGACCTCGCCCCCACGCTGCTTGAACTGGCCGGCGGCCAATGGCCGAGTGCATGGGGCGATGTGAAAGTGCCACCGCCGCCGGGAAAAAGCCTGGCGCCGGTTTTCACGAAAGACGGCACGGTGAGCCACGATTATTTCTGGTGGTTCCACGAAGGCCATCGTGCCGTTCGCGTGGGCGATTGGAAAGCCGTGTCGCTCGGCGTCAAGGCGCCATGGGAGCTGTACAATTTAAGCAACGACCGCAGCGAAATGCACGATCTGGCCAAGGAGAATCCGGAAAAAGCCAGCGAGCTGGCGAAGCTCTGGCAGCAGAAGATGGATGAATTCCGCGAGTTGGCCAGCCGCGACATGCCGGCGGGAAAAGCAAAAGCTGCCGCGCCGAAGACGCGCGAATCCAAGCCGGAGGCCGATTAATATCTCCCGCGCGCCGGCATGCATCAAGTCTTTTTCCTGATCTCAACTCGATCCCACCCGCATCATGGCCGGGATTTCGATTCCATTTTCATCCATCCCGCTGACGCGGGCCCGACGCACAGCGTGGGATATATTATGATCTTTGATGATCCGGTGCTGCATCCGAAGCAGGGACGGTGATACGGCATTCTGCCGATTCTATCGCATGTGTTAAACTGCCGCGCTTCGTGCCGCGTGATGCAATACCGGGGGAAGCGGCTTTTCCTTCGCGGGCTTTATCGGAATCAAGCAGACCGCCAGCGCGACGCACAGGTCGATCAGGTGGCGTTGGTTCCAAATCGTATCGATGATCTTTTTCGCCGGAGTGATCGCGCAAACCGCGGCAATGAGAAATCCGTTGGCGCTGGAGCAGAGCGCCGTCGCCGCCAGCAAGATCAGCACCCATGCTTTAACTTGCTGAAGATGTGTCGGTCCCGCCTGGTGCATTCCCCAATAATGACGTGTCGAATCCGGAATTGCGCCGAGAGCGTGTCCTTGATCTCTCCTGCTTCTGCGCCCATGCTTACCGCATGAAAACCATCTTCGCATTCTGCATCTCATTATCCATTCTCATCCCCGCCATCCTCAATGCTGCCCCGACCGACGATGCCTACAAACTCGGTCCCGATTCTGAGCAGCATGCCGGCGTGCCCGAGGGCAAAATCGTTGGGCCGCTGGTTTTGGCCAGCCAGGTTTATCCGGATACCACGCGCAACTACTGGGTCTACGTGCCGGCTCAATATGACGGCAGCAAACCCGCCTGCCTGATGATCTTTCAGGATGGGCATGCGTTCGTCGGCCTCAAAGGCGATTACCGCATTCCGTTTGTGTTTGACAATCTGATCTACCGCCGGGAAATGCCGGTGACCATTGGCGTGTTTATCAATCCGGGCCACACGCCAACGCAAAAAGAGTCGACCGATTCGGCGTGGGGCGACGGCATCAACAACCGCGCGCTGGAATACAACGCGCTCGATGACAAATATTCCAAGCTCATCATTGACGAGTTGCTGCCGGAATTGAAAAAGACCTACAAGATTTCGGATAATCCCGATGACCGGGCCATTGCCGGGGCAAGCAGCGGAGCGATCTGCGGCTTCACTGTCGCCTGGCAACGGCCCGACCAGTTTCACAAAGTCATCAGCACCATCGGCAGTTTCACCAACATCATGGGCGGCCACGTTTACCCCGACTTGATTCTCAAAGCCGACCCAAAACCCATCCGCGTCTTCCTGCAGGATGGCCTCAACGACAATCGCGGCCTGCGCGGAAAAGGGCCAAATGCCAGGTACGACCCGAAAATGGACTGGCATGCGCAAAACATCAAGATGGCCGCGGCGCTGACGGAGAAAAAGTACGATGTGAATTACACCTGGGGCCTGGGCACGCATTCCAACAAGCAGGGCGGCGCGATCATGCCGGAAATGCTCCGCTGGCTCTGGCGCGACTACCCGCGCGTGGATGATCCGAAGGACGCCAGCGAGCGGGGATTTCTCGTCCCGGCGAAAGCATCGGAAAGCGCGAAGTGAGCTTGGGTTAATCTTGAATTGCGTGACGGGTGCCACACGTCGCGAAGAGTCCTCAGACCAGTGCCTTCTGGTGGACTGAAGGCACAGGTCCCGGCGTACCGCGACCTGTCGCACCCGGCACAATATTCGCCGGATCAACAGGCCGGCAACGTGGCCCGGCGTCGGCGAGCGAGGAGACCGACTGTCGCCAGTCCCAGAAGCGCAAGAGCCGTCGGCTCGGGAACGGCGGTTACGGTGAACTGCGTAATGGACCCATTCTCGGTTCCAGAGGGGAACGCGGCGGATTCCATGGTAACCGACGTTGCCACCGTCAGGCCGAAGTCACTGACGGGCTGATAGGCCACCCCGTTGTAAGTGACGGCATCGTTCGCGCCGCCATTGGCCGTCGCCTCATAAAATCTGAAGCTTGCAGCAGCGACTTCGGCGGCAAGATTGGTGTCGCTCGCCGCATAGAAGCCGCCCTTGAAGGTTTGTCCGGCCGCGAGGCTGGCGGGGAGATAGATGCCGACGCTGTTGCCGCTGGTCAAGCCGCCGTTACCGATGGCGGGCATGCCGGTGAGGTTCAGAAGATCATTCCCACTGGCGGCGGGTGTTGCGTAGTTGGGGCTTTGCCCCGACGCCTGCGTGAATTGGAACTTGAATTGAAGCCCGCTTCCGCCGGCAACGGATGGAGCGCTTAATATGCTGGGAGATCCCAGCGAAAGAGGCGCGATGATGCCGGCACTGGCCCCAGCGGCGGTAATGGGTCCCACGCTGCCGCTGCCCCCGAGCGTGGCATTTGCCGCAACCATCACCGTGCCGCCAGCCGGAAGCGATCCGGTGATCAGGAGCGTGCCGCCGGAAACGGTGGTCGAGCCTGAGAACGTGCTGCTGCCGGCGAGCACCTGCGTGCCATTCCCGGCTTTCACAAAACTGACTGCCTGCAATGGGCCGTTATCAGTAATGACGCCGGAGTAGGTGGCTGTTCCAGTGGCGAGGTTGTCGGTCAGCGTGGCCGGGCTTCCGGACGTATTGGTAATGGTGCCGCCCGCGCCGGGGACGACGTCGCTGATCGATGCTACGGTCTGGCTCGTGCCCTGAAGATCGAGCGTTGCCCCGGAGGCGATTTGCAGCGGCGTGCCCACCGGGAGGATGTTTACAGCAGCCGGCGTCGTGCCCAATTCGAGATTGTAAAGGGCCTGGATTTGAGCCGTGGAAAGAGCGCTGTTAAAGATGTTGACCTCGTCCATGGACCCATTGAGGTCGCTGCCGGGGTCATAGGTGGCTCCGCCGGCTTCTTGCGAGCCGATGGAGAGGGTTTGAGCCGAGGTCATGAGGATCGGATTTCGGTTGTATCCTGTGAAGTTCTGAAAAGGCGAATTAGTCACCAGCGCGCCATTGAAGTAAATCGAGTACCCGCTGTTCGTGATCGCATAGGTGACCATGTTCCAGTTGGTGCCGAGCGAGAGGCTGGCATCGGCGCTGGTGCTGAACCAGTAGGTGCCGCTGTATCCGGGAATCGATCCACCGATGTCGGCATGCACGCCGGTTGCAGTGGATTGAACGTCGATGGCCGAGACATCGCTTCCGTTGCGCGTGCTGATGAATGTCTGGCCTGGGCTGGTGATGGGAGCATTTAATTTTTCCCAGAAGGAAACGGTGTACTGCCCCTGGACGTTCAGCGAACTGCTATAGGGGACAGTTGCGTACTGGCTGCTGCCGTTGAAACTGATGGCTTGTCCGCCATTGACACCGGCGACATACGCCGGCCCGCCAACCAGCGTTGCCGTATTACCATTTCCCGATGAGTCGTTGGCGTTTCCCTCGAAGTGATAGGTCGCCACTGCCGTTGAGCCGAGTCCGCCCAGGGCGAGGGTGCCGTTATTGATCTGTGTCGGGCCGGTATAATTATTCGAGCCGCCCGGGCTGGCCAGGAAAAAGGTTGCCGGTCCGGTTTTGGTCAGGCTGATTCCGCTTTGTGCTCCGGTCCCGCCGATCACGCCGCCATAGGCGGAGGAAATTGCCGAGTTGATGGTCAGATTCGCCAGGCCGGTGCTGCCGTTAATCACCGCGCTTCCCGGGACAACGTTGCCGCTTGTCAGGCCGCCGATCGTCTGGCTGACCGTCACGTTGCTGCTCGAATCGCCCAGCGCCAGGACGCCGGGGGTTGATCCCGATCCGAGGCTCACGGTGCCACCGGCAGGCAGACTTCCGGCGGCGGGGTCAACGGCCAAGGTTCCATTTTGGACATTGGTTCCGCCGGAATAAGTGCTGGCCGTTGCGCCCAGGACCCAGGTGCCGACGCCGGTCTTGTTTAGCGTCGTTGGATTTCCACCTTGATCGGTCAACTGGATGTCGAAGAAGTTATTGCCGGCATTGGTGCCGGTGAGAGTGAAGGTTCGCGTGCCGGGGGAGTCAAACAGGTCGGTATTTGCGCCGGAATAGGTGAAGTTCATCGTCGCCGAGGGCGTGGTTCCCGAGGCATCGATCGCCGAGCCGGTGCCGGCGAGGATTCGAATCTGGCGATTGGTGCTGGTGGGCGTGGAACCGGTATATTGCAGCGTTCCGCCGGTGAAATGCAGGCCAACATCGGATGCGGCCTCCTGCGAGGCCAATCTGGCGCCCAGAGGCCCATTCACGCCGTAATCCGTCAGCTTTGAAACATTGAGGATGCCGCCGCCGATGGTGGTGACGCCGGTATAGCTGCTGCTTCCGCTGAGGACCTGCGTTCCGGACCCCACTTTGGTCAAACTGCCTGCGCCGGTGAGCGCACCGGCGTAATTGCCGCTGGTGCTGACGCCGCCGAGGGTCAGGTTGATGGCTGTTCCACCGCTGTCGACCAGCGCGACGGCTTTGGATCCATTTAAGGCGCCAATGGAAAAGTTGGTCACGCCACTGACGAACACCAGCGCGCCGCCATCGGTTGTCAGCGCGCTGTTTTGCAGGGCATTTGTGTTATTCAGTTGAAGGGTTTCATTCGGGCCGATGGTGGTCGTGCCGCTAAAGGTGTTGGAACCGGCAAGCACCAGGGTGGCGGATCCGATGGTTGTCAGGTTGCCGGTTCCGCTGATGGTGCCTGAGTAGGTCTGCGCCGCGGTATTTGCAAAGCTCACCACGGAATTATTGGTGATGGGACCATCGGTATTTCCGTTTGAGCTGACGTTGTCCCCAAATTGAAGCGTGCCGCCGTTTACGGTGATCGGGTTTCCGTTGCTGGTGATGAAGTTTGAGAACACCAGCGTGCCAGGGCCCAGTTTTGCCGCCGGGCTTTGTAATGCGACGGGCACTGCAATCGTGTGGACACCGGCGGGATCGGGAACGTTCATCACCGACGCGCCGCCCGGATCGGTCTGGAATGTGAGCGTATTGACTCCCACCAAATTGTACGACCCGGTGCCATCAAATTGGATATGCCCCAGCGTCGTGGGGCTGTCCAGCGAGATGTAGGTCGCCTGCGGCTGTGCCGGCAGTTCCGCATTGGTTCCAACGCCGTTGGGCGCCATTCCGTTCAGAGCTGGAACGGCGCTGTTGCTCCAGGCGGTATTGTCGTTGAACGATCCGCCCGAGCCGGTATAGGTGTTGGTAAAGACCTGCTGGTTGGAGAATCCATAGAAGTGCATCGAGGCCGCGGTCGTCGGCGTGATCGTCAGCGATTCCGACGCGGCATTGGCCACGAAGGTATATCGCAGCAGGTTCCCATCACCGGCAGTTCCCGGATCCTCGTCGTATGTTCCAGTTCCACCATCGGACGCAACGATGGTTTGCGTGCGATTGTCGGTGGTGCCGAATGACTGATTGTAGAAAGTCAGGACATAGGTCTGGCCGACGGTCAGGCCTGATTCGGTAAAGGCGGCGGGATTTCCGCCGTAGGTGAAATCGCTCAGCATCGTGCCCACGCCGCCGGAAACATTGGAGGAGGCGTTGGTAAAGCTGTTGGATGCCCCGCTGAGCGTCCAATTTGTGCCGGAATTTAATCCGCCGGCATTGAACGTCACCGGACTGCCGGTGGAAGGCGTGATGGTGACGGCCGGGCCGTTGATATTCGCGCTGTTTTGGTAGAGGTAGGTGCTGCTGACACCAATATTGGTATCGTTCATCTGGGTTGATGACCCCGAAGCGCCGCTGTAGGTGGCGGTTGAAAATACCCCGCCTGCGGCCATCGCCGGACCGGCCAGCGCCGCCGGCGCAGCCGCCGCGGCGGCAAAAAACAAGGCGTGGGAAATAGTGCGCCCCTGCGCACGAAGACGGCGAGGAAGACGGTGCATTTTCTTAACTCCAGATGTCTTCAGCAAAGCAAGAAGATCGCCGTCCAGACGGCTGGCTGGTTGCAATGCGAATCACAAAAGCGGGTTTGGCGGAGACTTCAGTTGCAACAAATTACTTGAGTCACCTTTTCGCAGGCGGTGGCAGTTGCAGTCTCATGAGTCATACCCATGATTGAGCCCTTACGGTATGACGAAAACCGAATAAGCGATACCGGGTAATGCGTCAAAAACATCGGCGATATCGTCATTCGCCGTCGAGGTCGGCGGTATAGTGAAGAAAAACGGGAAATTCCAGCAGAGAAGTTTCGCAAGGGTCGTATTGGTCACGCCCGTCGCCGCTTGTCAGTGCCAGCGCGATCCATTTCCGGTGCGAACTATCGCGATTTCTTTCTTCTCGAATCCCGCGTATCGCCCGGGTAATCTATCTGCATCAACGATTCGCGTTTTTTTTGCCGCACCAGGAATTCAGCCATGCCAAAATTCCGCCCACCGTTCGTGTTGCTTTTGACTTTGCTGTGCCTTTGCGCCGGTCCGGCGACAGAGCCGCCGGGCAAGACCGCCCCGCCATTTGACATCAAGGCGTTGCTTGGCGATCCGCCGGCCGATGGGTCCGATGCGCAGAAGGCGGAAATCGCCACGATGCTGAAATTGCAGGAAAACCGCACGCACGATGAAGTGGTGCGCTGCGAGGCGGAAGTGGAAATGAGCCCGTATGAATTCGGCGAGCCTGTCATCGGCGCATGGTTCACGGGAAAAGGCCTGCCGCTGACCAATGCGCTGTTCATCAAGGTAAGCCGCCAGACGGCCGTGGTAACCGGTGCGGCAAAAATCATCTGGCAGCGAAATCGGCCCTACATCACCGACCCACGCATCAAGCCATGCGTCGATTTGGAAAAGAGCTTCTCCTATCCCAGCGGCCACGCCACCCGCGGCGTCGTATGGGCCAGCATTCTAGCCGAGCTGTTCCCTGAAAAGCGCGATGCCCTGATGGCGCACGGCCATCAATATGGCACCGACCGCACGCTGGCCGGGATGCATTACCCCAGCGACGTCGCCGCCGGGCAAAAGCTGGCCGCCGAAATCGTCAAGCGCATGCTCGCCGACCCGGACATGCAGGCCAGCATTGCCAAGGCCAAAGCCGAATGCGCGGCAGCGGATCATGGGGCGAAGAAATAAACGCGCCGCGGTAGTTTTTCGCGCCAAGGCCGCCAAGTCGCCAAGGCCGCCATGAATTGGATTCATGCAGGTTGCCGCGACGCGGAGCATCTACGCCGTCGGATTCAAATTCGAGAAGCGCTTCATTGCCTATACCACTGCCTTTGACAAAAGGGAGGCAAGGGCTCTCCTCAAGGCGATTCACGCCGTAATGGATCTTTTCAATGCGACCTCGGGGGCTTGGGTAACGATGTGCGGAACGACAGAGATACCTCGTGGTGCAACGAAAAAAGCAAAGGCCAGGAAGAAACGAAAGAAGAGCAAAGGCTGAAACAATCCGAGATTTATTCTTGGCGCTCTTCGTCGCTTGGCGGCCTTGGCGCGAAGTTTTGCGTTCCTCTCGCCTCCTTCACGTCGTTCAGCTCCCAAAATTCGCCGTCACGATCAGCGTGTCGCCGACCTGCACGCGCACGTCGCGGATGCGCACGTCGCCCAGCGGCAAGGCCGTCAGGGGAAACGTCCGGCCATCAAGGGCCTGCACGTGGGGACGGATTCCGGCACTGGCCATTTCGCCCAGCACGCCTTCGCCGCTGACGCTCAGGCCTGAAATGCGGGCGTTAAGGGCATCGTCGATGGCCAGCTTGCCGCGAAGATTCAACGTGGCGGTCATGAACATTTTCTTGGCCTTGACGCGCACGTCGGCGGAAACGGAGCGGTCGTTCACCTGCGTGAGGGCGAGTTGGGCCTCGAGGATTTGCACCCCCTGCTGCTTTGCCCCCTCGCGGGCCGCCGTCAACACCAGCGCGTCAAGGTCATTCTTGCGAATCCGCACGGCTACTGTCCCATTTTTCGCATCCGCCAATACCAAAATCGGCCGCCCCGCGGCATCGCGATCGTAATTAAAGCGGGCATCGCCGGCCGTCAGCGCCAGATCGACGGCCGCGTCGCGAACGTATAGGGGATGCCCGGCAATCTCGAACCGGGTTGCGATTCCGGCCGGCTGGGTTTTTCCCGTCCCCTTCGGTTCGGGCGGAAGCCGGTCCCCCATAAACCGGGCGGCGGTCAGGTCGATGCTGACCCGCGCGAAATTCGGATCACTGCCAGCCCCTGTCGAAGTGCCCGTCGAAGGCTCGATCGTGACGACAGCTTTCGTCGGCGGCAAGGTCAGTATTGCGCGCACACCTTCAGTCACCGCGGCCACCAGCTCTTCGCGCGTCTTCGGGAAATTCGATCCGCCAAGTTGAAACATGCGTTCTCCTTTCCCGCATCTTCCCGGCTGAGCGGTCGGGCGTCTACGGGTGAATCGGGCAAAGGACAGTTCTGCGCGAGTGCGTCCGCTTTGCGCCGGAATAATTCCTGGCGTCGCCAGCGAGCCGTTTGCGCATGAGTGGACGATGGACGCATGCGCACAAATATTCTTAACATCCATCGTGCCTGCACGATGAGTCCGACCGCATCGAAAAGCGACCAACCCACCGTGCAAGCACGGCGGGCGTTAAGGAGCGACTTCCGCGCACATTAACTTTCATAGAAGCCAGGCCGCTTCTGCGGGCGAGACGGAACGGGGGCCGTCTTGCCCGTTGTGGCGGCCTGCTTTATTTCCTGTCATGGTTGAATGGACCGATTTGCAGTCCGCGCCTTCGCCGCCAGCACGTCAGCCAGATTTTTCCTTGCACGAACCGCCACCGGATAATCCTTCCCCATTTCGTTCTCCAGCAGATAGATCGCCGGCCGAAGCAGTGATTCGGCTTCGTCGAGCCGATTGCTGTTGGCACAGATCACAGCCAGATTGATCATGACCGGCGCATCTACGCCATTGTCGCTGCGGATTCGACGATACATCGCCAGCGATTGGCGAAGCAGAGGCTCGGCGGCCTGCGGGCCCTGCGTATGCTGGACGGCACTGGACAGATTGTTCAGCGCGCTGGCGGTCGTCACGTTATCACCCGTTTCCAACACCCGGCACAGATCGAGATTGGCGCGATAATTGTGTTCGGATAGCGGATACAGCTTCAGCTTGAGGTAGGCATTCCCCAGCGCCGCACGAATCGGCGCTTCCAGTTCGGGATGGTCCTTCAACGCCCCGTCATCGGCTTGCTTTGCGACGTAGTCGAGCACTGCAACCGGCGCGACATCGCTGGCGCTACCGCCAAAGGGCGGAGACAAAAGCCGGTAGAGGAAAGTTCGCGCCGCCCACAGCCGGTCCGCCTCGGCGCGAGCTTTGGCTTCGTTGGCCCTGGCTTTTGCTTCACTGGCCTGGGCCCTGGCTTCGTTGGCTTGCGCCTTGGCCTGGTTGTCCTGGGCGATGAGGCGCTGCCTTGCCTCTTCGATCCTGGACTTCACCGCCCCGTCACGATCGCGGCGAGCGCGAACAAAGCCGATCGTCGCCACAGTCAATCCCGCAAGCAGCGACAGGGAAACGAGCGACACGGTCACAAACGTCCGCCGATTCCGCCGGGCAAATCGCCGCAGGCGATGCCATCTTCCCGGCCGGCCGGCACTGACCGGCTCGTCGCGCAAATAACGCCAGATGTCCGTCGCCAGCGCATCGACAGTGCCGTAGCGGCGTTGGCGGTCCTTCTCCATGGCCTTCATGACCACCCAGTCCAACTCGCCGCGAAGTTGCTGCACGCGCTTGCGGATTTCCACCGTTCGCCCGCCGGCGGCTTCGGGAGCCACGCCGCTCTGGGTCGAGAGGCGGGC
The DNA here is from genome assembly GCA_035695715.1 of Tepidisphaeraceae bacterium. Taxonomy (GTDB): domain Bacteria; phylum Planctomycetota; class Phycisphaerae; order Tepidisphaerales; family Tepidisphaeraceae; genus RYN-428. Next base: position 25,327 of record DASRRM010000271.1, read on the forward strand.
GCTGGGGGTTGGCGGATCGACCTCGCGGATCACCCGCCGCATTTCCGCGTACGCCGCCGAGCGCAGCCGCGCCGGATCGAAAGGCTCGGCATCCGTCAACAACTCATAAAGCAGCACGCCCAGCGAATAAACATCCGTCCGCGTGTCGACATCCACGGGCGGCGCGGCCGCCTGCTCGGGACTCATGCACTGCGGCGTGCCCAGAAGCTGCGGCTGCTCGGTTACATATCCCATCCCCGCCGCCGACCCATCCAGGGCCTTGGCGATTCCAAAATCGATCACCTTCACGACCGGCTTGCCGTCGCCGACGCTCACCAGCACATTGGACGGCTTGATATCGCGGTGGATCACCCCTTTGTGATGGGCGTGCTGCACGGCATCGCACACATCGGCAAACAGCGCCAGACGCCCGCGAACGTCCATCGCGCAGTCGCGGCAATAATCAGTAATCGCCTTCCCCTCAATCAGCTCCATCACGAAATAAGGCCGGCCGGCGTCAGTTGCGCCGGCGTCGAAAACCTGCGCGATGTTGGGATGATTCATCACCGCCAGCGCCTGGCGTTCCAGGTCGAAACGGGCGATGACCTGGCGCGTGTCCATCCCTGCCTTGATGACCTTGAGCGCAACCCGCCGGGCAATGGGACGCTCCTGCTCGGCCAGATAGACGGTGCCATACCCGCCTTCGCCGATCATTTTTCGGAGTGTATAGGGACCGATGACAGCGCCGGGAGCGAGGGCGTCTGCGCCGGGCAAGTGCCGCGAGAGAAACGCCGGATCGGCAAGAAAACGCCCGGCGCGATCGTGGGCGGCGAAGAGGCTGTCCACCTGCCGGCGCATTTCCGCATCGTCAGCGCAGGCGCGCTCGATCATCGCCGACCGCTCGGCAGGCTGAAGTTCAACCGCCGCGGCGAAGAGTTCGTGGATGGCATTGGTCCGCGCGTTCATGATTGGGTGCAGCCGGAACTGTGGATGCGCTTTCTGTCAAGGCACGGTCAATCATCCGGGTTTCATCCATCCCCAAATTCCTTTTCCAAAAGCCGAAACAGCCAGGCCCGCGCATAGGTCCATTCGCGATCGACCGTGCGCGGGGAAATGCCCAGCGCCTCGGCGGTCTCATCAATCGACAGGCCGGCATAAAACCGCAGCCGTGCAACCTGCGCCGCCATCGGTGTCTCGCTTTCAAGGCGTGCAAATGCCTCGTCGAACGCCAATATTTCATCCGAAGCCGGGGCTGCGGCAAGGTCGAGCAGATCCATCGGGACGCGCTTCGCCCCGCCGCCGCGCTTTTTCGATCCTTTGGCGCGGGCGTGCTCAATGAGAATCCGCCGCATCGCTTCGGCGGCGGCGTGAAAGAAATGAGCCCGGCTCATAAACCGCCCGTCATTGCCGGCCAGGCGAAGGTAGACTTCATGCACCAGGGCCGTCGCCTGAAGCGTATGTGCCACGCCTTCGTTTGCCATGCGATGGCGCGCCAACGTGCGCAGTTCGTCGTAAACCAGCGTTAGCAATTCCGACGCGGGCACGCCGGCATTGGCTGGCTGCGTGGAACTGGGAGAGTCTTGTGGGGCGGAACTCATTACAACACCTTGTCGGTGGATACCGGCGGGGGATTATAACGTTAGAGCGTTCCTGGGGCGGCGCTTCTGCCCACCGGTCATTTTCAATTGAGATATTCCGACAGACCTTGCCGTTCGCGCAGGGAAGTGGACCTAAATTGAAAGATGTTGCGGGTGCCGCTGTTTGGAAACAGACGAATGTCATCCCGATTCCCACGCCGGGTGATTTTGTCCCTCTCGTTACGGAAGGCCATAACGAGCCGCG
>DASRRM010000272.1:0-4116 GCA_035695715.1 Tepidisphaeraceae bacterium
TCAGGCGGCTGAAATTCTTGTGGTTGTCCAAACCTGCTTGCGTTATCCTCGACTCTGTTCTCATGGCTGTCTCCTTGTTAAAGGTTCACTACAGGACATTGTAATGTCCGGCAGGGGGACAGCCTTTCATGTGATTACATGACATTGCGCGATTAGTCGCTTTGAACCTTCGTAGCGGACCGTGGTTTTCCCTCTCAAACGCAATGGTCTACACGAATTGCGCAAGGTTATTTAGATCTCGAAGTGCCTCTGCCATGCACGATATTATGCATCCGCGTCGCTGAATTCGTCAATTATTTTTGGCGTTTTCGTCCGATAACAATCCAATGCCGCCTTTTCGCATGGTTTCGGTCTTCATCGTGACATCGTTGATTCTTGCCGGTGCATCGCGCGCGTCCGACCAGGCACACCGTGCGATTGTCGAAAAGGCCGACGGCTTATTCGAGCAAACTGGAACGCCCGGCACGCTGCATCGGCTGTCCGACACCGCCCATTACGAAAAGATCGATCGCAAAAACGACCGTCTCTACGTGTTGCAACATTGGGACGACACCAAAGCCTGGCTGACTGTTCTCACTTGCGACAAGTCGGGATTATTATCCGCGACGCGCACGATCGCGGACAAACGCCTCTCGGAAATCACGGCGATCGAATCGGTGGAATTGCTTCCAGACGGCCGTCTTTTTATCCAATGCCATATCAACCCGATACTTTGCCTTGGCATCGCGATCGAAATTGAGCATGGTGAGCCGCTATTCCTGCGCGGAGACGGCTTCACCTGGCCCGATTCGGGCAGGCATGTCGCCTATTTCGTGGATTGCTCGCGCAATGTTCAGCCGGGAACACCGGGGGCTACGTTCCAAATCTGGATTGACGGGAAAATGGTGCGCGAAGTATCCGCCGACAAGTTTTCCAGCCTGTCTTGGAACGAGAGCGGCACGCGATTGACCATCAATTGCCTGGCGGACGGGAAAGCCGAAGGGCCAATGTTCGTGACCGTCCCGGACGATCATTCAGTTGCGACGGCAAACTGATCGATCACCCTCCATCGCAGCTCTCAAAACTTGCGACGCGTTTTCAATAATACCCACAGGGCGCAAACCCACGGTCCTTCGCCGCGCAGAGGCAACACGTGCCGAAGAACCGTGGCTTGCACGCCCGGTTATCAGTGGACCATTCCTCAGAACGTCCACTTCAATCCTCCATAAAACGAAATATCCGCCGTTCCGAATCCGTCCACTTCCTCATAATGCTCGTTCAGCAGATTATCGATTCGGGCGGTGATTTGCAGCGAATGGGTGATGTTGTAGCTGGTCGCCAGGTTGACCAGCACGTAGCCGCCCACGCGCGTCTGGGCGAAGGTAACCGGGTCAATATCGGCCCGGCTGCTGACGTAATCGGCGCTAAGGGTCACGTCGCCGGCCGGGCAATATTTATAGTTCAGCAGCGCGCCGATTTTGGTCGGCGCACGGCGGAGGAGCGACAGGCCGGTCGTCTCATCGCGCGTGCTGGTGTAGGTGTAGTTCAGTCCCATGGTGAGCGTGTCGGTCGGCTTGAACGCCGCCCCAAGCTCCACGCCCTGGGCGCGGGCAACGCCGATGTTGTCCTCATGGTTGGTAATGAAATCGTAATCGATCAAATCGCGGAAATGATTACTGAAATACGTGGCATCCAGGACAACGCGCCGATCGAAAAATGATTGCTCAACCCCGGCATCCCATCCTTCACTTTTTTCCGCCTTCAAATCGCGCGAGCCGAATTCGGAATAGAGATCGGACAACGTCGGCGATTTGAAGCCGGTGCCATAAGTGGCGTGAAGCTTGGTGTTGGTCGGGAATAAATATGCGCCGGTGGCGCGATAGGTGAAATTGGGACCGGACAGGCTGTTGTCTTCGTAGCGAACGCCGGCGGTGATGAAAAGCTGGTTGGCGAAGCTGGCCTGATCCTGAACGAAGATGCCGAAGGTGTTGTCATATTTCTGCGGCACGCCCGCGCCGCGATAGCCTTCTTCCGCCACGTCGAGACCTGCCGTCAGAGTGTTGTCCTTGTTCAGGTGAAGATCGTTTTGGAAATCGAATTTGAGGGTGCTACCGACATTTTGCGCGGGGGTAACGTGGTAGGTATCGTCGCGGAGGTAGTGGGTGTAATTGAAGCCATAGGTTTGCACGAGCGCGCCGTCGAAAAGCACGACATGCGGCACCACGCGAAGAAATTCCTGCTGGGCTTTAAGCCAGCGGCTGGGGTCATCCTGCCCTGGCCCGCCGCCGTCGTCGAGGCGAACGCGGTTGTCCTGGTATCGCGTGATCACGTCGACGTCGAAATTCGGCGAAAGGACAAATCCCACCCGGCTGGCGAAGGAAGTATTGTCGAATCCATCCGGCGTCTTGTTGCCGAACTTCGCATCGGCAGAGGGAAATCCCTGCGAGTCATTTTCCGTCACGCTGAGTGAATAGTTGACGAATTTCGTCCCGCCGCTGAAGCCGGCGCTTTCGCGAAAGGTATTAAACGACCCGGCTTCGGATGAAAGATAGCCTGTAAGCGGCCCTTCGCCGCGCTTGGTGACGATGTTAATGACCCCGCCAATGGCGTTGGATCCCCACAGCGTGCTTTGCGGCCCGCGTACCACTTCGATCTGCTGGATGTCATCCACCGCCAGCGTCGAAAAATCGAACGCCCGCGACGGCGAGCTGGGATCGTTGGCCTCGATGCCATCAATGAGCACCAGGGTGTGATCTGAATTGGCCCCGCGCATGAAAACCGAGGTGATCTGGCTCGGCCCGCCCGATCGCATGACATCCAGCCCCGGCGTTCCGCGCAGCACATCCGCCACATACGGCTGCTGCTTTTGCTGAATCTCGTCGGCGGTGATCAGCGTCGCCGAACTGCCCACGTCCGCGACGGGGGTTGGATATCGATTGGCGGTGACGGTGATCGTGTCGAGTTTTTCGGCGCCCGATTCGGCGGGAATCGGTTCGCCGTTGCCCGTGGAAGGTTGCGTGGAGGGCATCGTCGCATTGGTCGGCGCGACGGCGGGCTGGGTTGCATCGCCAGCGTGGGCATCGTTTGCCAGAAAGGTCAAGCAAGACAATACCGCCAAGGCCGCGTTGCGCAGGCACATTGCCGCGAAAGGTCTTACATACTGAGACGGTGCGACTTTGCAGCCACCACGATGAAGCTGGACCGGGATTTGGTTCGAAGAATGGAAGAACCCTCCACGCCGGGGCAAGCGGCGCGCACCACCCTGGTTAGCGCGAGGCATGTCACCGCCGCGCCGCCCCGGATTTACGCAGCGCAGGGAAAGGCCGCGATGCTGCTCTTCGCGCCGCGCAAATCCGGGGCGGCGCGGCGATTGAGTTTGTTCGCAAGGCGAAGCGTCACGCGCGCCGCTTGCCCCGGCGTGAAGGCATTTTCCGCAAAAAGCGCTCAGTGTGACTGAATACTGGCGCACATTCGCAAACGTACGTTGAACCGATCCCATGGCATTCCCTTTCGCCCGGCTCGCGCGGGCGGTAAGTCGTGTGTCCAGGGAATCAGGAATCGAACCGGGTAAGCAGCGAACAAACCAACTGCCGATACAGCGAAATGGGCAGACGTGTCTGTGGGTTTGCTTCACCCGTGAGTCCCATTCGCGAGGACATCCCGGATAAGGCCCGGCGACATTCGCCAGGCCACAAACCCACGGGCCGGTCTTCTGGCTTTGGAGGTTGGGGGGAAGCAGTCAACTCGACAACGTGGGGCGGGCACTGCCCGCCAAACAGGCCCATGCCCGCCCTACGTTGCAAATTGCTGCCTCCCCGCGTCGCCCCTCGCCTTCCCACCGGCTTTTACGCCGGCAGTGGCTTTTGAGGGGCGATTCACATCCATTACAGCGGCGCGTCCGCGGCGGATTTTCACCGCCTTCCCATCGCCAGGGCGTCTTTCAACGCCCGGCGGGCTTTGCAGCCGCCCGGGGGCAAACGGCACCTTAGCAGGCCGAAGGCGAATTGCAAAATTACGACGATTTATAGCGCCTTTCAGGTTGGCGCGCTTGCGTGACCGTCATCCTGACATCCGCCGCCAGAAAATGTCCTGTTCGAGGCAAGGAGACGAACGAGCCGCGCACGGAGGGTACTCCCG
>DASRRM010000273.1:0-8727 GCA_035695715.1 Tepidisphaeraceae bacterium
TTTGGAAAAAACTCGGCTTTTAGGCCAGCGGGAATCCCCAACCACAGGTGCCCCGCCTTTGATGCTGCGCACTATTTCACCCGCTCAGGCACCCCAGCGCCGCTAACAACCTCAAGACTCGCCAATCCAAAACATCTGTTCACTCACCGCATAGTATATAACAACGCACGGGCCGAACGATATTACATTTGGGACATTGGCCGGATGCGCTTTTGGCGACGGGCGGGATTGGATCGCCGGCAGGCTGGTGGGCTGAAATCTTGGGAATATCGTCTCGCTTGGGTCATGCAGATTCGAAAAGTCGCGCCACGGTACTTTCGACTCCACTGGCGTTAGCATGGCTCGCCATGAACGGACTCGCCGATTTCCTTGCACGACGCAAGAGCTTTACCAACGAGTATTTCGCCTGCCCGGGCAGCACCAAGACCGTCCTCATTTCCAGCTATATCTGGTGGACGGAGCTGATTGCTTATGCGCTGTTGCGGCTTGGGTACAACGTGCTGGTGGCCGAGCCTTGGTATTTGATGTGGATCGACGATCAGCGCTTTGCCAATTTCGATTCAATCTATCGGCAATGGGTGGATGTCATCAAGCGGATGAATGTGCAGTTGGTCATCGGCGGGAACAGCACGATTGCCGTGCCGCATCCGGTGAGCAAGGAGCTGTTGCATCGCGCGGCTGGCGTGCCGGCGATAAGCTACTGGTGGGATGAGCCGCGAAATACGCCGCCCATGGTCAAGCGAGGATTGACGCTGGACGATCATCTGACGGCGATGAAGGACGATCGCACGCTCAATGTTTTCTGGGACATCGACATCGCCGAGGAGATGCAGCAGTTATATGGTGTTGATGGCGTGCATGTTCCGCTGGGGGCGACGCCGGAGTTTTGGCAGACGGAGAATCGGCCGCTGGCCGATCGGCCGACCAAGCTCTGCTTCCTGGGAAACAACCACGATGAAGGCGGCTGGGCCGAGACGTGCGATTCGAAATTGATGCAATGGGCGCAGGCGGTGGTGAAGCTGAAGCTGGCGAATCTGGATCGGGGGATGTTGCAGTGCGTGCAGGAAGTCGGCACGCCGGGGAGCACGGAATCGAAGGCGCACTCTGTTAGGGAGAGAGGATCAACGCCGGGAAACTACCAGGTTTCGCCGGACACGAAGGATGAATTTTACCGCTGGATGATTCTCGGCGGCGTGCTGCTGACCGAATGCCGAAACCGCATCGTCAAGGCTGCCGGGGATCACCTCGGCGATGAGTTCCTGCTGATCGGAAAACGCTGGGACCGCCTCGGGCTAAAAGCCCGGCAGGAACACAGCGGCGTGCCCGCCGCCAAAGAGTATTATGCTTCCTCCAAGGCATCGCTGAATTTGTTCGGCGGATGCGTGCATGGGGGAATGCCATTGCGGCCATACGAGATCGCGGCAAGCAATGGGCTGGTCTTCACGCAATACAACCGGGAGCTGCCGGGGCTTTTTGAGCCGGGTAGGGAATGCGTGGCGTTTCGCGAGGCGGGGGAAATGGTGGAGGCGCTGGACCGGATTCTCGCCGCCCCGGCGGAGTTTGATCGGGTGGTGGATGCGGGGCGAAAGCGCGCGGTGGCCGAGCATACGTGGGAGAAGCGGATGGAGCGGGTGCTGGAGCACGCGAAGGAGAAGTTTGGGTTGCCTTGGTGAAGAGATCGGTCTTGGTGCTTCCTGCCTCCTACAGCGCTATCGTCGAAAAAAAACGCAGGACGCTCGGGAAGTCGCGAAGCCACTCAGGGTGGACTGTCCCCGCAACGCCATTGAACGGAAACGCACAGAGGTTTGACCACGGATTTCACGGATAACGCGGATGGGAGGGAAATCGCATTTTCTTATCCGTGCGCATCCGTGTAATCCGTGGTCAAACCTCCTTCTTGGGGCGAAACAAGAGCCCCGAACCTCGCGGAAGCTGACCAGCGAGCACTAAATGACCTGCGCGGTTCGTGTAGGGTCCGCACCGCGGACCATTGCGTTTGAGGTGGAAATCGACGGTCCGCGGCGCGGACCCTACGAGGATTCGAAGCGCCTAATCGTGCAAGGTCGTTTAGCTTCTCATCCCTCTAAGTCGCGATAACTTTGCAGGATTTGGAGCCAGATCCGTGGGCTTCCGCCCTCGGCTATCATTGGGATGTGCGACCGATCCAAATGCGCGGATTATCGGACTCCAACTGTCTCTTCAGACGCAACTGTTTGCCAAACAACGGGTAATTGGTATGTCTATTCGATGCCGTTACGCGAAAGCGATATTTTTCTAGATGACGAAGAACGAGGATATTAGGATAATCCTTCCCCGTTGGGCTTATGATGGGAGACCAACTCGCATCAGTGATGTCCTGTTTCCGAAAGTGCGATCGAATTAAACCGCTGGATTTGTGACGGCCGACCCGGGTTTGGCCGGTGCCGGTGGGGGCCGTTGAGAAAGTGCTGTAATGCCTCCGACTCTAACCATTGATGAAAAAAGCCAGGTGTCGCAGCCGGATATTCCGCTGACGGCTTATGCGCCGGCAGTGCCCATTGCTGGGCAACCCGCCGGGCGGCAGCGCCAGGACCGGGTCATCAGCAATCGCGTGCATTGCGATGGGAAATTCTTTCGGCTTGGGGAGGAGAAATTCTACGTCAAGGGCTTCACCTACGGCCCATTTGCGCCAAATAACGAGGGGCTGTTTCTTCCCAGCGCCGAGCAGATTCGCCGTGACTTCGAGCAACTTCGCGAGATGGGGGCCAACTGCCTGCGGATTTATCATCTGCCGCCCAAATGGTTCCTCGACCTGGCGCAACAGATGGGCTTGCGGATTTTCCTGGATGTCTGCTGGCCGAAGAACCTGAATTTCGTCGGCGATCCGGAGATTACCGCCCAGGCCTGCCAGGCCGTCCGCGAGGCGGCACGCGAGTGTGGCAATCACCCGGCGGTTTTTGCCATCAGCGTGGTCAATGAAATTCCCGCCGACATCGTGCGCTTTACCGGCGCGAAAAAAATCGAGGAGTTCATCGATTGCCTGATTACCGTCGGCAAAGCCGAGGCGCCGCAGTGCCTGTTCACCTTCGCCAGTTTTCCCACCACCGAATATCTCGCCCCGCGAAAGCTGGACTTCGTCTGCTTCAACGTTTACCTGCACGACGAGAAGGCATTTCGCAATTACCTCGCCCGCCTGCAGATGATCGCCGGGGAATTGCCGCTGATGCTCGGCGAATATGGGATCGATACCCTTCACGAATATTCCGAGGAGAAACAGGCGGAAATTCTCGATCGTCAGATTCGGGCGATTTACGACGAAGGATCGGTCGGCGTTTTTGTCTTCGCGTATACCGATGACTGGTTCGTGCATGGCTGGCAGATTGAAGACTGGGCGTTTGGCGTCGTTCGCCGCGATCGCTCGCCCAAGCCGGCATTCGCCGTCATCAAAGAAATTTTCGAGCATGCGCCGCAGGTGGCGGTCGGGGTGAAGTGGCCGAAGATGAGCGTGGTGATCTGCTCCTACAACGGTGCAAGCACCACTGAATCATGCCTGGCGTCGATGGAGAAGATCCGCTATCCGGATTTTGAGGTCGTTTTTGTTGACGATGGCAGCACCGATCGCACGCAGGAAATTCTTAAGAAGTTTCCCTGGGTGCGGAACATCAGGCAGAAAAACATGGGCCTGAGCTACGCCCGCAACGTCGGCATGAACGCCGCGACGAGCGAGATCGTCGTCTACACCGACAGCGATTGCGAGGCGGATGAAGACTGGCTTTATTTCCTGGCGCTTGCGCTGGTTCGCAGCGGACACACCGGCATGGGCGGGCCAAACCTCATTCCCGATGAAGGAAGCTGGGTGGCCGATTGCGTCGGCTTTTCGCCCGGCGGGCCAACCCACGTCATGGTCGATGATCGCACCGCCGAGCATGTGCCGGGGTGCAACATGGCGTTCTACACCTGGGCGCTCAAGCAGATTAACGGATTTGACCCCCAATATCGCAAGGCCGGCGATGATGTCGACGTCATCTGGCGCTTGCAGGACCTGGGTTACTCCATCGGCTTTGCCCCGGCAGCGCAGGTTTGGCATTATCGCCGAAATACCGTCAAAGCCTATCTCAAGCAGCAGCGCGGCTACGGGGAAGCCGAGGCACTGCTCAAATACAAACATCCCGAGCATTTTAACAGCCTGGGCGCAAGCCATTGGCGCGGAAAAATATATGGCGCGGAAAACGTCGGCATCCGCATCGGGCACGATGTCGTTTATCACGGCCTGTTCGGCACCGGGCTTTTCCAGACGATGTATCGCAAGCCCGCCTCGCTCATCGTCATGATGATGATGAGCATCGAATGGAACCTGCTGGCGGCATTTGTGGCCGTGCTTGGCCTGGCGATTACACCACTTCTCGGCGTGGCCGTGGTCATGTTCCTGACGCCGGTCTTCTGGGCGATCGTGGCGGGCATTCAGGCGCCGAATGTCAAGCATCCGCATTGGCTATCCCGCCCGCTGATCGCCTGGCTTCACTATCGCCAGCCGATCGTTCGCGGTTGGGCGCGTTATTCGGTTCGGCTGAAGAACAAGGTGATGGTCATGCGCAAAGAAGCGCGAGGCTATCGCCGCGAGCAACGCCTGCCGTTCGATCCGCATGACCAGTACACCCTCAAATACTGGAACAAGGACCAAGGCCGATTCGTCCTTCTGGAAAAAATCACCGAAGAGGTGCGGGCGGCGGGATGGCGCTTCCGCCTGGACAGCGGGTGGAACGGCTGGGACATGGAAATCTACGCCTCGCGCTACGTCAACCTGCAAATTTCCACGTGCACCGAGCATCATCACGGCGTAGGCCGACTCACCCGCGTGCGCGTGCGCCCGCGAATGAGCAACTTCTGCCGGATGCTGATGCTGGCCACGACGGTGCTTGGCGTAGTGTTGCTGGTGGACATGTACCCCTTCAGCCGAATCGCGGTGCTGCTGCCGCTGACGGTATGGGCGATGTACCTGATCAACCGCTGGCGGGTATCAAACCCGGTGCTGGGATTAATTGACGAGGTGGCGGAAAAATCCGAGTTTTACCCGGTGCATCCGAAGAAAACCTCGAAGGAACCCAAGCCCGCCGACAACACCCCGCGCCAGGTTCGCCAGATCGAGGAGCGGGAAGAGCATTCGCAGCTTGAAGGATTCGATTTGGAGGACGGGGAACCGTCGGCGGCATGATAAAAGCCGCCCACGGCGAGAATCGACACGGATTGGTAGAAGTGTCCTCAAGCGAGCGAGAGCATGAGTGAACGTTCCAGGATGATTGTTTCGCTTTGCAGCGCCATAGCCGTGGGTGGTTTTACTGCTTCACTATTGACCCTCCCACTGATACCAAAGGCCGCCTTCGTGGGGATAGCCGCAGCCGCCGATATGGCAGCAATGTTGTTCCTTCTTCCGAAACGCAAAAAAATGTAACGGGACCCCATCGCGTCGAAACGTTGGACCTGGCATAGCCACCGCTGTACCGGGTTGTTGCAGATGATTCTGTGGTTTTGATTCGTGACGATCGGTGTCGGTTCGTCGTGTTCCGTGTCTTCTGTTACGTTCTATTTTAATGACCGCAACTTCCGCCTACGCCCGCGCCGCTCGCTACTTTCGACCCGACCTCGGCAAGATAGTTTTCTCCACGCTTCTCATTGGCCTCACCACGCTGTCGAGTCTTGCCCAGCCGTTTCCGCTGGCGATCCTGATCGACGTCGTTTTCATGAACAAATCGAGCGTTCCCTGGCCGCATCGGCTCTTCCGCCGCTTCGCGCCGCACAATGTCGTGTCGCAGATAATCATCCTGGCGGTCATCACCATCGTCCTGCGGCTCTTGCAGGAACTCATCGGAATCTGGCAGGGATACTACAAAGTCACCATCGGCTATAACGGCCTGCTCCGCGTGCGCTGCGACTTATATCGCAAGCTGCAAGCCCTCAGCCTCGCCTACCATCGCGCCCGCCCGCAAGGCGATGCGATCTATCGCGTCAGCTACGACACCATCGGCGTATTGAACGCCTTCAACGTCATGCAGACGACTTTCGTAAACGCGATCATCCTCGTCTGCATGTCGGCCATCATGTTATCCATGAACTGGAAGCTGGGACTGATCGCCATGGCGATCATGCCGGTGCTTTTTGGCACAATTAAGTATTACGGCAGGATTCTGACAACCTCCGCCCGGCGCGCCGCCGAAGTGGATTCAGAGCTGACCAGCATCGTGCAGCGATCGGTAACGGCCATCAGCCTCGTTCAATCGTTCGGCCGCGAAGAGCATGAATACGGCCGATTTCACACCTCGGTGAAAAGCTTCACCCGCGCCTCCATCCGCATGCACATGCACTCGATGGTTTACTGGCTCGCCATCGGCACGGCGTTCGGCATCGGGCTGGGCCTGATCTTCGGCGTGGGTGGCTACATGGTCTACGCCCACCCGCAACAATTCACCGTCGGCGAGTTCTGGATCTTTTTGCAATATACGCTGGTGAATCTCTACGACCCGCTTTTCAAACTGAGCGGCAGCGGGGCAGACCTGAGCAAGAACCTGGCCGGCATGCAACGCGTCTACGAAGTGCTGGATACGCCGACAGACATCAAAGACGCGCCGGATGCAATTTCGCTGGAAGTCGAGCCGCGAACGCTGGCGTTCGACCATGTCAGCTTCGCCTACGGCGACGGCCCGCCGGTCTTGAACGACCTGAACGTCACCATCCGTCCTGGCGAAATGGTGGCCTTCGTCGGCCCCAGCGGCGTGGGAAAATCGAGCCTGCTCAGCCTGTTGCCGCGCTTTTACGATCCGCACTCCGGCAAAATCCTGCTCGGCGATCACGACATCCGCCAGATCAAGCTGCGCGACCTGCGGCGGCATATCGCGCTGGTGTTGCAGGACGCGCTGATATTGCCCACCAGCGTTGCCGAGAACATCGCCTACGGAAAGCCCAGCGCCACGCCGCAGCAGATTCAAAAAGCCGCCGAGCTGGCAGGGGCGGATGAATTCATCAATTCCCTCCCGCAAAAATACGATACGGTCCTCAACGAAGGCGGCAACAATCTTTCCGGCGGCCAGCGCCAGCGCCTGAGCATCGCCCGCGCCCTGGCCACCGAAGCGCCCATCCTTGTTCTTGACGAGCCGACCAGCGCCCTCGACCCGCTAAACGAGCAGATGATCACCGAAACGCTCAGCGCCCTGAAACGCCACCGCACGATGATCGTCGTCAGCCATCGCCTGAGCACCGTTGCCGACTGCGACCGCATTTACGTCATGGACGCGGGGCGAATTATCGAGCAAGGCACGCACGAGGAGCTGATCGCCCGCGGCGGCGCCTATTACCGGATGGCCAGGCATCAGATGAAGCTGGGGGAAGCCGTCGCAACGTGATTGCCTCGCACGCAGGAGTTCCGATTCAAGCCGCCATCGCACTGGACACCGCGTAATATTCCGTCGATGGCCGACCTGAAAAGCGCAAAGCTCATTTACCTCAAGGGGTTTTTGTTTCTCTCCACCGGCATTCTCGCCGGCGGCCTGCTGATCCTGCAGAATCCATCGATCAAGACCGCCGCTTTCGCAACGATCGCCATCTGGAGCTTCGCCCGCTTCTACTATTTTGCCTTCTACGTGATCCAGCATTACGTCGACCCGGAATTCCGCTTTGCGGGGCTGTGGTACTTTGTCAGATACTGCGCGAGAAGAAAGAAACCTGGCCGCGGCGGGCGTACTGGTGAGCCTCTGCTATAATCCCGGCGGAGCACCACATGAAAAGCCCTTTCCCCGAAATGGACCCCTATCTCGAACGACACTGGCAGGACGTGCATCAAGCGATCTGCACTTACGCGCGCGATCAGATGCAGGAGCAACTCGGCAGCGATCTGATCGCACGGCTTAACGAACGGCTGGTGGTCGAGTCGATGTTCGCCGAGCCGCGAACAAGTTACTCCAATGTTCGCGTGGTCGAGCAGGGCATTGCCGGCGTCGAATGGTCGCCATCGTCGGCGAGCGAGGCGGTCGCTGTTGCCGAGCCGTTGGTCGTGCAGGTGGGAAGCGATCCGATGCCACAGGCGTTCGTCGAGATTATGGAGGCGGATTCGCAGCGTTTGATAACGGTGATCGAATTCCTGTCACCTTCCAATAAACTCCGGGGCGATGGCCACGATCAATACAAGCAGAAACAGGAGGAGCTTTACGCCGCCAAAGTCAGTCTCGTCGAGATTGATCTGGTCAGGGCTGGCGCTCGATCGTTTATTCTTCCCGAGGTGCAGTTTCCCGACCGCTTAACCGCTGAATACTACGCGTGTGTTCATCGCGGCTGGACATTGAGCCGGTTTGAACTTTATCCCATGTCGATTCGCAAAAAGCTTCCGGGAATTCGCGTTCCGTTGCGCAGGAAAGAATCGGATATTGCACTCGATCTGCAGGCCTTAATCGATCAGGCTTATCGCAACGGCCGCTACGACCGGACCGACTACGCCAAGCCGTGCCGTCCACCGCTTCGCGGCGAAACCGCCGCCTGGGCGAAGAAGCTGATCAAGGCACGCAAAAAGAAATAGTGTTGTAACGCAGTGAAAATGTCACCTGTTGAACGCAGTAAAAATGCCACCATGGGTTGAGCAAGGAGTTGATAATGAAGCGGCTGCGCCGCAGCGATGAGTGTTTGGATTTTGGAGGCATTGCTCAGGCGTCCACTAGGGCTGGATGGAAGAAGCGGATAGGCTGAGGAAGCCTGATGAAACAGAGC
>DASRRM010000274.1:0-2482 GCA_035695715.1 Tepidisphaeraceae bacterium
CTTTACGCCCTCGTCGATCCTGGTTCGCCCCCGCCGAAACCCGCTTTTGGGTGGGCTTGGGTGGAGGCGCCGGGTACTGCCCCCGGGTCCGAATGGTTTATTGCGACGGCCATTTATTTCCATAGCCGGCGAACCGGCACCCCTAATATAGGCGGCAAAGGTTGAGAAAGACAGTGCTAGCGTGGCGACTCTGACGTTCCTTTCAGTCGCGCCGCCAGTTCTTCGAAGGAACGTCAGAGTCAAAGCCACACTAGAATCATATGGTTGCTAGTGTCCCTTTGGTTCTGACATTCGTAAAAGTAGCCGCCGCGATAGGGTACGAATGTCAGAACCAGGACACTAGAAAAGTTGTTGAAACACATGGTTTTGACGAAACCGGACCCATAAGGGGAGTGGATAGGCGGGAATATGGGTTGGCCCGCCGGTGGCCCCATTCTAGAAGTGCTCCATGCCACCGGATTCCTCACCGGCCGCCACGGCGGTGCCGGACCTCTCGACCTCTCCCCCCACCCTGATCGCGCTCTTTGTTGCCTTCGCCAAAATGTCGCTGGCGGGCTTTGGCGGCGTTCTGGTATGGGCGCGGCGCGGCATCGTCGACCAGCACAAATGGATGACGGCGGACGAGTTCAACGAGACCTTCGCGCTGTGCCATTTCCTGCCGGGTCCCAATATCGTCAACCTCACCTTCGTGTTCGGGTCTCGCTTTCGGGGGTTGGCCGGGGCGGTCGCCGCGTTTTCCGGCCTGGTCGGGCCGCCGGCCCTGATCATGGTCGTGATGGGCGTGCTGTATCACCGCTACGGCGAGATCGACTCGCTGCGGCGCATTCTTTCAGGCGTGGCCTGTGCCGCGATCGGGTTGATGCTCGCGGTCGTGTTCCGGATGATGACGCCCCTGATCAAGCGGCGTGACGTCATCGCACTGCTGGTCATGGTCGCGGTTTTCATCGCGATCGGCGTGTTGCGGCTGCCTTTGGCGGCGGTGCTGCTGGCGGCGATTCCGATTTCCATCGCCATCACCTATGCAAGGCGGAACAAGGAGGCGGCATGAATTCCGATGCCAACCCGGTGCTGACGCTGGCGTGGACCTTCGCCGTGATGTCGCTGTTTGCCGTTGGCGGCGCCAATTCGGCGATCCCCGAAATGCACCGCGTCGCGGTCGACGTGAATCATTGGCTGACCGACAAACAATTCACCGATGTCTATGCCATCGCCCAGCTCTCGCCCGGGCCGAACGTCCTGATCGTCACGTTGATCGGCTATTCGGTGGCGGGCCTGCTCGGCGCGCTGGTCGCCACGCTCGCCATGTGCGTGCCGACCGCGGTGCTCGCCCTCATCGTCAGCCGCTTTCTGACGCGCTCGAGCCACGCCCGCTGGCCTGCCATTGTTCAGGCGGCGCTGGTGCCGTTGTCGATCGGCCTGATGGGCGCCAGCGGCTTCATTCTCGCGCGCACCTCCGATCGGACCGTGGTTGCAATCCTCGTCACCGTCGGCGCCGCGGTGCTGGCCTCCATGACAAAACTCAATCCGCTCTGGATGTTGCTGGCGGGAGGGTGCCTCGGCTTTGCCGGCCTGATCGGTTGAGGAAATCGGGGTCTTTCGGGCTGGTTCCGGCCTTGCCTGACGAGGGCCGGATGCTCACTTTTCAGGGTATAAAGGGCGGGTGGAGGCGAATCGCCGTGTCGAATGCCCGACCCGGTCGCTAAAACTCGCCGATCCAAAACCGTCATCAGAGCGGCCCGCAAAACCACCATGATTCAGTATCACGACCTGCTCGAACGGATTCTGGCCGACGGCGTCGAAAAGTCCGACCGCACCGGCACCGGGACGCTGTCGGTCTTCGGCCACCAGATGCGTTTCAATCTGGCCGCGGGCTTCCCGATGCTGACCACCAAGAAGCTGCCGCTCAAGGCCATCATCCATGAGCTGTTGTGGTTTCTCAGGGGCGACACCAACGTCAAATATCTGCATGACCATGGCGTCACGATCTGGGACGAGTGGGCCGACGCCAATGGTGATTTGGGTCCGGTCTACGGGTCGCAGTGGCGTTCATGGCCGGCGCCGGACGGGCGCAAGATCGACCAGATCGCCAACGTGGTCGAGATGATCCGGCGCAATCCGGATTCGCGGCGGCTGATCGTCAGTGCCTGGAATCCGGCCGAGATCGACCAGATGGCGCTGCCGCCCTGCCACTGCCTGTTCCAGTTCTACGTCGCCGAGGGCCGGCTCTCCTGCCAGCTCTATCAGCGCTCGGCTGATGTGTTCCTCGGCGTGCCGTTCAACATCGCCTCCTACGCGCTGCTGACCGTGATGATGGCGCAGGTGAGCGGGCTCGCCGTCGGCGAATTCATCCACAGCATCGGCGACGCGCACCTCTATCTCAATCATCTCGAACAGGCGCGCCTGCAGCTTTCCCGCGCGCCCCGCACGCTGCCGACGCTGCGGCTCAATCCGGCCGTGAAAGACCTGTTCGGCTTCCGCTTTG
>DASRRM010000275.1:0-8751 GCA_035695715.1 Tepidisphaeraceae bacterium
GATCCGCTTACTCCGGGAGTACCCTCCGTGCGCGGCTCGCTATGCCCTGCGTACGAAACGTACGAAACGGACAGAATCATTCGGCGGTGTGTACGAAGTGCCTTTTGATTATCGGACTGTCGCCTCCGTTGCTGGTACTTCCCCCCCATCTCCCCCGCTGCTATCCTCTTACCCCGAACGAGGAAACGTAACCCCGGCTTCCGGGGAAGGAGCTTCTCCCATGTCCAAGCGTACGAGGATGATCCGTGTAGCGCCAGTGGCGGCCGCCGCCATTTGCGCATTGGCGAACTTTGCATCGCTTGCCCGAGCAGCCGATGCGCAACAGCCGGCTGAGCCGTTCTCGCTGGCGCCGACTGATTCGCCAAAATATCTCGACGAAAATCTCCCCAGCCTTGCCCCCGGCGCGCCAACCTCGCTCAACAGCAACCGCGCACCGCTCATGGCCGCCCTGGCAAACGTCGGCGTCGCCCAATCGCTCGACCAGGCCCGCGTCAACATCTACGGCTACGTCGAAGGCTCCTACACATACAACTTTAACAATCCCGCTCAGGGCCTGAACCTCGGCCGAGAATTTGACATTAACGACAACCGCCCCCAGCTAAACCAGGCCGACCTCAAAATCGAACGAAAGGCCGACCCGCATCAATGGGACCTGGGCGGCATGCTGGAAATGAACTTCGGCACCGACGACCGCTTCATCCATTCCAGCGGGTTCTTCGACCACAGCAACAACCCCTTCAGCAACTCCATCGACAATGGCGCGGAATATCAGTTCGACGTCCCACAGATCTATCTCGATCTGACCGCCCCCTGGGGCAAAGGCGTGCGCTTCCGCTTCGGCAAATTCCTCTTCTTCAAACAGATCGATCCCAACGCCAGCGTCTTCTATTCCCACAGTTTCACCTTCGGCGCGGCGCTTCCCTTCACCCTGACCGGCGTCACCGCCTACTACCAATTCAACGACCAATGGAGCATCGAAGGCGGCATCGCCCGCGGCTGGGGCCAGACCCTCCGCGATAACAACGGCGCCATCGACGCGCTCGGCCGGGTGAAATACAAAATCAACGACAAAACCGAAGCTTCGCTGGCGTTGGTCATCGGCCCGGAACTCGACCACGACAATTCCCACTACCGCACTGTTCTCGACGGCACCGTCAGCTACGCCATGAACGATAATCTCACGCTTCTGGCCGACGGCGTGTTCGGCTATGAAGCCGAGCCCAGCGGGACTGGCGATGACTACTGGTATGGCCTGTCCGGATACGCAGTTTACAAAGTGTCCGACATGCTGAACGTCAACGCCCGCGGCGAGTTTTACCGCGACGAGGAAGGCTTCACCACCGGCATCCCGCAAACCCTGTTCGAAGCCACATTGGGCGTAACTCTCACGCCATTCCCCAACAACGACATCGGCTCCAACCTGAAACTCCGCCCCGAAGTGCGATACGACTACTCCACGGGAGACTATTTCAACGGCCTGACCAAACACAGCCAGTTCACCATGGCGGTGGATGCGTATTTTGATTTTTGAAGCGGCCGGATATGTCGAATTATTCCCGAAAAATCCCCGGCGTGTGCGATCATGGTTCGCCGCGCCGGGGACGCATGGGCCGTGATCCGCATATGACCAACTCGAACCTCGGATATACCGCATACCAAGCGAGAACCCAGTGGTATATGAATCACTGGGGATTGCCAGAATTAGTGCGCGAGGCGCTGATGGAAGACGGTCGAACCAAGCTTGGCATTATGGCGTTTCCGCCTAATGACAAGGGCCGAAGCTGGTGGACTTTCGCTACGAACGGAATGTCGGAACGCCGAATGCCGTGCGTTGAAGATCCCCACGACAATCCCGCCCACCGCGCGGAACTCATCACCTATTCAAGCCCAATAAGGCCCATGCCCATCGTACGGCCGAGGAGTTGGCCCGCCGTAATCAAACACGACGCCGGCGCTTCAGCAGCAGACCCATTCCCATTACCGCCAGCATCACGCCCGACGCCGGTTCGGGAACGGCGGCGTTGATCTGGGCATTGGTCGGATCGGCGCCCAATCCGAACAGGCTTGAAACTTGCGATGAACTCAAGGCCCCGTTGAAGATATCGAAATCGTTGGTCGAGCCATTGAAAGTCGGATCGCCATACGGCGAGCCATTGTTAATGCCAATGTATGCTGATTGGGCGGAAAGATTGAAGGCAGGGATAATTTGCGAACCGCCCAGTGCGCCGTCCACATAAATGCTCAGCGTGCTGGTTGATGCCACATATGTTGTAACAATCTGATGTTGATTGAGATCGAGGACCTTTGGACCCGTTAATACGTTGGCCGTGCCCGCCACCGCCGTCGCGGAACTGATCGTCTGGGTGCTGTCGGCGCGCTCGACTTGAACCAGCAGATAATTGTTCGTGTCGCTGGTTTCCTGATCGAATGAACTGAGCACCTGCCAGTTGGCGTTAGTATCTGAGCGCGTGAACCATTGCTCGACGGAATAGTCGCCGTTGATTCCAGTGACGGCACTGGCTGGAAGGCTGACGCCCTGACCGGTGGGTCCATTGCCGGAGCCGGTTGTCACCAGTTGCCCCCCCGAGATGGTGGCAGTGCTGACCAAAGATCCATTGGCCGTACCTACCGAATCGTTGGCGGTGCCATCGTCGAAGGTGTAGCGGTGGCTCAAAACCGTGGCGCCGGTCGAAGTGCCCACAGATAACGCGAGTACCGCCGCAACTGCCAGACTCTTATTGCGCATTGCTTCCATCCCTCTTTCACGCCAGGCACATTAAAATTAAATTCCTCCATAAATTAAGCCTTTTTCCAAGTGAAATGCTTTGAGATCTTGCGTTTTTAATTTGTGTTCTGTTGTGACTGGGGAGCACGCTTCATTGCGACCCGCGCACGACGCGTACTCGCGCAGTAAGCGGACTATGGGACGGCGCATCACCCGCTTATTGCGCGAGTACGCTTCGTGCGCGGCTCATTTGACGTTTTCCTTACGCTGCGATCCGTAAACGCCATCAACTGATCAGCCCCTTCTTCTGGTACTCACCCAGCCGGTAATACAGCTTTCGCAGGCTGATCCCCAGGGCGGCGGCGGTGGCGGCGCGGTTGCCATCGTGCTTTTCCAAAGCGGCGAGAATCGTCCGCCGTTCCACGTCCTCCATGGACATTTCCTCGCTGCCGTCGCGCGGGGCAAAGGCCAGCGACGTTTCCGATTTTTGCGCCGATGCCGTCAATGGGCCGGGGGACTGGGGCTTTTCTTCGGCCGCGTCGGGCGGTTCGATGACCGGGTCCAGGGCCGTCGGGTGATTGTGCTGCAGCCGCCGAAAAGCGCGCCCGATTGCCACTTCCAAATCGCCCAGCGCGCAGGGCTTGGTGAGGAAATCGACGACGTCGAGGTGAATGGCCTGCCGTGCGGCCGTCAAGTCGCCGAACCCGGTGAGAATAATCGCCTGCGTTGCCGGCCATCGGGTGCGCACCGACTGGAGCAATTCCATTCCGCCCACGCCGGGAAGGTTCAAATCCACGACAATGACGGGATAGGGTTTCTGTTCCAAAACGCGCACGGCTTGCTCTGCCGAGCCAACGGCGGTGGCCTCAAAGCCCATGACCCGGGCTCCTTGAAGCAGCATTTCGCGCAGGCGTGGCTCATCCTCCACGAGCAAGATGCGCTGTCCGGCCAATCCATGAAGCTGTCGCATAATATGCCTCGCCTACACCCCGGCGCACGCCGGCAGACGCACGGTGAACCGCGCTCCGCGCCCCGGACCTTCGCTTTCGGCCTCAATACGTCCCTGATGGCTTTCAACAATGGCGTGCGTAATCGACAAACCCAGGCCCGTGCCACGCTCGGCGTTGGGCCGTCGGGCTGAAAAAAACGGCTCGAATACGTGGGGCAAAATGTCGGCGCCCATGCCCCGGCCGTTGTCCTCCACGCACAATTCCACCCACCCGTTTTTCCGGCGGCCTTCGATGCGAACTTCGCCGCCGACCGGCTGCACCGATTCCAGCGCATTGATTGTGAGGTTCAGCAGGACTTGTTTCATCTCGGTGAGATTGGCGCGCACGCCCAGCCGCTCGCTCGCGTCGAGTTTCAGCGTCAGCCGCCGGTCGCGATAAGGCCTCAGACCCTGCGTCATGGTCGCCACATCGCGCACGACGCTGGCCAGGTCGAGGTCTTCGCGGTTTTCGCTGCCGTTGCGCGAGAGGGACAGCAGCTTTTCGGTGATGTCCTTGCAGCGAAACGCCTCTTCGCGAATGATTTTCAAATTGCCGATGGCTTGCGCCCGCGACTCCTCCTCCAGCGGGCTTTGGTCGCACTCAAGCCGCCGGGTGGTCAGCTCGGCATATCCGGAAATGATGTTGAGCGGGTTATTGATTTCATGCGCCACGCCCGCCGCCAGAAATCCCACGCTGGCCAGGCGCTCGGATCGAAGCAGTTGCTGGCTTTTGGCGCGCACCTGCTCCTCGAGGCGGCGGTAGAATTGATCGAGCTCGCCGGCCATGTTGTTGAATTCCAATGCGAGCTCGCTGAACTCCGGACTCGATCCCATCGCCGCCGGATCGAGCGTCTGCGCGAATTGCGCATCAGCCACCCGGCGGACGCCTTGCCGCAATCGGAGCAACGGCCGCATCACCAGCCGATGGTGAATCACGCTGAGCCAGATGGCCGCCAGCACCGCCGCGATCGACAGGGCGGCGATGAGAATGAGATTTGTCGCCAATTCGCCTGAAGCATGCTCCTGGCGGCCGCTGATGAAGCGGATGCAGGAGGTGGCGGCCTGGTCGATTTCGGTCATCGCGGTTTCAACCGCGGCGCGCTGGCCCGCGGCGTCGGCTTCGCTCAGCGCGCCGCCGGTGCGCATGCGGTCGGCCACGCCTTGCAAGTGCGCGCGGGCAGACAGAGCCGACGAATTGATCGGCGCGTAAGCCGCCTTCATGCTGTTGTCGGTTCCGTCGCCATATCCCTTGCTGACCAGCACGAATTGATCCAGCCCGCCGATGGCATAGTCCAGATGGGTGAGGATTTGCTTTTGATTGGCAGCCGGATCAGACAGGAGCCCCTTGACCATGCCCGCATCGACCGCGACGCTTCCGATGGTGCGCATCTCGGCATAGACACTGTGCGAGACATCAACCTGCTTCCTGACCCCCATCAGCCGGGCGACGGAAATAGCCCCGGCGGCTACAAGTCCCAACACCAGCAGGAGATTATGCAGCAGGAATTTTCGCTGGAGTGTCATGTGGACCATGAGAATGCGCCGCCATTTCCGCATACTGCAATGAAGCGCGCCAACCGAAGTGCGGGCTAACCCATTCAACCACGTTGGCTCACCGCCTGCAAAATTTGCAGTCTGACATGATCAGGATACCTTCGTTTCTTATATCAAGCCCGCGCGGGTCGGGGATTTCCGTGCAACGATTGCAGTCGGCCCGGCCGGATATGACGGCAGCGGATTTTCGCGGGATGATTTCGCCCATCCGAAGGTACAATATCACACGTTCCCTGGGCGCTTTTGTCGGGATGATTCATGAGCCAGTCGCGGCGAAATGCTTTCACGCTGACCGAAACCGTAACGGTCATCGGGATCATCACGATCCTGACCGCACTTCTGTTTCCCGCGATCGGGCGGGTGCGCGAATCGGCCCGGCGCTCGGGCGATCTGTCCACGCTGCGGCAACTCTCCGCCGCCTGTTTATCCTATTCGCAGGATCATGACGGCAATCTTCCCGCCGGGCGGATGAAAGCCGCCCGGACTGGGTGGGATGATTATACCTGGATCAATTATGACGACTGCTGGGTTCCGCTGGTGGCGCAAATGCCGTCTTTGCGGAATATGCTGTCGTGCGCCAGTGTCCTCAATGGATATCCCGATGCCGACGATTTTGGAAATCCCGGCACCGAATACGGCTATCCCTCCGACACGACCCTTGGCTGGATTTATTGGGGCGGCCGCGATGATTTATATGTGAACGGCCAATTGCAATATCGCAGCATGAAACGCCTGGGCCAGCGTCTCACGCCCGGCTCGCCGACACTGTGGACATGCCTGTGCTGGGACTCGGCGGGAAGATCCGGCGGCTCGGTCTGCCCGCACGTCGGGGCGACATTTGTCGCCTACCCGCAAAATGTCCCGCTCAAGCCGCCGCCCGACGGCCTGGGCGTGGCGCTGGACGATGGTTCGGCAGCATTCGTGGCGTGGAACGACATGATCATCATTCCGCAGGCCAACGGCTATAAGCTCTACTATCAGCCGTGATCGTCAATTCGATGCGTTCGGGCTCGATGCCGATGAAGGAAACTCCCGGAGTAAACGGGACTGGGGAACAGCGCATCACCGCTTACTTCGCGAGTACGGGATTGGCGAACGGCGCATCAGCGCTTACTCCGCGAGTACGCTTCGTGCGCGGCTCTTGGGTGCAAATAGCCTTTCCAAAAACACACATGGGCGTCCCTCCGGGGACGCCCATCGTGCGCGCATTTGGCTAAGCGCTGCTTTCGTATGATTCATCATACCCTGCGGCGGCGGAACAAAAAGCCGCCTGCGGCAAGCGCCAGGATGCCGCCGATCGTTGGTTCAGGCACGGCGAAATCTCCGCCGTTGCTGAAGGTATTAGCGATGGCCGGCCCGGTGTTGAACGTGTTGCCGCTGGTCCCAACGCGCTGCAAGGCCTGGCTGAGATTCGACGGAAGTGCGCCGAAAGTGATTTGATCGACCGTGCCATCCGGCCCGGTCGACCCATATTGAAGCGAATCGCCGGCTGGATTGAAGAAATTATTCGGAATGAGATAGTCGGCCTTGGGCGCACCGCTCAGGGCATTGTAGCCCGCCGTGCCCAGCAGAAAAAACGTGTTGGCTGTATTGGAGTTGGGGAGATCGGTCAGCGTAAGGGTATGTTCGCGATTGGAGGTCGAAGTGGCGTCGGGGCCGGAAAAGGAAAAGATGTCCGGCGCTTCGGATTCGAAGTTCTGCCCGTTGGCGCCGAGCGATTCGTGCAATTCGATAAACTGAATCGTGCCGGACGGGTTGGAGTAGACCTCGTCGAACTTGAATGTGTGATACGTCGCGCCGGCGCTGGCGACAAATACCGGCAGTACAGCTCCGACCATTCCCACGGTCAGGCGAAAAGATCGAACGGACATGCAGCCTCCTTTATTAAGCGGAATTGATCGGTTTCGCACACTCTCGCCCTATATGATTAGCGAATTCCCACTGTCTCATGCAATATCCTGCAAAGATTGCAGGATGACGGTCGCGCGAACGCGCCACCAACTTGAAAACGGCTCTAATAATATCCGCCGCCCATTGGCGGGGGCGTTACCGGCTTGATCGCGGTTGTCAGCCCGATCGATCCAAACAACCCGTGTGATTCATGATTCGGGCCGGCGGTGAAATAAATCGTGTCGGCGCTTTCAGTGACGCCGCCGCTGCCCGGCGTCAGCGCCCATAACCCGGGAATCTTCAAAGTCTGCCGATGGGCATTCTTGACGGTGCTGATGAATCGCCCGTTGGCGGGATTGAAAATGTCGATCGTCCCATTTCCAAAATTACCAATCAGCAAATCCCCGCTGTATTTGCCAAAAGTGCTGGTGGCCGTGGCGACGGCCCACGGCGAATTGAGAAATGCGCCGCGTTTCAGCTTGAGCAGAAGTTCACCCGTTGGGCTGAAGACATCGACCATTCCATGTCCCGCGCCCGCCACATCATCATGCTTCTGGCGGTCTTGTTTCGCGTAGGTGACCACGATATTTCCGCCGATATTCTGAACGTTGAACGGGGCGTATGTTTTGGGGATCGACTTGTCGAAAAATGCGCCCGAGATTTCGGCAACCGGCGCAAAATTGGAATCGAAAACATCGATGCTCCGCGCCTTGAAATTGGCCGCGAACATTTCACTGCTGCCGTTGACGATGGCAATCGCCAGCCCCTTGTAGACGGCTGTTGCGCTATTGTCGACGGCGACGATGGCGTTGTTCTGATCGACCGCGGGGCTCCAGCCGCTGATAATTCCGTCTTCGGAATCGAAGATGAACGCCGACGAGCCGGTGACACCATTTTCAGTGACATTAAAGCCCGCGGTGTTGGCAACCTGCCCCGTGGGCGCCGACGTCGAACCGCCAACCCCGGGAATGGTGACGACCAGCGGCAGGGCGGCGCCGGTGCCATCGTAAAGCGTTGATTTCCCGGTCCCGTTGTCGGAAATCCAGAATTCGCCGCCCGGCGCGAACGCCACGCCCCAGGGGTTGACGAGATTCGCATCGACATGCGCCGCCGCCGCACCGTCGGAGGTCAGCGGCGTGGTTGCAAAGACTGGAGCAGCCGTAAGCAGTTGCCGCGGCTCAAGCGATTCGACCCACGTGTTTCGATGTGCATGTGCCATGACCCGCCAGAATAGGCTTTTCGCAGGCCGGGTTTGGAGATCTTGCAATAATTGCAGTCAGGACGAGCGCGGTGGGTCATGATTTCCGGGTCTAACTTTTTTGTGCGGCGACGCCCGTCCGGTGCGCCTGTACTCAGGGTAAGTGGGGGCTGGGGGTGATAGCGGATTCGTAATGTTCACGCCGGTGTCTGAGGTACTCCGAAGACCCGGATCCCTCGCGCGACCGATCCGGGTCTTCGGAGTACCTCAGACACCGGCGTGCCAATTTAGAAAATCCGCCCCCCGCCGATCTCCCGGGGGGCTACAGGAGAAGACGGTGCAGGAATCCCCTCGCCACCATTGAGCGCCACACTCTGATTTCCTTGCAAGGGGAAC
>DASRRM010000276.1:0-4318 GCA_035695715.1 Tepidisphaeraceae bacterium
TTGGCCTCCTGTTGAAGTTGGTGTGTTACGCAACACCATTTTCGCAGGAGGTCATGCTTTGCGCGACCCCTTTGTAAGGCGCGCGCTGGCGCGGACTTACGACAAAAGCTAAGTTGACGGCATTGGGCGTCCCGCCCGTGCGTGTTGCTTTTTACTCCCAAAGCATAAGGCTCGGCCGAGACGGCCGTGTCACGCCAAAAAGCCGGCCACGCCCACCCGGGCCTTCATCCTTCGGCCCCCCTTGCCAGATTCGTCGATACACTCACAATACACCCCTCGCCCCGCCTCATCGCGGGCGAAACGTGAGTCTATGCGCCGTTTTTTGGAAACCGCCTGTTCATGAGCAAGCATCCCAAGGCTAGAAAGTGGATCACCTTTTTCCTTCGCTGGGGGATTGCCATTGCTGGCATCGCCTGGGTGCTGGCCAAGACGCCGTTTCGCGATCGGGTGTTGCTGGTCAACTCGAGCAGCGAATTGATGTCGGCACGGGTGCTGCATGAGCCGGCGGAGAGCGCGGAAAAGTTCGAGGTGATCGATCCGCAAACGCGGGAAGCCGAGATCGTCAACCGGGCCGATATTTGGACTCAGCCGGACCGGCGGTCGGTGGCGGTCGATTTCAGTGGAAACAACCCGCGCGGCCCGCAGGACGCCAAATTGCTGGCCATCCGGCCGGGGGCGCATCATGATATCGGTGCGCCTCCTGCGGAGCTGCTCGTCACCAATCCCAACACCGGCAAGCCAACCCGCATCTCCCCCGATAAAGTGCCGGGTGGGTATTACCTCCGCATCCCCTATCCGCTGGTCGACATCGGCCTTGTGCGCCTGGTGGAAAATGCCCGGCTGCTTTTTCTTCTGGGCGCGCTGCTGGTGCTTCCCATCAGCTATTTCATCACCAGCCGACGATGGCATTTGCTACTGGAAGCGCTCGACATTCATATCAGCCAGGCGACGGCGTTTGTGCTCAACATGGTCGGAAGCTTTTACAACAGCTTCATGCCCGGCTCCACGGGCGGCGACCTGGTCAAAGCTTACTACGCCGCCAAGCATACCACGCATAAAGTTCGCGCCGTGCTTTCGGTGATCGTGGATCGGCTGATCGGGGTTATCGCGCTGATCATCCTGGGCGGCGTGATGGCGTTCACGCAGTGGAGTGTGCCGGACTGCAAGCGCGTGGCCATCGGCTCGGCCGGTCTCCTGCTTCTGACTGCCGTCGGGTTGGTCGTCTTTTATAAACGCTCATGGCGGCAATCGACCGGGCTTGACTGGCTGCTCAAGCACATGCCGATGCAAAAGCAATTGAATCACGCCGTCGAGGCGATGGAGCTGTATGGCCGCCGCCCCAAGGCCGCGTTTATGGCGCTGGTCATGACCTTCCCCGTTCACATCACCACCATCATCTGCGGCACCCTGGCGGGAATCGCCTTCGGCATCGATCGCCAGCATATGCCGCTGACTTACTACTGGACGGTTGTGCCGGTGATCACGCTGGTGGCGGCCATTCCCATCAGCCCGCAGGGGGCGGGCGTGATGGAAGCCTTCGCGATCCTGCTGACGAAGGACCACGGCGTGACCGTCACGCAGGCCATTGGCCTGACCAATGCGCTTCGATTCGGCCAGATGTTTTGGAACCTGCTGGCCGGCCTGTTCGTTCTTCGCGGCGGATACCACGCGCCCAATGAAGCCGAGCAGGAGGAAATGGAGAGCGATGAGCCGGACGCGCCGAACCCGGACTTTCCGACGGCATTTCAAAACCCGAAGCAAGAACCCGGCGCGGACGGAAGCGTCCAGCCGATCTGACTGAATTCGTCCACGAATTGACACGAATGAACACGAATAAGAATTGGAAAGGATTGGACCCGATTCTTATGAGAAATCAGCGCTATTGAAATATCAACTTTCTTCAAAGTTCTCTTCCTTTTTCTTCTTATTCGTGTTCATTCGTGTCAATTCGTGGACAATTCTCCGAACGTCCTCCTGATGTCGCATGCTACGCAAGATCGACCGCATCCTCCTTCGCGTGCCGGCACTGGAAAGTGCCGTGCGATATTATCGCGATGTGCTTGGCCTCAAGCTTCTCAAATACGATGGCCGGCTGGCGAATTTCAAGCTGGCCGACGGGGAAACAGAACTGGTCCTGCACGATGATCCCGACCTTCCCGCCAACGCGTTTTATTATCTCGTGGACGATGTGCGCGATCTTTACGCCCGGCGGGCCGAGCTGCGGCTCAAATTCATCTCCCCGCCGATCCCGGTCGCCCACGGCTTTCGCGCGACAGTGAAAGACCCGTTCGACACGGTGATGCTCCTGCTCGACCGCAGCACGATTTCCGCCGGCAAAGAAGCCGTCGAGGATGCCAAGGCCGCCGGCGCTCTCTTCGCCGGCGTCGAGCAGAAATCCAGCGTCAACCGTGATGCCCTGGTGGCGGCGTACACGCGAATCGCCCGCACGGCTGACGATTTGCCTTACACGCCCCACTTCGAATCGCTCTACGATCAGTACATCCAGCCATTCGGCGAAACCAAGCCAACGCGATCAGAAGTGTGGCGTCATCTGCTGACGCTAAGAAAGAAAAAAGGCGGCCTCCCCAAATTCGGCGAAGCCCGCTCCCTCCCGCCGGCGATTTCCCCCGAAGAAAAAACCCGGCTTCGAGAAATGCTGGGCGAAGACATCGGCAAGCGCGATCGCCTGCCTTATACGAAGCGGTTTGATGATCTGGTGGATGAATTCAACCGCACGCAGCAAAGGCCGCTGTCGCCGCATTTGGTTTGGAGATTGGTGGCGACTTTGGCAAAATGATATCAAGTAGCATGGGCTTCCAGCCCATGCCGAAATAAAAATTGTCGATCAAAACAGCGATAGAACTGCTAAACGACGTTTCGCGATGAATGTAGGGTCCGCACTGCGGGCCATAACGTTTGAGGCGGAAAAGACGGTCCGCAGTGCGGACCCTACGAGAATTGAAGCGCCGAATCGGGCGACATCATTTGGGCTTCATCGTGACATGGGCGTCGGCCCATGCTGGCACTGAACGCGAGCGAGGCTCGGGCAGGATGCCCGTGCCACTGACAGATGGCCAAATCCCCAAACATCGAAGCCGCCATCGCTAAGCTTGCAGCGTTGAAGATGCTTCCGCGCTCGGCTGAGGCAAGCGCCGAATTGCGCAAGGCGCTGGCAAGCAAGGTCAATTATCTCGCCGAGCGGGCGGCGCAATTTATCAGCGAATTCAAATTGCAAGACCTTGCCGCCGATCTGGCCAAGGCGTTTGAATTTTACGCATCGACTTCGGACTCCGGATGTTCGACGCGCATCGAATTGGCCAAGGCGCTGTACGAGATCAACGCAAACGTGCCGGCGGTTTATCTGGCCGGGTTGCGCACGCGCGCGGGAAGCCGTCCGCTCGACCCCGCCGCCCCGCTTCGCGGGATTTGCATCATGGGCCTGGTTCATATCGGCCATCGCGATGCCATGCGCGAAGCAACCGATATGCTGGCCGATCCGGCCGTGCCGGCCCGGCTTGGAGCCGCCCGCGCGCTGGCGATGAGCGGCCGCCATGAGGCGGC
Organism: Tepidisphaeraceae bacterium; assembly: GCA_035695715.1. Classification (GTDB taxonomy): domain Bacteria; phylum Planctomycetota; class Phycisphaerae; order Tepidisphaerales; family Tepidisphaeraceae; genus RYN-428. Next base: position 3,562 of record DASRRM010000276.1, read on the forward strand.
GCTCGTGCTGCGCCTGAAGCTGCACCTGGGCGATCCCGATCCGGAAGTGGTCGGCGAATGCCTGACGGCGATCATGCAGGTCGACCCGGCCGAATCACTGCCGCTGGTGGCGCGGTTTCTCGATGATGAGCACGAATCGGTCGCCGAGTCGGCGGCGCTGGCGCTGGGCGAATCGCGGCGGCGCGAGGCGCTGGATCTGCTGCGGCAGCATTACGCCGGGCTTTCCAATGCGGACGCCCGCCGGGCGGTGTTGCTGGCGATTTCGCTGACCCGCCTGCCGGATGCAGCGCCGTTTCTGATCGAGCAGCTTGAAACGTGCGACCTGCCGACAGCGGGCCATGCGCTGGATGCGCTGCGAATCTACCGGCTGGATGATGCACTGGCGGAAAAGATCCGGGCCGCGGTTCGCAAGCGGAATGATCCTGCGCTGAGTGCGCAATTTGATGCGGCGTTTACCTAATCAATGCGGTGACACGTCTCCTGGCGTTCTTCTAAATGACCTTGCGCGATTCGATGAGGGTCCGCACTGCGGCCCCATTGCGTTCGAGATGGAAAAACCACGGTTCGCGGTGCGGACCCTACTACGAAGATTCGAAGCGCCAAATCGCGCAATGTCATTTAGCGTTTTTCAGGTTGATGTGGCGGGCAATCGTCATCCTGAGTCCACACGAAAACTTTAATCGCTTGCGCAAAAGGAGCCGCGCACGCAGGGTACTCCCGAAGTAAGCGGTGTTCGGACGATTAATATCCGCTTGCT
>DASRRM010000277.1:0-8136 GCA_035695715.1 Tepidisphaeraceae bacterium
TCTTTACCTGCGGAACGCTGCATTCCAAAATCTCGGCGATCTGCGTATATGCCAGGTTCTCATACTCGCACAGCACCAGCGCTGCCCGGAAATGCTCCGGCAAACGATCGATCGCCCAGCGAACCCGCTGCACCATCTCGCGGTCGAGCATGCCGCTCATCGGCGAACTGGCCGACCCGGGATGATCTTCGCTCACGGCGGTCATCTTCGGCTGGCGAAGAATCCGCAGGGCCTCGTTCACCACCGCCCGGCGAAGCAATCCGCCCGGCTCGCGCCAATCGTATCGGTCGCGGTGCTCATATAGATTGGTCAGCGCCTGCTGCACCACGTCTTCGGAACTCGCCCGGTTGCCGGCAATGGCCCGGGCGATCGCCAGCAGCCGCCGGGAATGCGACCGCACGGCTTGTTCGAACATGACGATGGTATCAGCGGGGTTCGGGAGACTGCCCGAGCCTGGCAAGGCATCGCCGTTGTTCCTGTCATCGAGTGACACGCGCCGACTCCGGTAAAGTTTCAGACTTCGACAGACCGCCGGGAGTTGCTAACTGTCCCTAGTTTGACGCTTTTACGACTGTAGCGTTTGGGAAAAAGATTCACAATGGAAATATCGATTGTCCAGTTTGATTACCACACCCACCGACGCCTCCTGATACATTTTCTTGTGCAATAATTGCCCCCAGCGCTTAGGATGATACGAACGTCGGTAAAGTTTTCGTTTCTTCCGGAGATCAATCAATGAAAATCCAATCTGCCGTTATTCTGGCTGCCGCCCTTGCCGCCTCGACAATTCTGGCGCCGCTCCCTGTGGTGCACGCGGCCGGCCCCGCGCCGGTTGCCGCGACCGCGCAAGACCCGGCCACCCTCGTGCAAAGCGAAATTGACAAGGGGCTGGAATATCTCAAGAGCCAGCAATTGCCCGATGGCCTGTGGGAAAAGGAAGGCGAGCCCCCCGCACTGACGGCCATCGCCCTGCGCGCGTTCATTGGCGATGCCAAATACGCCAACCAGCCCTTCGTGAAAAAAGGATTCGACAAACTCCTCACTTTCCAAAAGGACGATGGCAGCATCACATCCGACGTTCTGGCGACTTATAACACTGCCATTGCCTGCAGTGCCTTGGCGCTGTCGGGCGATCCGAAATACAAAGCCGCTGCCGAAAAGGCGGTGGGATATCTCAAGAGCATTCAATGGCGCGACAAAATCGAAGGTGTTCCAAACCAGAATAAGCCGGTCGATCCGAGCGACCCCAGATATGGCGGCTTTGGCTACGGCGGTCATAGCCGGCCCGACATGAGCAATACGCAGTTCGCCATCGAAGCCCTGCACGATGCCGGCCTTAAGCCCGGGGACCCGGCCTACGAAAACGCCCTGAAGTTCATCACCCGGGATCAGAATAATTCAGAAACCAACGACCAGAAGGCGTGGGCTGGTGACGACGGCGGGTTCATCTACACCCCCGCCGACGGCGGCGCAACCGAAGTCCGCGAAAAGCCCGGCGTGGCGCCCGACGGCCGTCGCATGCTGCGCTCCTATGGCTCAATGACCTATGCCGGCCTCAAGAGCATGATCTACGCCGGCCTCACCAAGGACGACCCGCGCGTCAAAGCCGCCTGGAAATGGATCGGCAACAACTGGAACCTGGACATCAACCCCGGCATGCAATACGGCGACCTGAACGATCCCAAAGTCGCCGAGCAGGGACTATTCTACTACTACCACACCCTGGCTCGCGCCCTTCACGCCTACGGCGAGCCGATCATCACCGACGCCAAGGGAAAGAAGCACGACTGGCGTGTTGAATTAATCAATGTATTGGCCAAACAGCAATCCGCCGACGGCCACTGGACCGGCGTGCAGCGTTTCATGGAAGACCGCCCGGGACTGTCCACGTCATATGGCGTGCTGGCCGCCGAAGAGGCCCTCAAAGACCTGAAGGAACACCCGGCGAAGTAAATGCAGAATGCAGAGTGAAGAATGAAGGGTTAGGACTGATGAATTACGGCGCGGCCAGAAATGGCGCGCCGTAATTCGCGCACAGGGCCAGGTATATTGCGCGGTGCCATCGCTTCGGCGATGAGCTATTTCGCGCATCACTTTCACCCTCCCAATAAAGGCAGCACCATCTCCTCCACCTGCACCTGTTCCTCCAGCAGCAGTGCGCGCGTTTGGATATCGCGGCCGATCATGGTGAATTCCACCTCGTAGGCGACCGTGGGGGCAAACCATGTGCTCCGCACCACGCCGCGATCGCCGCGGGTGAGCGACAACTCTGGAATATCGTTGGTAAGGCGCACGAAATCATCGACAAGTGGGCGACGCATAAAAATGTCCTCCGTGCCAGGGCGAGTGAGGCATAGCATCCTTGCCATGCGCTAAGAGCAGACGAGCAACGACCGAATCTATCAATCGGACCGCGTTAATCAAGCAAAAAGCTGCTTGAATTCAGGATTATCTGCCGCACCGTTGAAGGCAGACAAGTTGATCCAGCGGGCAATCGTCATCCTGAGATACTCCGAAGGATCTGGCTCGCCTTCGCGTACCGGCTAGATCCTTCGGAATACCTGCTCTGAAAATGTAGGGCGGGCAATGCCCGCCAACACCGTGCTCGGCGGGCAGTGCCCGCCCTACGTGAATTTCATGCGTAACGGGCGCGGCGCAGCCGCATGAGGACTCAGGATGACGGTCGCGCACACGCGCCACCAACCTGAGAAGTGCTATAGAATTCACCGATGCGTTCTCCCGGCCCGACATTCACCCCCCGACTGCTTCGCTGGTATGACAAGAACCGGCGCGAACTGCCCTGGCGAAGGCCGGCGGCGTCCGACGCGCCTCTCGATCCTTATCACGTGCTTCTCAGCGAAACGATGTTGCAGCAGACGCAGGTGGTGACCGTCATTCCCTATTTCCACCGATTCCTCGAACGCTTCCCGACACTCAATGCTTTGGCCGATGCGCCGCGGCAGGATGTGCTTCGGCTGTGGCAGGGTTTGGGTTATTACTCCCGCGCGCGAAATCTGCAAGCCGCCGCCCAGATGATCGTGCGGGAGTTGAACGGGCAAATTCCCACTTCGGTGGATGAGTTGCTGAAGCTTCCCGGCGTGGGGCGATATACCGCCGGCGCGATCGCGTCGATTGCCTTCGATCGCCGGGCGCCGATTCTGGACGGCAACGTGCAGCGCGTTCTCTGCCGGCTCGATTGCGTGAAAGACGATCCGCGCAACCGGGAGATCAACCAGCGGCTCTGGCAGCGCGCGGGGGAAATCCTGCCATCAAAGCGCATCGGCGATTTCAATTCCGCGCTGATGGAACTGGGCGCGACGATTTGCACGCCGAGGAATCCGCAATGCCTCCGCTGCCCCGTTCATAAGCATTGCGAAGCGCTGGCGGCTGAAATGCAGGAAATAATTCCGCTCGCGAAAAAAGCAGTGCCCACGCCGCTGGTTCATCGGCAAACATTCTGTATCCGCCACGGCAATCGTTGGCTAATTGAGCAGCGCCCGGCCAGCGGCCGTTGGGCGGCGATGTGGCAATTTGTGACGCTGGCATGCGAGCCACCCACCTCGGAAAATGCGGTTCGGTTGCCGGTCGAGACATCGCCGCCCCAGCCGCTGCTGCGAATCTCGCACACACTGACGCATCGGCGATATCGCTTTGAAGTTTTCACCTGCGATGCGGTGAACGATTATTCACCGGTTGACGTCAATCCGCGCCGCTGGATGACCTTGCGAAATCTGCATAAATTTCCCCTGCCCAAACCTCACGTGAAGATCGCCGATGCGCTCCGGCAGCGGCGATAAACCGCCGGGCCATGCTATTGCGCGAGCGTCGAACAAATATGCGGCTTCCGAGGGCGCCGCACCCACAAAGGATGTAAAGACGCTCTGGTAGAGTCCGCTTTGGCGGACGCGTTCGCGACAGATCCAACAGGCGCGATTATTAGTGAACCGCTGAAAAAACCGCTATGAACGCGTCCGCCAAGGCGGACCCTACGAAAAAAACCCGTCATCCCGAGCCGATGTGGCGCGGGATGACGGGTTTTCCTGTTCTGCGCTTTTTCAATTTGCTCAGGGCGCTGCGGGATGACGGCAACCGCTCATCCGATCGCCCGGCTGTGCTCCTCCAGGCGCTGCAGCAACTCCGACGCCTCTTCTTCACGCTCGCCGACGGAGCTTGTCCATGTCAGCGGCTCGTTCTTTAGCACCGCCCGCTCGATCCGTCGGCAGGCGCTGATCACCGTGCTGTGATTGCGCTTGCCCATGCGCGAGCCGATCTCGGGGAAACTTAGCTTCCCGGTCTTTCGCACCAGGAACATCGCCACGCTGCGCGCCAGGCTGATGGTTCTCTGGCGGCGGCCGGACATCAGGTCCTTGTGTTCCAGGCCGAAATAAACGCACACCGCCTGCAATACATTCTCCGGCCGAATGGGCGCGACATGCTGGCGGTCCAAATCTCCCAGCGCCTCCTGCGCCATGGTGATATTGGCTTCGGAGCCCGAGAGGTGCATCTGCGCCCCGATCCGCGTGATGGCGCCTTCGAGCTCGCGGACGTTTTGCGTCACCCGCCGGGCGACCCAGCTCACCACTTCATCGTTCAGCCCCAGTTTCTGCCGATCGGAAAGCGATCGGAGAATCAGGCAGCGCGTCTGATAGTTCGGCGGATCGATCCGCACCACCATCCCGCTCACGAAACGGTTCACCAGCGATTCGCCAAACTCCTCGATCAGCTTCGGATGATTGTCGCTGGCCATCACCACCTGCTTGCCCATGGCCTCAATGGCGTTGAAAGTGTGGAGGAATTCCTCCTGTGTCGCTTTCTTGCCGCCGAGGAAATGAACGTCGTCGATGACCAGCAGATCGAGATCGCGCATCTTGCGGCGGAAGGCGTCGAGCTTGTTGTTGCGCAGGGCCGAGAGGAATTCGTTGGTGAATTCCTCGCCGGTCAAATAGAGCCAGCGCTTGGTCGCATGATGCGCGATGAATTTCCGGCAAAGGCCTTGAAGCAAATGGGTTTTGCCCAGCCCGCAGTCGCCGTGAATGAACAGCGGGTTGTAGTTGGCCCCGGGAAACTCCGCGACGTAGCAGGCCGTGTTATAGGCAAGCTGGTTGGAAGGTCCGACGATGTAGCTCTCCATTTCATGGCGGAGCTTTGGGCGGGCGTTGAACGCCGTCTGCGCATCGCTTCGCGGCGTGGCCGACGGCGCGGGCCGCCGGGATGCAGGCGGCACAATCGCCACCGCCCGGCTGAAGGGCGGCTCCAGCAGCTCGGCCACGGTAGGCCGCCGCCCGGTTACGGCAACCGCCGGATGGTCAGTCCCGCGCTCGCCGGCTCGCTGGGCACTTGCGGCTTCACGGCGCGCTTCATCGCGCGCCGCCCCGCCGCTATTGGGCACCGCATTAGCGGTGTCGGTCTCAAAAAGTTCCGGCACGACGCTGAATCGCACCGGCAGCGGGCACCCGAGGACTTCGTGTGCCGCCTCCTGGATCGGGCGGGTAAAATTTTTCCCGATCCACTCGCTGATAAAGTCGTTGGGGACGGCAATCTCCAGGCCGTCCTGTCTAAGGTCAAGTCTCGTCGAGTTGTTAAACCAGACGTGAAAACGTTGTTGTCCCACGCGTTGCGCGATGGCATCTGCCAGGCGCGCAAGCTGTACGTCGTTAGCGCTGACGCAGCTCACGACCACGCTCCTTCCAGACAAGTCTCGTCAGTCGGCCGACATCAAATTCCTGCCGCGTTAGCGCGCGGAATCTGAGCGGCAAAATGCCCCGGCAGGATTCTCCTTCCCTGAAATAACGGGAGAAGCCGACGAAGGGGCCCATTCCTCTGCAAGCGAAAGCGGGCTTCACTTCCCAGCCAAACGCTGCAGCGGTTTGGGCATCCATGCCCGATTTTGACCGTCCGTGGAATCGACTCCGTTCGATATGGAAGAACCGGCAAGCCGAGGTTTTTCCAACCTCATTGCCCAATAGCGCGCGTCGAAGCAAAAAAGCACAACGCGCTGCTGCTTATCCGATCCTTCATCGTCCCTGAACCTGATGGAGGGGGAATCTTATCGTTGCCGGTTGTACTGACAAGGGCGAATTTATCGGTTTTAACGTTCACAACGGCGCAACCATCGGCCACAGCGGGGATGAATGCTGAAAAAAAATTCTAATCAACCGCTCGTACACAACTTTATTGGACATGTGCGGGAGATGTGGAGGAGTTTGTGGAGAAGTGACCAATGACTCAAATCAGCTTTCGCATCATCGCCACCTTGCTGCCCATCTTCGCCATGCCGAAGCGGTAGTAGAGCTTTAGCGCCGGGGCGTTGATCGAATCGACGGCCAGCGACAGGCGGGCAACGCCCATCGACGCGGCGGTGGTGAAGGCGCGACGCATCATCCAGTCACCCAGCGATTTCCCTCGCGCCGATGGCGCAAGGCCAAGATAAACCAGCTCGGCTGAGTCGCCGCGCGGGAGGCGGCTGAGCAGCAGCACACCGATGGGCGTCGTCTCCTCGATCGGTTTATTCCGGTCGCACAGGACATACCAGTGCCGCGGATCGAATTCTCCGCCGGCTTTATGGCCGGCGATGATGTCTTCGATCCGGCGAACGCCGTTCAGCGCGGGGCAATCCAGGCTCTGTTGATAGCTGGCGAGGATGGCGTTGGCGAAAAGGGCGTGCGTTTGCGGGGTGTAGTTCATCTGCGCCAAATCGGCCGGCAACTCCGGCGGAGGCAGCGGCCGGCGAACGGCGGCGTGGAGATAAATCAGCTCGGCCATCCGCCGAAAGCCATGCGCCTCGAGCATTCGCCGGCCGGCATCATCCGCCGGGTCGAGCAGCACCTGGGCAAGCTGGACGTCATTGGCCGCATATTTGTTACAGACCGTATCCAAAAGCGCCCCCGCCGCCGGCACAATGTGAGGATGGGGAGGATCTGACGGCGCGAACAGAAGTGTTGTGCGGCCGGGGCTGACGATCGGCAAAATTGCCCACAGCATCACCCCGCCGCTGGCGGCAATCCACAGATCGCTGATGACGATCCGGCGCTGATCGGCAAAGGCAAGAAACTCGGCCACCTGCTGGTCATCCGCCAACTTTCCCCCGCCGCCCAGGATCATCCCCAACGCCGGATGCACTTCGTCCGGTAATGCCGGCCGGCAATGCACCGGCTGGGCGAGCATGGGGATGGCGGAATTTTCCCGCTGTGGCTTACGAAGAAAGTTTGACAGTGAACGCACGTGATTTTAGATTAGCGAATCTGCTATAGTGGGGCAAAGACAAATGCTACGTCGTCCAATGCTACGCCGTCGCATGCTACACCACCGTGGAGGCCGCACCATGAATCTTACTTCCTTGCTCCATCCGAAGTTCGCCGTTGCCGCCCTGCTGGCCATCGGCACCATTGCCCTGCCGCCATCATCGGCACAAGCCAAGACCTATCCCGTCCCCAGCGTTTATCCGCTGCCGACGTGCTGGTACTTGAATTTCAAGCATGGAATTCCCAAGCGCATCGTGGTGAGCGTGCCGGGCGAAAAAGTGCCGGGCGCATACTGGTATCTCACCTACACCGTCACCAACAACACCGGCAAGGAACAGGACTATTATCCCAGCTTTGAAATGGTCAGCGAGGATGGCAAAATTCATCCTTCCGACCACGCCATTCCCCTGGCCGTTTTCAACGCCATCAAAAAGAGCGAAGGCAACGACCTATTGGTATCGGCCAACCAGATCGGCGGCCCGATCCACCAGGGCGAGGATCAGGCCAAGGACGGCGTAGCCATCTGGGAAGAGCCAATGGCGCGCATGGGCAACTTCAGCATTTACGCCAGCGGGTTGAACAGCGAATCGGTGGTCGCCACCGACGACGCGGGCGCGCCGCTGAAGAACGACAAGGGGGAGGAAATGAAGTTATGGAAAACGCTGGAGATGGATTTTGTGATCTGGGGCGATGAAGTGAAGCCGGGGAATGACATCGTGCATGCCAAGCCGGACAAGTGGATCATGCGGTGAGGACCGCATGTCGGTGGGCGCATTCGCCCACCGTTTTACGAAGGGCGGCCATGGCGGGCCCGTACGTCAGTGCTATGTACCACCGGTCTACTACACCAGCCGCTTAAACATGTCCGGTCCGAGGCAAGGGCGTAATCCGGAGA
>DASRRM010000278.1:0-15073 GCA_035695715.1 Tepidisphaeraceae bacterium
CTGTTTAAAAAATTACATTGGAGGCACTTGATTTTAAAAATAGATGGGCTAAGCTTAATCCAATGCAAACGAGGGGAGTCGACGATGGGGTCGACGAAGTTTCCCTCAGGTGCCAAGATCAGGCTCCGAACAGCTTAACCGGCTGGCGGAGCCTTTTTTCATCGGCGGTGTTTCCGCCGATGAACTAAATCCCAAACTCTCAACCACCCGGCCACCCCTCCGGGTGAATCCCCAAGTTGAGAGCCCTCAGCCGCGGATTCCCCCGTCCGCGGCTCTTTTTTTGCCCTCAACTTTGCCAATGCCGCGGCCCAAAAATCGATGAGCGACTTCATCAATTGATACAACCGATCACTCCTGGCCCTGCCCTCACTAGGTATTACTTGCTGCTTACAAATCCGTTGCCAGGAGCAGTTTTCCCGGGCATATCTTTAAATCAAGCAATTTGAGTTCCACGGGTAGTCGGCCCGCAAACGCAAGTTCGCTATATGGGAAAATTTTATTCTACAGTTGCAATGTGACAGTGACTGTCAAATTATGCGAGTATGGAAGCCGGGATGTTAAGCATCGGCGAGTTGGCGGATGCGGCGGGCCTCAGCCGCCGGGCGGTGCGGTTTGTTTTATATTTCCAGCATCAGTCTTGCCGGGTCTTCCAGGTATTCCTTGAGGCGGACCAGGAAGCTGACCGAATCGCGGCCGTCGACGAGGCGGTGGTCGTAGCTTAGGGCGATGTACATCATCGGGCGGATTTTGATCTCGTCGCCGACCGCGATCGGGCGCTTGTTGATGGCGTGCATGCCGAGGATGCCGGATTGGGGAGGGAGGAGGATGGGGGTGGACATGAGCGAGCCGAACACGCCGCCGTTGGTGATGGTGAAGGTGCCGCCGGACAGTTCGCTCAGGGCGAGTTTTCCTTCGCGGACGGCGCCGGCCACGCGCTTGATCTCGGATTCGATTTTGGCGAAGGACATTTGCTCGGCATGCTTTAAAACGGGGACAAGGAGTCCCTTTTCGCTGCTGACGGCTACGCCGAGGTTGACGTAGTTGTGATAGACCACTTCCTTGCCATCGATGAAGGCGTTGACCCTGGGGAATTCGCGCAGGGCGAGGATGACGGCTCTGGCGAAGAAGCTCATGAAGCCCAGGCCCACGCCATAGGTTTTCTCGAAGCGTTCCTTGTGCTTGGCGCGGAGATCCATGATGCCCGACATATCCACTTCGTTGAAGGTGGTCAGGATGGCGGCGGTGTTCTGTGCTTCCTTTAGATTGCGGGCGGTGGCGTCGCGAATCTTGCTGATCGGCTCGCGGGAAATGCCGTTGGCGTCGTATTGACGCGCGCCGGGCTTAGCCGATTTGGTGTCGGGCGTTGGAGCCGGCTTTACGGGAGTTGGCGGCGGGGCGGTGGTAACCGTTGCGGACGAGGATTTGCCGTTGCTGCTTTCCAGGTAGGCCAGCACATCTTCCTTGAGCAGCCGGCCATGCGGGCCGGTGCCGGGGATGTCCCGGGGATTCAGATTTCGTTCAACGATCAAAGCTCGAACCGATGGATTGAGATCGAGGAATTCCGGGGGCGCAGGCCTTGCCGAAGGGTTGGCCGAAGTTGTCGCAGGAGGTTCGGGCGATGGTTTTGGGGCGACGGGCGGCGGAGTGGCCGACGCGGCGGCAGTGGGGACCGGCGTGGCGGTTGGGGCTTTGGCATTTTCATCGACGGTGGCCACGACTTCGCCGATTTTTACCACGTCGCCGACCTTTTTAGCCTGGCGCAATACGCCGGCCACCGGGGCGGGCAGATCGGTATTGGCCTTGTCGGTTTCGAGTTCGAGAAGAGGCTCGTCCACCTGGACGTAATCGCCGTCGTTTTTGATCCAGCGCAGGACGGTCGCCTGACTGATGGAGTCGCCGAGATTCGGGATGGGGACGTTAGTTGCCATGTTTGTTCTTAATGTAATTAACCGCGCCGCCCAACAGACGATGCGCTACCACCGCTCGATTGAATCTGCACCGCGCCATTTGCTGTTCCGTTGGGAGAGACACCCGCCTGGGTGACTGGCGCGGTCGCGACCGCTACTGCGGCGGGAACCGCAACGGTGGCCGCGGCAGTTTCCGCGACCTTCGCTTCCGCGCAGCACTTGATTCCCAAAGCCTTGTTGGTGAATGCTGCTTCCTCTTTCTCATGCATATCGTGCAAGCCGGTGGCGGGGCTGGCGGCTTCTTCGCGGCCAATGTAGTTGAGCATCAGTTTACCCGGCAGAAGCCCGTCAAAGCGGTCGTTGATGAAATGCCACGCCCCGCGATTTCGCGGCTCTTCCTGTACCCAGTTGATTTCCGTAGCCGACGAATATTTCGCCAAAATGGCCTGCAATTCCGGCTTGGGAAACGGATAAAGCTGCTCGACGCGGACAATGGCCGTGTCGGCGATGTTGTTGGTGGTGCGCGCCTTCGATAGCGTGTAATAAACCTTTCCCGTGCAAAACAGCAGCCGCTTGACCCGGGCCGTGTCCGGCGGGGTGGGATCGTCCAGCACCAGCGATACCGATCCGCTGGCGAAGTCGTCGACGCGGGAGAACGATGGCTCATACCGCAATAGCGCCTTGGGCATCATCATGACCAGTGGCTTGCGGAACTTGCGGTGAATCTGCCGACGCAGCATGTGGAAAACCTGGGCCGGCGTGCTGGGCTGGCACACCTGCATGTTGTCCACCGCGCACAAGGCGAGGAAGCGGCTGAAGTAGGCGTAGGAATGTTCCGGGCCGGCCCCTTCGTGGCCGTGCGGAAGGAGCATGACCAGCCCATTGGAAAGCCGCCATTTCGATTCGGCGGCGGCGATGAATTGATCGATGATCGCCTGCGCGCCATTGACGAAATCCCCGAACTGCGCCTCCCAGCACACCAGGTTGCGCGGATCGGCTGAGCTAAACCCATATTCGAAACCCAAGACCGCCTCTTCAGAAAGCATCGAGTTGAGGATGGCAATCGGCGGCTGGCCTTCCTGAAGATTTGCCAGCGGCACATACTGCCGCCCGGTGTTGTAATCGTGCAGGACGGCATGGCGATGGCTGAAGGTCCCGCGCTGCACATCCTGGCCCGTGAGGCGCACCGGCGTTCCTTCCATCAGCAAAGTGGCAAACGCCAGCATCTCGCCGCAACCCCAGTCGATGCCATATCCATTGCGAATGACCGCTTCGCGCCGCTCGGTAAGCAGGCGGGCGAGCTTTGGGTGTGGCGTGAAATCCGCCGGCACTTTGGTTGCCGCCTCGGTTACCTTGCTCAGCATCTCGCGCGATACGGCGGTCTTGGCGCTCCAATCGGTCGGCGTTTGCAGGTAGTCCTTCCAGAGCTTGTTGATCACCGCCGTTCGTTGCCGCGGCTTATATTCCTGCGCCAGGGCATAAGCCTTGTCCATTCGCTCGCGGGCGATTTTCTTCATCTCGTCGAGCAATTCAGGCTTGAGGCGTCCTTCTTCCACCACCTTTCTCGCGTAAATATCGCGTGTCGTTGGCTGTTTGGCGATTTGGGCGTACATCAGCGGCTGCGTGAATGGCGCCTCGTCGGTTTCGTTATGGCCGAACCTGCGATAACACCAGACATCAATCATCACGTCGCACTTAAACTCTTCTCGGAAAGCGGTGGCCAATCGGGCGGCATGCACGCAGGCTTCGGGGTCGTCGCCGTTGACGTGGAAAATCGGCGCTTGAATCATCTTGGCCACGTCGGTTGGATACGGCGTGAATCGCCCTTGTTCCGGCGGGGTGGTGAAGCCGATCTGGTTGTTGATGATGATGTGGATGGTTCCACCGGTGCGCCAGCCGCGAAGCTCGGACAGATTCAAAGTTTCAAAAACGATGCCTTGGCCGGTGAAGGCGGCATCGCCGTGAATCAGCACCGGGACCACGCGATTTTGTTCGCGGTCATCGCGATAATTCTGCTTGGCGCGGACAATGCCCTCAACGACCGGATTCACGAGTTCCAAATGGCTGGGATTGGGGCTTAGGCCGATGTGAATGGGCCGATTCTGGCGGGTGGGGCGGTCGTTGGCGTAGCCGAGGTGATATTTCACATCCCCTTCGCCGCTGCGGCCGCCGCATTCCTGGGCGATGCTTTCCTGGAATTCGCTGAAGATGACTTCGTAGGGCTTGTTGAGCACATGGGCCAGGACATTGAGCCGCCCGCGATGGGCCATCCCCATGCAGATTTCCTCGATGCCCATCATCGCCCCGTCATCCACGACGGAATTCAGCAGCGCAACGACCGATTCAGCGCCTTCCAGCGAGAAGGTCTTTTTCCCTTTCCACTTGGTGCGCAGAAATCGCTCGAAGTCTTCGGATACCACAAGTTGAAACATCAAAGCCTTCGTCTCCTCAGCGGAAAACGAAGGCTTGTTCAAAATCGGCTCCATTCGCTTGGCGAGCCATTCGCGCTGGGCCTTGTCGGAGATGCCCATGTATTCAACGCCAATGTTGCGACAGTAGGTGGCTTGCAGCTTGGCGAGCAGATCGCGGAGGGTGCCATCGGTTTCGCCGTAGAAGTCGGCCTTGCCGACCATCATGTCCAGATCGGCCTCGGACATTCCGAATTGTTGCAGGTCGAGCAGCGGGTGAGATTCACGAAGGTGGCCGAGGGGATCGAGAGTGGCAACGAAATGCCCGAGCTCGCGATAAGAGTGGACCAGGTCGTGGATGCCGATGTTCAAGGGAACGGCACGCGCGTCGGTTGGCGCTGTTCGTCCGCCGGCATCTTCGAAGCCAGCAAAATAAGCCCGCCACACATCGTCGACTGAAAGGGGATCGCGCAGGTACTGCTCGTAGAGGCTGTCGACATAATCAGCGTTGGCACGATTCAGGAAATCGGAACGGTGCATTTGGATTCGACTCCATGTGGCGAGGCTGCCTGTTAAGCAAACCCGCACACTATCTAGCGGCATACATTGCCGCCGTTGCGGCCATCATCGGCCGCTTTACCGGGGACGCATTTCGCGGCAGGGGTGGTTTCCGCCCCTCGCCGGTCCCGGCGACAACTCGCCCTCAATTGTACGTCACAACCAGCCGGCAAGCACGTCATTTATCAACTTAAAAACGCTTCCGTTATTCATGTTCAGCACTGCGAGACATTGACACCTTCCTCTGCCACCATTGAATCCAAATGACGCCCGAATGACAGATTACAAAACGCGGACTCAAAATTTTAAGCAACGGGCAAAAAAACATTGCCGGGCTCGGCCGCCAATTCCGGCGGGCCGAGCAATGACTTAAGAGGTGATCGGCTCTGGCATAGGATTAGACTGCAGCCAGCCCCATGCGTAAGCGCCTGAGGCAGATTTACCGGACGGGGCGTAAGCGACGGCCCCATTGGTATCAGTGTTGCTGTGTAATATTTGGACGGGGTTTGGTCCCGTAAGCAGTAGTTGAAATTTGTTAAAGGAGTCAATAATGCAAACAGGAACACACAACCGGGGATTTGCCTCGATGGACCGGGAAAGACAGCGTGAAATCGCTCGAAAGGGCGGAAAAGCCGCCCATGAAAAAGGGACGGCCCACGAATTCACCACCGACGAGGCGCGGGCAGCCGGCCGCAAGGGTGGCGAACGCGTCAGCAGCGATCGCGCTCATATGTCGAAAATCGGGCGTCTAGGCGGCAAGAGCTCAGCCGGCCGGCGTGGCGGGGGTTCCACCTCGCCTGACATATCGTCCTCAATGTCCGCTCCCGGCACCGAATCCGCCATGGAATCTTCGGCGCCGATGGGCACCATGAATCGCGGCTCAGAGATGGATGAACCCCGATCCGATCGCGGCATGGAATAAGGCGTCGCTACGCCGGCCGGGTGTATATCCCGCCGATGGCGTTGAACGCAGAGTTGGACATTTAGATGCGTATATGAATCCGCGATCGCGGGGCTTGCCCCGCGGCGCGGATTCGTTGTTGTTGGGGCGGACAGGCAGTCCACCGTTCATCAATTCGCGGCTTGCGATGCTCTTCACCGCAAGCCCCGCGAAATCAGCACTCCCAGCAATCCCAGCGTTGTCGCGGCCAGCAGCAGGATGATCCCGATCAGGCTGAAAAGGATGATCCAGCCGCGCAGCGGCAACTTCTTGCGGATGCGCGCCGGGCGGGTGAGGAGTTGCGCCGGCGCATAAGCCGCCGGCGGCGGTGGGGCGGTGTGGGGGGCGAGATGAATGCGCGCGGCGGGCGTTGTGGCGGATGATGGCGGGGGATTAATGGGGACAGAGTCGGGGGCGCGTGGCGTGGTTGGCGGAGCACCGCCTTCTGCGCTGATCGGCACGGGGCTCCAATACGGACGGTGAAGCAGCCAGATCGGATATCGGCCATCGCGCGGTTTTGCGCCGGCGCGGAGGGCGGCCAGGGCGCACTCGGCGGCGCGCTCCCATTCGGATTCGGCGATCTGCAGTTTGCGCACGCCGGCTTGATGCAGATCGTCGGAAAAGAACTCGGCGATGATCGGGGAAAAATCGCCCCATTGGCCGCTGGAGCCCGGACCCTGAATAACCGGGTTGGCGGGTTTGTCTTTGCCATAGAAGTTCAGGCAAAACAGCCGCGAGCCGGCCTCCAGGCGATATTCCTCCACCAACTCATCGGGAAATCGCAGCAGCACGACGCCATCCAGATCGCTACTGTATGCGGCAATCGTCAGCGGGCGAAGCAAGGCCACGACCGCGGCGCGGCCATCGCCTTCCCACATCTGCCGGCAGATTTGCCGGATGACATGCTCGCACCAGGGTCCTTCGTCGGCGGTGGAGTTGTAGAGGACGGGGCAAAAACGCCGCAGCTTTTCCTGCGAAAGCGAAAGCCGGCCCGGCTCGGTGGCGCGGGCGGTCATTTCGGATTCGGAATTGCGCTCGATCCACAGGTCGAGGAACTTGGTGTTGTTGACGTAGCGGTGAAAGTGCAGGAGTCGCTTCTGGAAAAGCCCCGCCTGCGACGCGGCGATGCCGACGTTGCACCCCTGGCAGTCGTAGACAATGTATTGGCTGCCGTCGAGGGTTTGGCTGTCGACGTAATCCATTTTCCAACTCTTGCCGCCATCGATCAGCGTGAAGAGCACGACCGTTCTGCCCGGATCCCACATGCGCGATTTGATGACGCCGCGCATATATCCCGCCGCGGCCACCGAGATCGCAAATGGATGGGTGAGTATGTAAGGCGGCTGAAGTTTTTTCAGCGGCGGGTTCCAGCCGATGAGCGCCGGCAGCGGCGCAGGCGGTCCGGGCGGAACGGAAAGCTGCGGTTGTGAAAATTGGGTCATGAAGTTTTGGCTTTGATGTAAATTAAATAGGCACGTGCCGCAACAACTTACTACTTCAGCGCAATTGCCCGATCAACCCTTCAAGGCAGGTGATTCGTTTCTCACCCGCCGCATGAAAATGTCCCAAATGGGCAATCGTCATCCTGAGGTACTCTCAATGTGGGCTGCGTCCACGACCCAAAAGATAGCGGGTTTACGTAGGGCGGGCACTGCCCGCCGAGCTGTAATTCCGGGGGAGACGTCGGCGGCGGGCAGTGCCGCCCTACGTTTCCGCGTCCCGAAATCTTGTCAGGAAAACAAGATTTTCGTGCATATCTTTGAAGGATCTTGCCAGTACGCGCAGGCGAGGTAGATCCTTCGGAATACCTCAGCTCAGGATGACCGACGAATCACTTCCAGTCGAATGCAGGGCGGGCGTACTCGCCCACCGCGTCTCGGTCGCGAAAGATGGTGGAGCACGCCCACGCTACAAATTGCCAAAATGAACGGCTATCCCACCGCTCGAAAAATCACGCACGCCTCTTATAAACTGCGCCGGATATTTTCCTTGTGATTTAAGATTCTTGCCGTTATACGGTGCCACTATATTCCCATCGGGCTCGCGCACGTCCCAACAACCGAGGGAACCATGAGCAAGGAAAAACGTTCGCATGCAGCAGCCGGTCCGTTGCCCAAACCCCGGGCGTTCCGGCCGATCTTAGCCGAAGCGCTCGAATCGCGGCAACTTTTTTCGGCCTTTGTTGTCACCTCGATTTCCGACGCCGCAGGCGTTACCGGAACGCTGCGCGCCGAAATTGCCTTGGCCAACACCTCCACCACGCCGAGCACCATCACATTCAGCCCGACGGTATTTGCCACGGCGAAAACGATCAAGCTCAGTGGCACCGGACTGGTTCTCACCAACATCAAGGAACCAATTACCATCACCGGCCCCAAGGCCGCGCTAACCATCAGCGGCAACGCCGCCAGCCGGGTCTTTTACGTCAACCCGAAGGTCACCGCCTCGATCAGCACAATGACCCTCACCGACGGCTTTTCCACCGGCAATGGCGGCGCTGTCGGCGACGCCGGGACACTGACCCTGACGCATATCACGATCAGCAACAGCAAGGCCAATGGTAACGGAGCGGGTCTGGCCGCCGCCGGGAAGTTAACCATGACCAATTGCACGGTTTCCGGCAATTCCTCGGCAAGCGCCGACGGCGGAGTAGACATCCAACCCACCGCCACCGCCACCATTACCAACACGACCATTTCTCTGAATGTCGCCCACTCGTCGGCCGGGGGCATCGAAAACTACGGCACGCTCGTCATGCTCGATGATACCGTCTCGGGCAATCATCAAAGCGCGAATTTCGGCCTGGACGGGGGCGGCGTGCTGACCTACAGCGGACATACCACCCTCACCAACTGCACCATCGCCAACAACAAAGCCGTCGGCAGCGGCGGGGGAATCTGCAACGAAAACCTCGGAACCACCAACATCTATAACTGCACGATCTGCGACAATTACAGCGCGGAAAATGCAGGGGGAGTTGGCGGCGGGGTGGCCAATCTTTCCGGCGTGGTCAACATCGCAAATACCATCATCGCCGCCAACACCGTGGCCGGAACCAGCTCCCCCGATGCTTTCGGGCACTTCACGTCCAAGGGCCACAACCTCGTTCGCATCGTTGGAAGTGCCAGCAGCGGATGGATAGCCACCGATAAGACCGGCACGATCAGCAAGCCGCTCAACGCGGTCCTGGGAGTTTTGCAAAATAACGGCGGACCCACGCTCACGGTATTGCCCGCCAGCACCAGCCCGGCCATCAATGGCGGCTCGGTCGTCTTGATCCCCAGTGGAATCACGACCGACCAACGCGGCCACGCGCGCATCATCAATGGCAAAGTGGATATTGGCGCGGTGGAGGTCGGATAGCCGAAAGAGCGGTTGCATGGCGAACGGATCGGGCGGCGTAAAATTCTTTTCGTGCCCATTGTTCCAATCGTGCAAGCGCTGAAGCGGTGGGATAGGATGAGGTCGTCGCATTCACGGAGTTGAGCGAATGACCTCATCCAATCCCATCGCCCATTTCGGCAAGATTGCCATCCGACGCCGAACGGCGGCCAAGCGCATGGCGCTTGCCGCGGCGATCGGTCTTTGCAGCGCCGCTCAGATTCTCGCCGGCACTGTGGTCACCGATGGCAGTGTCGGGGCGAGGACTGCGCTGGGCGGGCCAACCTACAACATCCCGGCGAGCCTGGGCCAGCAAAAAGGCGGAAATCTTTTTCACAGCTTTTCATCATTCTCATTGAGCAAGAATGACGTGGCCTCGTTCAGCGGGCCGTCGAGTGTGACCAACGTCATTGCCCGCGTTACCGGCGGCAGCGCGTCGAATATCGACGGCACCGTGCAATGCACCATCGCCGGCGCGAACTTTTATCTGATCAACCCGGCCGGCGTGGTTTTCGGGCCGGACTCGGCGCTGGATGTGAAAGGCGCGTTTGTCGTCACCACCGCCGACTATTTGAAGCTGGCCGATGGAAGCCATTTTAATGCGACCAATCTCGCCGACACCACGCTGACCTCCGCCGCCCCGTCGGCGTTCGGATTTCTGGCGGCAAAGCCGGCGGCGATTTCCACCACGATGTCGCAACTGACCAATGCCTCGGGCGCTATCTCGATCGTCGGCGGCGATGTGCAGATCAACGGCGGGGTTATTCAATCGCCCGGCGGGCGCGTCAACCTCGTCTCAACAGCCTCTAGCGGCGAATTGACTTTTGACGCCGCCAGTTTGCTGGCCACGATCGATCTCACGCCCGGCGGCCCGACATTGGGCGACGTTTCGCTGCAGCAGGCTACGATTTCCACCAGCGGCCCGGGCGGCGGGCGGATCTCCGTGCGCGGTGGAAGTTTGGAAGTGAACGCCAGCGTCCTCGTCGCGCAAAACACCGGCACCACCAACGGCCAGGGAATTGATATCGCGGTGAGCGGGGCGGCAACATTTTCGCCGGCAATTGTCTCCACATCCACCAGCGGCGCAGGGTCGGCCGGCGCGATTGACGTGACCGCCGCCAGCGTTGCAATCGACGGCTCATCCCTGCCGGCCGTCGCAACGGGCATTTCTTCCAGTACCGGCGGCGCCGGACAAGCCGGGGCGATGAATTTCAACGTCGGGTCGTTCAGCCTCAGCGGCGGAAGCCTGATTTTTTCGGGAACCACCGCGGCGGGAAACGGCGGCAACGTCACAATCAACGCCACCGGCGATGTTCATGTCGATGGCACCAACTTCCCCTCGACAGCCATCCTCGCCGCGACCAGTGGCACCGGCCGGGCCGGAAATATTGCGATTAGCGCCGATTCACTGGAACTATCGGCGGGCGGAACGCTCAGCGCGTCGACGCTGGGCGTCGGAAACGCCGGGAATATTTCCGCAACCGCCAACTCCGTTTCGATCGACAACACCGCCGGCACGCTTGCCAATCGCGGGATGATTGCCATTTCCACCGCCGGCGGCACCAGCGGGAATGCCGGACAAATCACCGTCAATACCGGCGCGCTTTCCGTGACGAACGGGGCCGCCATCAGTGCCAGCAGCAGCGGCACGGGCAACGCCGGATTGATTACCGTCAGCGGCGGCACGGTCACGCTCGATGAAGGGACGTCCCCCGGCATCACGGGGATCCTCTCCGCATCAATCGGCACCACCGGCGGCGCCGCGGGAACGATCAGCATCAGCGGAACCACCGTGCAACTGCTCAACGGCGCCGTCATTCTGGCCAACAACGCCGGCACCAATGCCGCCGGCACCATTACCGTTCATGCAACCGATCTGACGCTCAACGACAACGGGCTGAGTTCAACTCCCTTCGGCAACACCGGATTCTTCGCCGACACCATTTCCGCATCATCTATAGCGCCCGGCGGCCGCATCAGCATCAGCGCCGATACGGTAAGCGTCCTGGCCGGCGGCGAAATCGCCGCCGATGCGATCAATGGCGGAAATGCCGGGACGGTGGCTATCGACGCGGCCCAATCGCTTACGCTGGATGGGAAGGGCTCGGGCGTCTTGACGGGATTGTCGGCTGAATCACTCGCAGGCGCGGGCAATTCGGGGACAGTGCAAATCACCGCGCCCACGGCGTCGATTTTGGGCGGGGCGGCAATCACCGTTGACGCATTTGCCACAGGCTCGGCGGGAAATGTCTCGATTGCCGCAAGCCAGTCTTTTACGATTGATGGCCAAAACCTGGGCCAGGGCACAGGCATCTTTGCCGACACGACCGACGGCCCGGGCGCGAACGTGAAAATCAGCGGCGGTAACTTCAGCGTATTAGGCGGGGCGCAAATCAGTGCCGGAACCTTCGGCGCGGGCAGCGGCGGGAATATCTCCATCAACGTCAACAGCATGAACGTTCAGGGCACTTCCACCTTTGAAACCGAAGTGGTCGCCAGCGCATTTGGAACTGGAAATGCCGGAACGATTACCGTCGCCACGGCCGGCGCGCTGACGCTCACTGGAACTTCGGCAATCACCAGCGAAACCGCCAGCGCCGCCAACGCCGGCACCTTGAACATCTCCGCCGGGTCACTCATGCTCGACGGGACGGGTGGCATTGCTTCCATTGATGCCGCCACCACCGGCGCAGGAGCCGGCGGCACCGTCAATATCAATACCAGCGCCATGCAAATCCTCAATGGGTCAACCGTCAACGCCAGCACGCTTGGCTCGGGTAACGGCGGCATCGTCAACGTGACGGCAACCTCCCTCGACATCGATCGCGGAACCAGCACCGCCTCCACCGGAATCCTTTCCGAATCCGTCTTTGTCAGCGGCACAACCAATCCGGGCGCGGGCGGCACGGTGAATGTTCATGCCGGGTCGCTGATTGTCGATAACAACGCCTTGATTGACACCACTACTTTCGGCGCAGGGGCGGCGGGCGGCATCAACGTTACCGCCGATTCGATCATCCTCCGCAACGGCGGTTCCATCACCTCCAATACCCAGGCGCAAGGCCCGGCGGGAAACATCACCATCAACGCCGCCTCATTGCAAATCCTCAATAGCTCCCAGGTGACCTCCGACACCCTCAGCGGAGCGGCCGGCGGCAAAGTAATGGTGACTGTCAGCGGCGCGCTGACGATCGACGGGCAGGCATTCACCGGCACAAGCGCCACCGGCATCACCGCCGCTAGCAATGGCCAGGGCGGAAACGCCGGGGATGTGAGCGTACAAGCCGGTTCGCTGGCGCTGCTCAATCATGGAACGATTGAATCGGACAGTGAAGGGGGCAGCGGGTCGGCGGGAAAAGTCGCCGTTTCCGCCAACACCATCAACATCAATAGTAACGCCACCATCAGTTCCGGGACGTTCGGCGATGGTTCCGGCGGCGATGTCACGGTGAGTGCAAAGCAGATCGTCATCGACGCCGAAAACGCTGCCAACTTCACGGGAATCACCGCCCAGACCGACGGCGCAGGAAACGCCGGCGCCATTCACATATCCGCGAAATCGACCCGGCTGATTAACGGCGGCGAAATCGACTCCACCACGTTCGCCACCGGCGCGGGCGGAAGCGTCTTTCTGACCGGCGATAAGCTGGCCATGAAAAACACCGGCGTGATCGACAGCGCCAGCACCGTTACCGGAACCGCCGGCACTGTCAATATTCATCTCACCGGCGGCTTGCTGATGACCCACAAAAGCCTCATCACCAGCCAATCGCTTCAAGTCGGCGGTGGGGGGATTTCCATTTTCGCCGACCGGAGCGTGGATCTCTTCAGCAGTAAGATCACCACCAAAGCCGGCGGCCAGGGCGGAACGGTCAACATCGTCAGCCCCGGCGTCATTGATTTGCGAAACAGCAGGATCCTCACCGAAGCAGGAGACAACGGCGGCAATATGCTCGTCGATCCGAGCTTCGTTATCCTCGAAGACAGCCATCTCAGCGCCAACGGCGGAAATAACGGCGGGAATATCACGGTGCGCCCTGTCTGGCTTCTCGAAAGTCAAAGCGCCATCACCGCGACCGGGGCGCGTGGAGTCGGCGGCACATTGCAAGTCACCCCCGATTACAACCTCACCGGCGCGCTTCTGTCGCTTCCCACGTCGCTCAGCGATAATCTCACCTTGCAGCCCGAATGCGCCGCTGACCTTCCCGGGGCGATCAGCAGCTTTGTCGTCACCGGCCGCGGCGCAGCGCCGATTCAGCCGGACGGATGGTCGGCGGATCTGGATTTGCGATTGCCGGCCACCCGGCCAAAGTAGCCGCCGCGTCGTCGATCTGACTTCAATGTGTTGCGAATCCTGCTTCGCGATCCGTAAGAATCTCGATTCCCTGGAACGATCATGCTATTTGAGTCTCCGGCCGACGTGGCGTTTGTCAGTGCAATCTCGCGGCTGGCGTATTGCAACCCGTTTCTCCCCGAGCGCATCGATTGCGAACGCGATGCCCTGGGTGATCAATTCGTGAAAACCGACTCGGTCTGGAATGTGACCACCGACTGGGACGCCTATCGGCCCAACATCCGCTACATCGAACAACGCGTCGAAACGCTCGCCCCGGCCTTGCGCCAGCGACTGGCCGACGGGCACACGTCCTCGGAAAAGGAACTTCGCCTGTTTGAAGACCTGGCGGCTTATCTGCTCTATTATCGCGCTCATAAAGTGCTGCAGCTTGTGACCAGCGGCGAATTGCCTAATCCGAAGATGGAAATTGCCACGCTGTATGACAAGTTTGAAAATGACGCGAAGCATTTCCTGAACGTGCCGGGCGTGAAATTGCCGGTGGGGTACGAATCGGCTCATTTATTCGCGATCTTCTTCCAGATTCGCCGGGCGTTTCATCATATTTTCCGCACCATCGTCGGCGCTTCGATGCCGGCGGCGCGGCTGCGCGCGGCGGTCTGGCAATCGATCTTCACCTGCGACATGGCCCGGTATTGGCGCGTGCTGTTCGACCGTATGAACGACATGACCACGCTCATCACCGGCCCCTCCGGCACCGGCAAGGAGCTGGTCGCCAGCGCCATCGCCCAGTCGCGCTATATTCCGTTTGACCCCAAATCCAAAACCTTCACCGGCGATTTCACCGAGTTGTTTCACCCGCTGAATCTGTCGGCGATGTCGCCGACGCTCATCGAATCAGAGCTGTTCGGCCATCGCCGGGGAGCGTTCACCGGCGCGCTGGAAGACCGCGCCGGGTGGATGGAAGTCTGCACCGCGACGGGAACGGTATTTCTCGACGAGATCGGCGAGCTGGACCCGGCCATCCAGGTGAAATTGCTGCGTGTATTGCAAACCCGCCAGTTCCAGCGACTCGGCGACGTTAAAACGCGCGTCTTTCGCGGCAAGATCATTGCCGCCACCAATCGCGATCTGTCGCGCGAGATGAGCGACGGCAAATTCCGCAAAGATTTTTTCTACCGCATCTGCTCGGACATCATTTCCACGCCCGCCCTGGCCGAGCAACTGGCCGAAACCCCCGGCGATTTGAAGGGAATGATATTGTTCATCGCCAAACGCATCGCCGGCGACGAAGCCGAGGCGTTGGCCGACGAAGTTGAGGCGTGGGTGAAGAAACATCTGGGCCGCGATTACCCCTGGCCCGGCAATTTCCGCGAGCTGGAGCAGTGCGTCAGAAATGTGCTGATTCGCCATGAGTATCGCCCGCAGCACTTGGGCAGCAACTCGGCCGCCCGCGATTTCGTGGATGAAATCCACGCCGGTGAGCTGACCGCGGATGAATTGCTGCGGCGTTATTGCACGCTGATTTATTCGCGGACGAAGAACCTGGAGGAAACCGCGCGAAGGCTGAAGCTGGATCGAAGGA
>DASRRM010000279.1:0-17836 GCA_035695715.1 Tepidisphaeraceae bacterium
GACAACGAAATATTTTTGTCAAGACCCGACAGGATTAATCCTCGGCGACAATTCATCCGCGCGCCACTCACAAAATAAACTTCGCTTCCGGGTCACTCGCATGCGCGCAAAAAAATGCCCACGGAAAGTGCGGGAGAACCCCAAAATGGTGCGCAACATCGAAATTTCGCGAATTTCGAGGGGTCGAAAAAGGCCCATCGGCCCAGGTCAGCACGGCTCACGAACGTGCGAGAGGGAGTTACCTCTCACCCGCCGCGGGTTGGAATCGTGCATCGTTCGACCACGTTGGCAGCCTGATAAGCGCTTTATGAGCATCCATTTCATAGTTGGTTTTCCCGAATAACCGTATGCTGAAACTATATCCCTCCACTAATGCGCAGAAAGTTGACATTTTGGACGATAAGTTGCGCTTTGGCATACAGTTATGCCCGCACCCCATACCTTCCGGCGCAACTTCATATTTTACAAATGGTTAGGAGATGGCCAATTTGAAAAATCCGCAAAAGTATTCATTAAAACGGGCGAAATGCAGAAATTATTCACGGCTAAGTCGCACTGTTCCAGACGGTTATCAACGGGCGCGAAAAATCCTTCCGGATTGTTTTTCGCGCTCATCGAATGTCAATTGGTTTTCGAGTGTTCTTCAAGTTTTCCGGCACGGCTTCGGACTTTGTTCTCTTGCTTGTACGCTCCGGAAAAATCGCGCACGCTCCTTCTTATGACGTGCGAGGATTCCTGCCTTAGCCTTCTATATAATTTACTGACCATTCCCCGATTGTGAACGAGTACGTCGCTTTCACGGCTGCACGGCAATCTCCTTGATCGAACCGTTTCGACTGAAATCCGCGTCGAAAGCGAGCTTCGCGACGACGGTGACGTTGGGCATGCCAACGATGGTAACCTTTGGCGGCGAACTGTATCCCGCGCCGGCATTGGTGATGGTGACGGCGGTGATCACACCATTTTTTATCGTGGCATAGGCGGTCGCCGGCGTGTTGCGCCACATCTGGCCGCGGCTGCCGCTGTAGCGGTAATAGTTGGAGACCGCATCAAGGCGTTCGTTGGTGATGCCATGCGGCGTCAGAGCGCGCATGAGCGCGGCTTTATTCAGGCGGACCTGGGTTGGGTCGGGCTCCTGGCCGGCGGCGGCGGGTTTCACCCCGCTGAAGGCGTCGCGGAAAACGTCCGGCGTCACGTTCAACGCCGCCGCGATCAAAACCACCGGCCGCCCATGATCGCGCGGGTCGGTGTCGTACCCGCCGATGAAAGTCACGGCGACTGTTTCCGAGCCATCTTCGGATTTGGCAGCCTGTGGCTGAGGCGGCGCGCCTCGGCGTGAACCATCGGGCGCCGCGCCATCCGGATTTCCCGGCGGCGGCGCATCGGGACCGCCACGCCGCTGTGGGCGGTCTGAATCCACGGGCGGCGGCCCATTGCGTGTTCCACGTTGCGCATCGGGAGTCTGGCGCGGCCCGGCATCGGCCCCGCGATTCGGCGGGCCCTCTTGATTTCCGCGCGGCGCGCCATCTTGCGCAGCGGGATCCCCGCGCCGTTGGCCTTGCTCACTGCGGCGCTGCGGGGCATCGGCGCCATCGGGCGGCCCTTGCTCGCGCGGATCACGGCCCTGCGGCGGGCCGGGCGGCTGGGTGGCCTGCTCCAGCGCCTGATACTGCGTCGGGTCGAGAATGCCTTTCATCGCCTTGAGGAAATCCTGCCGCGCCTGCTCCTGTTTGCGGCGAAATTCCTGCACGATCGGCTCGGCCTGTTGCCTCTGATCATCGCTCAGGCGAAGCTGATCGAGCGCGCGGCCGATGCCGGGCGGGCCGGCAGGACCACGTTCGCGGCGGGCTTGCGCATCGCCCTGGCGACGATCATCCGGGCCTCGCGCATCGCGCGGGCGGAGATCGTCGGGACTGCCGGCATCGGGTGGCTGGCTCGGGCGGGAATCGCGCGTGTTACGTGACTGATCGCCCCGTGGTGCATTGCTGTCGCGTGCCGGACGCGTGGCCGGCCCCCCGCGCGCAGGCGGGGCATCATCCGGCTGCTGGCGATTGCGCGGGGGACGATTTTGCCCATCGGGACCGGGTGGCGGCCCATCGCCGCGCGCCGGCGGCGGTGGGCCGTTGTCCGGGTCGGCGGCGTGTGCGCTCTGAATGCCAGCCAGGCTCGCCAGGCAAAGCGCCGTTCCAGCAACCATCGTTGCCGCCATGTGTCGTAGCCGGTTTTTCGCGCGGTTCATGCGAGGCTTTCTGAGGCGTTGCCTCGTGGAAGTGATCCCCTCCGCTCATCAGTTACTCATCTTCATGCATTCCCGCCGCCCCGGCATCCAAAAGCCATGTCAACACGCCGGTTTCGGGGGCGATTCGCTGGATCGGCAGGCGATCGGGATCGCGCGGGCCTTCCAGAACTTCACTCAGACGGGCGGCTTTATCTTTCCCCGCAACCAGAATCAAGACGGCCGCGGCGCGGTTGATGAAAGGAAAGGTCATGGTGACGCGCCACGTCTTGAGCTTCTCAACATAGTTGGCCACGCAACGATGCTTCTGCTCGGCCAGTGCCGCGGTATGCGGGAAGAGCGAGGCGGTGTGCCCATCATCGCCCATGCCGAGCAGAATCATGTCCATTCCGCCATCGCCAAACTTTCCCTTGAGTAATTCGCCATATTCCTTGGCGGCGATCTGCGGATCGATTTCGCCGCGCATGCGGTGAATCTGATCGCCGGGGATTGGCACTTTTGACAAGAGGGCCGCATTGGCCATGCGGAAGTTGCTCTGGTCGGAATCCGGCGGCACGCAGCGTTCATCGCCGAAATAAATCTCCACGCCGGGCCAGTCAATCCGGGTGCGATACGCGCTTGAGGCAAGGATTCGATAAAGCCCCTCGGGCGTTTTGCCGCCGGAAAGCGCGAGGGAAAACTTTCGCCCCGCCCCGCGCGCCGTCTCGGCCGCGTCGACAATGCGTCCGGCGGCTTCGATGATGAGGGAATCGACATCCGGTGAAACTTTGATTTTTCGGTCCATGATTGAAGATAGATTCGGGAAAGCGGCATGATTTGGCAAGGGAAGAATTCCGTCCGGGCGAATTTCGAGGGAATTGAGCGCGAATTACGCCGGCTAGGGGTGGGGTGGTTTGTGTGTGGAAGATGGCGGTAGTTGATACGAATGAGCCGCGCACGAAGGGTACTCCCGAAGTAAGCGCGTCCGCGAAACCGCTTACTACGGGAGTACCCTTCGTGCGCGGCTCGTTTCGCATGCGCATGGCGGACACAAAACACGTTGCGTGCCCCTACCACGCCGAAAATGGCGGCCGAGGTCCCCTGCCTTAATCCTCCGAAGTTTCGGCTTGCTCTGATATTGCGCGCGAGATAGGCTTTGTCTCGTCCGCTTCATTTAAGGAAACAAATCATGCCCACCTATTCCACATCTGATATTCGCAACGTGCTTATCGCCGGCCATGGCGGGTCGGGAAAAACAACGCTGGTCGATGCCTTGCTGCTGGCCAGCGGAACCGTTAACCGCAAGGCGTCAGTGGCCGATGGAACAAGCTTCAGCGACTTTGAAAAAGAGGAAAAGGAACACAAGCACTCGGTCTATCCCGCCATTCTTCATGTCGACTACAAGGGCGCGCGCATCAATATCATCGACACGCCCGGCTCGCCGGATTTGATCGGCCACGCCATCGCCTGCCTGCCGGCGGTGGAAACGGTGGCGGTGGTTATCAATGCACAAAGCGGGATTGAAGTCGTGAGCCGCCGGATGATGGAGGCGGCCAAGGACCGCAACATTCCCCGCGCGATTATCGTCAACAAGATCGACATGCCGGAGGTGCATCTCGATCGGCTGGTCGATCAGATTCGCGAGACGTTTGGCGCTGAATGCCTGCCGATCAACCTGCCCACCACCGGCGGAAAAGGCGTGGTTGATTGCCTGCTCAACAATACCGGCGAATCAGATTTCGACACGGTGAAGCGCTGCCATGCCGCCATTCTCGACCAGATCGTCGAGATGGACGAAAACCTGATGGAGAAATACCTGGGCGGCGAAGAGCCGGACTATGACGCGCTGCATGCGCCTTTTGAAAAGGCGATGGACGAGGCGCACGTGGTGCCGATTCTGTTTGCCGATGCGAAAAATGGCGTGGGGCTGAATGAATTGCTCGATGCCATCTCGCGGCATTTCCCCAGCCCGCTGGAAGGCAACCCGCGTGAATTCCTCAGCGGCGAATCGCCGAACGAACGCCGGTTTGAATATGCGAATAACGCCGCCGGTTTGCTCTTGGCCCACGTTTTCAAGGTGACCACCGATCCATTCGTCGGGAAGCTGGCGATTTTCCGGGTGCATCAGGGGAAGGCGGCGGGAAATTCGCAGGTCATCATCGGCCATTCCAAAAAGCCGGTCAAACTCGGGCATGTCTTCCACTTGCAGGGCAAGGAACATCGCGAGGCGGATGCGATTATTGCCGGCGATATTGGGGCCGTCGCCAAGATCGAGGAAATTCATACCGGCGATGTGCTGCACGATGACCACGCCCTGGACAGCGTTCACCTTCAGCCGCTGACGTTTCCCACGCCCATGTTCGGCGTGGCGATCACGCCCAAGGCGCGCGGCGACGAGCAGAAAATCTCCGGCGCGCTCACGAAAATTGCCGAGGAAGACCCAACTTTCCGCTGGCACACCGATCGCCAGACGCACGAGATGGTGATCAACGGGCTGGGCGAGTTACATATTCGCCTGATCCTGGAAAAGCTGAAAAACCGCGGCATTGCCGTCGATACCCAGCCGCCGAAAATCGCTTACAAGGAAACCATCAGCCTCAAGGCTGAGGGGCATCATCGCCACAAGAAACAAAGCGGCGGCGCGGGCCAGTTCGGCGAGGTTTATCTTCGCATCGAGCCATTGGATCGTGGCAAGGGATTTGAATTCGTCGACGAAGTATTCGGCGGAACGATTCCCGGCCAGTTCATCCCGGCGGTGGAAAAAGGCGTGCGCGATGTTCTGGAGCAGGGCGCGATTGCCGGCTATCCGCTGCAGGATGTGCGCGTCATCGTTTACGACGGCAAGCATCATCCCGTCGACAGCAAGGAAGTCGCCTTCCGGGCGGCGGGGAAATTCGCCTTCATCGACGCCATCAAGAAAGCCAAGCCGGTATTGCTGGAGCCGATCGTGAATATGGAAGTGACGGTGCCGGATGCGTTCGTCGGCACCATCACCGGCGATCTCTCCAGCAAGCGGGGAAGAATCCAGGGCACGGATATCGTGGCCGGCGGCCTGGCCCAGGTGAAAGCCACCGCTCCGCTGGCGGAAGTAATGCAATATCAATCGCAGCTAAAAAGCGTAACCGGCGGGCAGGGAAGCTTCATCATGGAATTCAGCCACTACGACCCCGTACCGCCACAAGTGCAGCAGCACGTCGCGGCGCAATATAAGCCGAAGGTGGAGGAGGAATAGGCGTGAAAAGGGACGCGTCGGTTGCTAGAATAGTTCCTGGTAGCTGGATTCTCCATGAGTGGGCTCTATGACCGCCTCGCTTCCCAATATCAAGCTTGCGCGCCGATCTGCCTTTATTCCAGGATTGCAGAGCGGCGACCTGCTCGACCAACCGACGTTTCATGCCCGATATCGGGCAATGCCCAGATCTTTTCGAGCTGAACTCATTGGAGGGTGCGTTCACGTGGCATCACCTCTCAAGGCCGATCGTGGAGATATCCACGGGTTGCTGATGATGCTTTTGAACCTGTTTCGCGCTTACACGCCCAAGACGCGGGCGCTCGACAACGCGACGGATATTTTGGGAGTCGACAGCGAGCCCCAGCCCGACGCATGTCTATTTATCGAAGGCGGCGCCACCCACATCAACGACGATGGGTATCTGGTTGGCCCTCCGGAACTGGCCGCCGAGGTGGCTTCAAGCAGCGTTTCAAATGATTTGCGCGACAAGAAAGTTGATTACGAATCATACGGCATCGCGGAATATATCGTGCTGATCGTGCAGGAAGAGCGCGCGGTGTGGTTCGTCCGAAACCCCGACCAGCCGAAATCATCTTTTCTTGAAAAATCCATCGCAAGCGACGGCATCCTGCGATCGATCCAGTTCCCCGGACTATGGCTGGATATCGCGGCGATATTTCGCGGCGATGCCAGGGCGATGATTGACACGTTAAACGCCGGTCTGGCAACGCCGGAACACGCGGCATTCGTGGAGCGCATCGGCAAGTGATTGTGTTTCGGCTCATTGCCCCAATCCTTTTGGTCAGCTTTATCGCCGGCTGCTCCGTCATCGACGTCCGACTGAAAATTGACCCGGCGGGCGGCGCGCTGACAGATTCCGATGCCTGTGTCTACGATTTCGATCGCAATGGACTCTGGTACCTCGTCTTCATCCACGAGGAAGGATTGCTGGCCGCCATCCATCGGCACAATCCGGGGATTCATCTTTTTCTGGACGAAAATGGGGACATTATCTTCCAGTGCCGATGCTCCGGCCGCGGGGAAGTGATCGATGTGATGGACCGGACGATGAAGCTGGCCGATGGAACGGTTTTCCTCTGCGACGTCGAGGATGGAAATGCCCGAATAACGCAGATTCCAATCTCCGCGCCAAAATGCGATGGAAACGATCCGGAGGCGGTCGCGCGATGTGTTTTTGATGTGTCGACGGACCCGCGCGTTGCGCGATTCCTGCCGGCTGAGGTTCGGGCAAGATTGGCCGCTCAGTGCAAAAAACCTGAAAAGAATAAGCAGGTATCCTCTGCGAAAACGTCTGCCGTAGGGTCCGCATCGCGGACCATTACGTTTTGAGATGGAAAGACGCGGTCCGCGGTGCGGACCCTACGAAGACTCGAAGCGCCTAGTCGCGCAATGTCATTTAGTTGGCACCGTGCCCGCGCGGCAGTCGCGATCAGGATATGTATTTGAACCGCTTGTAATTCCTCGCTCGCCGTTTCTCGTTTATCCGGCCTTATGCTCCATGCAGGAAATGCGTGATGTCCCCATCGTGCATCACATACGCCTTCCCTTCTGCCCGCATCTTGCCAGCCGCCTTGATGGCCTGCTCGGTCTTGAATTGCTTCAGGTCCTCCAGCGTATAAATTTCGGCGCGAATGAAGGCCTTTTCGAAGTCGGTATGAATCACACCTGCCGCCTGCGGGGCGGTTGCGCCGAGGGAGATTTCCCATGCCCGGATTTCCTTTGGCCCGGCGGTGAAGAAGCTGTGCCGGCCAAGCAGTTTGTACGCCTCGCGCGTCAGCGTTGCCAGGGCCGGTTCGGTCAGGCCCATGCTCTCCAGCATCTCCTTGCGGTCGACTTCGCCAAGCTCGGAAAGCTCGGCTTCCAGCTTGCCGCACACCGGAACCACCGCGCCGCCTTCTTTCTTTGCGCGATCGCGAACCAGTTGAACCAGCGGGCCTTGGCCGTGCAGATCGGATTCGTCCACGTTAGCCACGTACAGCACCTTCTTGGCGGTGATCAGCCCCAGGCTCTTCACGATCTTCTGCTCGTCGGGGGAAAACTCGAGCTGGCGGACGGCTTTTCCTTCGTTGAGATGGGCCTTGGCGCGCTTGAGGATTTCGGAGCGGATGATGGCTTCCTTGTCGCCGCTTCGGGCGAGCCGATCGGATTTATCCAGCGAGCTGGTGACGGTTTCCAAATCGGCCAGGGCAAGCTCGGTGTCGATGGTTTCGATATCGCCGATCGGCTCGGCAGAGCCTTCCACGCGGATGATCTCTCCGTCGGCAAAACAGCGAACGACATGCAGGATGGCATCCACTTCGCGGATATGCGTGAGGAATTTGTTGCCCAGGCCTTCGCCGGTGCTGGCTCCCTTGACGATTCCGGCAATGTCGACGACGCGCACGGCCGCGGGGATGATCTTCTCGGTCTTGATAAAGCTGTTGATGACCTTCAGGCGATCATCCGGCACCGCCACCACGCCGACGTTGGGCTCGATGGTGGCAAACGGATAATTCGCCGCCAGCGCCCCCGCGGCGGTCAGCGCGTTAAAAATGGTGCTTTTCCCGACATTCGGCAGCCCGACAATTCCAACTTCTAATGCCATAGGGCCGACACTATACGGGAAGACGACCCGCGCCGAAACCGTCGCCGGCCAGCCGATGATTCAAGCCGCGTTGAACTGGAACTTCCGGAGGATAAGCCATCCGGCTATCCGATCACTCGCCTGATTCGCCCGGCGGCGCGGGCGCAAGGGGATCAGGCTCGCCAAGCGTCTGCGCGAATGCCTGAATAACGCGGCGAAGCGTCGTTACCTCAGCTTCAAGTTGCGTCACCCGATCGCTCAGCGATGGAACGTTCCCCGCCGCCGCGCCTGCTGCAGGCTCAGTCGCCGGGCTGGCATCCACCGGATGCGCATCGGGGGCGAGCAACTGCAAATACCTTTCCGCCCTGCTTCCCGGCGACGGAGGCAGTAGCTTCACCAGCGGCTCGTCCCGGCTCATCATCGCATCGAGCAGGTTCTTCACAGCTTCCAGCGACTCAAACGCCGACATGCGCGACGCCCGCCCGCGCAGCTCTCCCAGCGTCTGCGGCCCGCGCAGCATCAACTCCGCCAGAAGCGCCAATTCCGCCGGCCGGGCATGCAGGACATCCCCGGCATTGTGGCGAAATTTATCCACCCGGCTCCCCGCCTGATTGACGCGTACCAGGATTCCCTTGCCGCGTAATCCTTCGAGGGCATCAAACGCCCGATTGTCATCCATGGAGATGACCGGATCGCGATTGTTTTTCTGATTGACGCCGTTGACCACCGAATTCTGCGTCAACGGATATTGGTCGGGCGTGGTCATCGCCTTTTCAATCAACACGCCAAGCACGCGCGCCTCGTCGGGGGTGAGTGTGATCATGGGAGGGAGTTTACCGACGGCGAAAGATCGCGAGTAGTGTGGTGCCCGCCCCCATACCAATTTTTGCCGCGCCGTGCGGCGACGGCGCCAAAGTCCCACCGTTCGGACGGTTTCGGGGTAACTATGCCAATCGTTTCGGCCCGTGGCCGCAACTTTGCTCTGCTATTTTCCACACGGCGAGTACGGTTCGCTACGCTCCGCCATCACCCCGGCCAGCGCAAAACATCTCACCCCTTCACTGCCCCGCTGGCCAGGCCGGCGATGAAATCTCGCTGCATGGCGAAGAACAGAATCGCCACCGGCACGATTCCCACCAGCGTGCCCGCCATCAGAATGCCATATTGCGATTGCGATTCCTGCACCCCCATCATGCTGGCCAAACCCATCGGCAGGGTGAATTTTGACTGGTCCTGCAACACCGTCACCGGCCATAAATAGCTGTTCCACGCCGCCAGGAAGCTTAAAAATGTGAACGCCGCCACCATGGGCCGGACCACCGGCAATGCCACTTCCCACCACAGGCGCAGCTCGCTGCAGCCGTCAATGCGGCCGGCCGCAAGCAATTCGTCGGGAACGCCGAGCATCGCCTGGCGGAACAGAAATGTGCCGAACACGCTTGCGGCGCCGGGAAAGATCAACGCCGAATAGCTGTTCATCCATCCGATGCGGATCATCAATTCGACTGACCCGGCAAGGAGAACCACACCCGGCAAAAGCATCGTCGCCAGCATCAGCAGCATCACGATTCTTTTGCCGCGAAATTCATATTTCGCCAGCGCAAAGCCGCCCATGCTGCTGAATGTAACCACCAGAACCGTCTGCGCGCAGGCCACGAAAAGGGAATTGATCAGCCACCGGCCGTACGGCTGATCGTGAAACAGGCTGCGAAAATTATCCAGCGTGAGGCGATGCAGATCGCGCCAGGGAAGAAAGGCATAGCCGAAAATATCCTCCGGCTGCTTGAACGCCGCACAAATCAACCAGAAGAACGGAATCAGGAACACAAGCGCCAGAAGCAAAAGGCCGAGGTGAAGCAGGATGGTCCAGACCGGCTTGAGAGCGTCAATGCCGCTGTCGCCCGCGCGGCCGGGGTGCTGCGTAGAAACGCCGTCGCGCAAAACGGGCCGGCCGATCGCGGAAACGTCTCCGCCATCGGCCGGCCCGGCTTTGTCTGCATCGCTCGGCAAGCTCATGATCGGCCGTTATACACCGAGCGCCCGGCCGATTGCGATCATTTCATCTCCACCTTCCCAACTTCCACCACCAGCGTCTTGCCCTTCACCGTGTTGATCGTGTTCGCCACTTCAACATCCACCGGCGTTCCGTCCACCGCCTCCAGCGCCTTGCCGCGAATCAGCATCTGCATCACCGGCTGAATCGACGGCATTTCCAGGAAAATGGTCTTCCCATCCGCCGACAGCTTCACCGATTTCACTTCCACCGTATCATGCCCGCGCTGTTTGGGGTCCGACACTTTTACCTCCGGCGTCCCATAGCTTCCCGTCCAGTTATAGTTCCACTCTTCCACCGCCCACGCCCCGGCGTCCTCCACCGAATCCTTCTTGAACGGCTCGGCAAACGTCAGCTCAATGCCATTGTCCTTCACGTGCATGCCCGTCGGCATGTAGCTCTTTTTGCCGGTGTAGCGAACGCGCTCAAAAGCCGTCGGCTTATGCGCGTTGGTTTGCCAGCCCTGGAAGCCGCAGACGTAAAGTTGTCCGTCAACGGGATTGAACCGGGCGCGCATGCTGCCGGACTCGAAATGCCAGGGGAATCGCACGGCTCCGCCCTGCATCTGGCCGTCTTTTTCCTCGGGCAGGATGTGCATCAGGCTCGTTTGGCCGTAGGAAAGGTAGAACAAATCGCCCTTGGGCTGTCCCCATTTATCGCTGGTGACAAAGACCGGGTCGCCGCAGGAATTGTCCCAGCCGGGATAGATGAACCAACAGAGGGGGTTGTCGGTTGTGGTGGGCGGCACCTTGCGGTGGGCCAGATCGACCACGCCGCAGAACATGCCCGGCTTGATCCAGTTCAGCCGGTCATTAGGGACCCAGGTTCCCTGGTTGTCTCCGGTGACGGCCTGCCCGTCCTCGCGGACGCACATGCCGTTGGGCGCGCGGAAGCCGGTGGCGATGACTTCCAATTTGGAGCCGTCCTTGGAAATCTTCATGAGGGTGCCGTGATCGCGGGTGATGGGGCGTTGGAAGCCCTGCCCGCCGGGGTTCACGCCGCCGGCTTTGATGGTGTAGAGATTTCCTTCCTTGTCGGTCTGCAGGTCGAAGGCAAATTCGTGGAAATGGTCGGTGATGGCGACGTCGTTGTTGAAGTTTTCGTAAAAGTCGGCTTCGCCGTCGCCGTCGAGGTCGTGAAGGATGGTGATCTGGTCTCGGCCATGGACGTAAATTTTGCCGTCGATGATCTTCAGGCCCAGCGTCTGGAACGTTCCCCCGGCAATTCGCCGCCAGGTGAGATGTTCGAGGGTATCGTCGATGCCTTTGACGATATAGACGTCGCCATTCCAGGTGCAAACGGCGGCGGATTTTCCATCGGGGAAAAAGTCAAACCCGCTGAAACGCAGCCGGGGCCAGTTGGACGGGATGTCGGGATAGCCGACTTCATCGAGCACATAGGCCGCCTTGGCGGCCTCCCTGGTCGGCTCGACTTGAAGCTTGCCGGTGGCGGGCATTTCGGTGGCCCAGTGCGCGGGGCCGCCTTTGGTGAGAGTGGCGAGGTCGGGGATGTCGCTTTCGTGATTATTCCCACCCTTTCCCGACTCCTCGGGTGGGCCGTCGCCTGTCGGGCCGTCATAAATCACCAGTTCGAAGCTTTCGGCCTTCGCATGCGGCGGAATTGAAAACCGGATCTCTTTCCCTTTTCCGTTCGTGATATCGGCAGCCGTGAATTTCGTCCCCGCCACCTGCCCAGCGCTGTAGATTATGAGCGTATCCGGACCATGAGTAATCACGCCGCTCTTCTCACTCCCGACCGCAATGAGCTGGTCACCGTCGACGTCAGCGACAATCAAAGTTTGCGTCACATCGCTAGCTCCTACACTGAATGTTCGGGTGAAGCCTGCCCCCTTGGTGAACTGCTTGACCCCCGGCAAATCCAGCACATCCATCCCATTCACGCTGTAGGAAAAAATAACCTGATCCCCATGCCGATACAGCCCCTTGTAATGCAGATAATCCCGCGGCATTCCGCCAAACGGCTCGCCGTCGAGCGCGATGCGCGGATCAGTGAAAGATCCATCCTTTTGCGCCCAGACGATTGCATTGCGTGTCCCAAATTTCACATCGCCCGCGACGGTGGGGCACGGCCCATGATCGCCGGTAAACGCCACATTCTTCAGATGCAGAAATCCCCCCGTCCAGCCCGCGCTCACCCGGCAAAGCTGCGTGTCAAAGCACATGCTGGCGTCCTGCTCTTCGTCGCCGACTTTCACTTTGCCGAGCTTCACCGCCACGCCTTTATAGGTCATGTTGTCGGCGGGGAAATCGGCCTGAATCGATGCGGACAGGAACGGGCCATAGTCGAGATTATCCCAGGCGGTCGCGCCGCCGTCAGCGCCGCGGGCCTTCTTCCACGCCTTCTCATTCCAGGTCACCTGCTCGGCGGCCTTGTCGTGTGAAAACGCCTTGGCGGGAATGGGTTCTCGCTTTTCGCCGGGCGTTTGCCAGGAGAGGACGACCGCCGACCCGCCCCCTTTTTGATAGAATTCGACTTTGATCGCATGCTCGCCCGCAGTGAGATCGACCTTGGCGCTTTTTTCGGCGATGCCGTTGCTGGTGATGTCTTCGAGGATCACCTTCCCGTCGATGGAAAGCCGTGCGCCGTCATCGACGGCCAGGTAAAACGTGGTTTCCCCGGCCGTGTCGACTTTCAACGAGCCGGTCCAGACCGCCAGAAAATTCTGCGAAAGCTTGGTCTTGTAGAAATCGCCGTTGGTGTCGGGGAAATCGATGCGCTTGTCCACCCGCACGAGAAACGGCGTCTTCCCCTCGACATTGGCAAACCCGCCTTCCTTCAATTGGTAATATTCGCCCACCAAACCCGGCGCATCACCAGCGGCGGCAAAGGAACAAACGCCAAGCAACGACGCAGCGGCCAGTGCGGCCGCAGAAAGGGCGAATCGGCGATGAAGCACGTTAAAATCTCCTGAAGCTAAAAAATCGGATAAACCCGCGAAAAGCCCAAGCCACAAACCGGCTGGCGGATGACCAGGCAACAACACCACAAATTACCACGGCAAAGCGGGGCCGTTTTCCACCAGCCGCACACGAGCGTGTATGAGAGTCGTCTGAAGGAAGGGATTTATTACCGGATGACGACAGAGAAATCGGCCGCATTCCAAAATGAAAATCCTCTGCGAATCCGATTACGGCTCGGGCGCGAACTTGTATCCGATCGTTCGCACGGTTTGAAGATACCGGCTCCCTTCGCCCAGGGCCTTGCGAATACCGACGATATGCGTATCCACCGTCCGTTCGATCACTTCGCCATTCTCAGTCTCGCCCAGGCACGATTCGATGATCTCATCGCGTGAAAACACATGGCCGGCATGAGCGGCGAGAAATTCCAGGATGCGAAACTCCGCGGGCGTCAACCGTACGGGGTTTTTATTCACAGTGACCTGGTGGCGGTTCAGATCGATCTGCAGATCGCCCGACTTGATGACCGCCGCCACGTCGGCTGGATTGACCGCCCGCCGAAGCAATGCGTTAACTCTGGCAATGAGCTCTTCGGGATCGAACGGCTTGATCAGATAATCGTCGGCCCCGGTTTGGAGGCCGAGAATCCGCTCGGGGGCGCTGGCCCGCGCGGATATCACCAGGATTGGCAAAAGCCGATGCCGGGGATTCTCCCGCAGCCTCCGGCAGACCTCCAGCCCGTCCATGTCGCGCATGGTCAGGTCGAGCACAAGCAGATCGGGCCGATGTTCCTCGGCGATTCGCAATCCCGATGTTCCATCCGACGCGAGAATCACGTCGAAGTCATGCTGCTCCAGCGCCCGGCGAACAATCTCACGAAAGTCCTTCTGGTCGTCGATGACAAGAATCGTCCGCCGTTTCATCCCGGCTATTGTCGCGAATCATCGCGGTTTTGAAAAGATGGTGTCCATCGTCCCAAAACCGCTTACTTCGGGAGTACCCTGCGTGCGCGGCTCCTTTTACACGCATTCCGCTTTCATTTGAGACGATGCCGCCGTCGCAGCGGCATCGGGGGATGTGCCAACCAATGGCAGGATCACCGAAAATGAAGCACCCTTTCCCTTGCCTTCGCTGGCGGCGCTAATGGTTCCGTGATGTGCGGCCACCATCGCCTGGCAGATCGCCAATCCCAAACCCAGCCCGCCGAAGCGGGTTTGAATGTCCGGCCCGCCCTGCTCAAACGCCTTGAAGATGCTCGAGAGTTTTTCCGGATCGATGCCGATGCCGCTGTCGCAAATCCTGACCACGAGCTTTCCCGCGACACTGTTGTCGACATCAATGCGGATGATTCCGCCCTCGGGCGTGAATTTGACGGCGTTGCGGATCAGGTTCCAGAACACCTGCTGTAGCCGAACGCCGTCACCGTTCACCATCGAATGAACGGCATCAAAATGAGTGATCAGATCGAGCTGGTTTTCGCGGACATCATCCTTGCAAACCTCGATCGCCCCCTTGATCGCGTCAAACGCGTCCATCGGTCGCGGCTGAAGGTTCAGTTTGCCCGCACTGATGCGCGTCAGGTCGACAAGATCATCAATCAGCCGAAGTTCCAGATCGACATTGCGGCGAATGGTGCGGATATCATTCCGCACGCCCGGCGTCAGCGATTGGTCCTTTTCCATCATTGCCGTAAGCAGCAAAACCGGATTCAACGGCGTGCGCAATTCATGGCTGACCATGGCAATAAACCGGCTCTTGGCATCGCTCGCGGCCTCGGCGGCTTCCTTGGCTCTGGTTGACGCTTCGGCCGCCCTTCGCAGCGCGCCATGGAGCGAACTGGTGAGGATCGAAACCACGCTAAAGACAATCAAGCGCAGAATGTGCTCGGGAATATTGTTCCAGGTAGCGCCGCGGGCCTTCAATATAATGTATGCCGCCGCCAGGCTTGAAATGAACGTGGCGAATAGCCCCGGTCCCAGTCCGCCATACCATGCCGACAGCAGCACGGCTGCGAAAAACAACGGCGTGATTCCCGCATCGCCGATGCCCCGCAGTACGCGCGTGGCGACCATCGCCACGCAAACCGAGATCAGCGCCAACGTGTATCGCTGCAAGGCGCTTTTGGGTCCATGCATCGCCATGGCGTGATCTTCCTGAAGTCAGATGCAACGAAATCCGCCTATTGCGAATGACGCATTCGGCAGCAACGCTGTATTGTGATTCTAGTCCCGGATAGACCGGCCTCGCAACCGTGACAGGCGGGGCTGAGCGGGAGATGGCGGGAGATGGTGTGGCGCTTAATGGTGGCGAACGGCGTGCAACAATGGTGGAGCGGACAAGAATGTCTGCCCCACCGGTCGCCGCAATCAGGAGTTACCCCCCCCCTCATCTTTTCCCCTCCCGCCACTAGCCTTTCTCCATCGGCTTGATTACAATCCCCCGTGCCTTGCGGGCGAGGAGGGTCGGCGTTGATTACCTCCAGACCAACTGAATCGTGGTTTTCCCACCGTGGCAATTGCCCCGGCGGCAGCTTCAGGCAGGCGTATGCATCACTCTCACGGCCATCAATCTCATCCCCCGTTAGGCGCCGTTGGCTCCTCAGCCGCCGGTGTCATCGCTCTTAACGCCAACGTGCTGGTCCTCAATAAGTTCTACCAGGCGATCCGCGTCATCAACGTGCGCCGGGCCTTCTCGCTGCTTTGCCGCGAGCTGGCCGAGGTCGTACACATCGAGACCGACGCGGCCACCGGCCATAGCACCTGGCAGAACTTTGACTTCGCCAGCTGGCAGGAACTGTCGCTGCTGAAGAAGGAGTTTGAGCCGCAGCAGCACGACTGGATCCACACGGTGCGCTTCCAGATCGCGGTCCCGCGGATCATCCGCCTGCTCGGGTACGACAAGCTCCCGCGGCAGGACGTGAAGTTCAACCGCCGCAACATCTACGCCCGCGACGGCAGCAAGTGCCAGTATTGCGGCCGCAAGTTCCCGACCACCGACTTGTCGCTCGACCACGTGACGCCCAAGAGCCAGGGCGGCAAGACGAGCTGGGACAACATCGTCTGCTGCTGCATCAAGTGCAACGTGAAGAAAGGCGGCCGCACGCCCGAGCAGGCCCACATGCACCTGATCACTAAGCCGGTCAAACCCAAGCGCAGCCCGGTGATCAACATCCGCCTGGCCGACGAACGCTATGGAAGTTGGAAGCAATTCCT
Organism: Tepidisphaeraceae bacterium; assembly: GCA_035695715.1. Classification (GTDB taxonomy): domain Bacteria; phylum Planctomycetota; class Phycisphaerae; order Tepidisphaerales; family Tepidisphaeraceae; genus RYN-428. Next base: position 16,218 of record DASRRM010000279.1, read on the forward strand.
CGACACCGCGTACTGGACAGTCGAGCTGAAGTAGGCGGCGGCAGATAATCGGTAAACATCAGGCAGAGCGAGGAACCCGGCAATGGGTTCCTCGCTCTGCATTTATCCCTCAGCGAATCTATCCGGACACTCATTTCCCCGGCGCGGGCTTGATTGCGTCATCCTTTGCACGATGCGTCATCGCGCCGACAGCCTTAAGTTGGATGTCATCGAACATCACCACGCCTGGCGTAAGGTAGGCGTATAGATCGACCCGCAGATACTGAACGGGGTAGGTGGGGTTTTGCGGGTTCATGTCATCAATGATCGTCACCCATTTGCCATCGGTTCCGCCGCTGGGGGGAACCTGCCGTTTGTAAACTTCGCGCTTGACGATTTTGGGTTTGCCATCCGTCACTTTTTCGACGGCACTTGGGCCCATGGTGTAGCCCTTGACGAAAACGTGCAGGCTCGGCCCATCGCTCTTGTACTTGAATTGAAGCCGATAGCGCGTGTTGGGCTCGATCTTGATGTAATCGGAAAGACAGGCCATGCCGTTGTTCTCGGCACACTCTTTTGACAGGCTCATCGCCAATACATTGTGCGGCTCGCGGCCCGGCTGGTAGGGCTGCTTGAGAATGCACACTTTGTCGACCGCCGGCAGCTTTTCGCCGACCGGCGGGGCATATTCCTGGTCAAGATAATGCACCCGCCAGGGGCCGCTGCTCGCAAAGTTGAAATCCGGCACCAGATTCGGATTTTTCTCCCAAAGCTTGCGCGCTTCGGGATCGTCCGTCAGCGAACTTTCATTCGGATGCTCGAACGGCTTCACATCCTTGATCGTTTCCAAAATTTGCTCGATGGCAAACCGCAATTCCGTCGGATCATTGATCGTCTTGCTGATTTCCCGCGGCTTGGCGTCCTTCTGGCGCGTGTCGAGAATTTTCACCACCAGCTTCTGCCCCCCCTGCCCCCCGCCGACATCGTTCAACTCGCCCCAGATAAAAAGCACCGGCTTGTCATCATCAACCAGCGGCTTCAATGAATCCGGCGCGGTGGCAAGTGTGATGGTTTTATCGCCAACATCGTCCAGCATCGTCGGCCCGGGAATCGGCTCATAAACGCCGGCGTTATCGAGCTTGGTGCGCAAGGAAAACCCAACCCGCTCTTTCAAGGAAGCCGAAGCGTTGCCGCCCAGCGGAAAGACGGCCACCTTGGGCTTGGCGGGGGCATCGGGTGCGTTTGCGGCGAGAAGCGAGCTATGACCCGGCGAGATCACCAAGGCGACCAACAATAAGAATAGGGTTTGAGATCGCATGAATTCATAGTAACGAGCGCATGAAAAAATCACACGAGAGTCTCTTTCTTCACCGCAATCCAATTCGGTTCACCATACCGCCGGCTGCTGTCATACGCCTTTTAGCCGGACGATGGCCTCTGCGATTTTGGCCCGGTAGGCAAGAAATCGCGATGCGTCATTGGCGAATGCGCCGCTGGGGCCGATCAGATCGCCGGTCGTCAGCAGTTCGCGAGCGGCATCGATCGCGGGTCCGGACTTGCCAGCGGCCTGCGCTTTGGTCAGGAGGTCGTTGAGCGTCCATAGGTATTCGTAGTCTTCCAGGCCGTCGCGGAATGCCTCA
>DASRRM010000280.1:0-4001 GCA_035695715.1 Tepidisphaeraceae bacterium
GGCCAAAGACAACGCCGGCTGGGTTGATGAGATAAAGATTCGCCCCGGGAATGCTGCATTGCACGGTGCCGTCGATGGAAGATTGCCCGCCGGCAACGCGGGCGATGACGTTCCCGACACTGGTCGGCCCGGAAAACGACGCGGTCTCGCCGCTGGAAAGATTGAACGTGCTGAAGCTGTGAAAAAGATTGGCGCCCTTCTGCTGGCCAAGGCTTGCCGGGATATTGAACGTCGGGCCGGTGAGCGTTGCACGAGCGCCGACAGAACCGTCGGTGACGACGGAGCCGGCCCGGCAGAAATCCGCGCTCAGAACACCGGCAAGCGCCGCGAGTATCAAACGCGATGTCCGGCCATGAGCGCGACGCAGAGGATGAATCTGAAGCATGGGATGTTTCTCATTCGGCTGCACCGGAGGTACGATCCGGGAGATTATCCCATTGACGTATGGAAAGGTGAAGCGCAAAGCATTGCAACTTATCCGGCGGGTGTGGCCGTCTTTTTTGGCACTGTCGTGACACGGCGGTCTCGGCCGTGCCTCATACTTTCGGCCTAAATCGCACCAAGCACGGGCGGGACGCCCGTGTCACGAATGACCGTGCCAAAAAAGACGGCCACACCCTATCCGGCTTCCTCCGCGAACGAAGCGGACCGGGCAAAGCAATATCTTGAAAGGCAGGACGTGACTTTGATAAAATATTGCTGTCACGAAATGAAACAGCAGGCCGAGCACGCGTGCCAGCAGCATCCGAATCGCTTTGATTGTCCGGACTGCCTCATCCATTACTCGAAAGAGCGAAACCTTTACGGCATTATCATTCACGATGGCGGCTCGTCCTTTGTCGCCATCCGGCACTGTCCATGGTGCGGGACGGAGCTGCCCAAACCGTGACGCTGGGTCCGGTGCAATTATGGAAACTCTGCTTAACGCCACCTATCTCGATGACCCCGCCGCCGTCAAAAATCTGCTGGCGGCCGACCCCGGATTGGCCAAACGCACAATCCAAACGCCAAAGCTTTACACCGGCAACATCGATCACTGGCTTTACGCTGGCGACACCGCCCTGCATCTGGCCGCCGCCGGGTATCGCGTGGAAATCGTGCCGCTGCTGCTGGCCGGCGGTGCTGACGCCAACGCCGCGCAAAACCACCGCCGCAGCACGCCGTTGCATTACGCCGCCGACGGATACCTCGCCGGTTCGGCATGGAATGCGGCCAATCAGCTCAAAACGCTGGCCCTGCTGCTGCACGCCGGCGCTGATATTCACACCGCGGACAAAAATGGCGCAACGGCCCTTCACCGTGCCGTGCGCACGCGTTGTTCCGATGCCGTGACCTATCTCTTAAAATCCGGCGCCAACCCCAAGGCGAAAAATAAACCTGGCTCGACCCCTTTTCACCTGGCCGTGCAAAACACCGGCCGCGGCGGAAGCGGCGCGCAAGCGGCTATCGCCGCCCAACGGCAGATCATCGCCGCATTTCTCGCACAGCACGTCAGCACGACGCTAACCGACGGCAAAGGCAAAACCGTAATCGATTGCGCCAAGAGCCAGTGGATCAAAGATGCGCTGGCGGCCGGGGGATGATGACTTATAGCCGACTGCCGTTGCTTTGGAAGGTCATTTCGAACTGAGTTCACGGTTCTCTCCGTGCAGTTATCGATCGATCAATCGCGAATCCGACGGCGAGGCCGCAACGACAGCCTTGTAGCGCGCGGTAACCATCACCATCGCCGGCCCCGCATCGCGCGCAGTCTGGATTGCGTAGTAAATGTAGTCGCCATGGCGCGCTTCCTCGCTGATGCGGCCAGCCTGTTTTTGCCGCTGGTATTCCTGGTAATCCGCCAGTTCAACTTTGCTGATAATCGCAATGCCGCGAAGGCGGCTGTCGATGTTCGGGTTGTCCTGCTCAATGGTTCGCTGCTGGTCGTCAGGCAGGCCGAGGAACATCCACCGCCGGGCGGGCAGCGGTTGGTTTTGCCCGGGCGAATGATCCGCGCAGGCGGAAAGAAAAACCGGAAGGCAGCAAAGAACTGCAAGGAAGGCAGATTTGGGCATGTGCTAAACCTCCGTCGTCATGCTTATGCGCCGAGTGAAGCGAACTTACGATGCCCGTCGAAAGGAAATTCTATAGCACTTTTGACGTTGGTCGCGCGGATGCGCAACCGTCATCATGTAAAACGCTCTGATTACTCAACCGAGCAACTTTTGCAGAAATGCCTTCACGCCGGGGCAAGCGGCGCGGGTAACGCTTCGTCTCGAAAAAGTCTTATCGCCGCGCCGAGATCGGATTTGCAGAGCGCTGCGTAAATCCGGGGCGGCGCGGCGACAGCGGTGTTTTCGCTAACCACATTTGTGCGCGCCGCTTGCCCCGGCGTGAAGGCTTCTTCTACTTTTCCCGCTCAATCTCGGGTCGGATTTCTCGTAGCGATCGAAAAGCGCTTACCTTCACTAATACCCACTTACATTATCCGACGGCCAGCATCCCCGCCACGCCGATGCTCGTGACCAGCAGGCCGCTGAGCACCGCGATGCCCGCGGCGGCCCAGCGCGAGGCGGTCTTGCCGCCGCGGCTCACGTGCCGTTCCACATCCGCGCCTTGCAGCTTCTTCGCCAGCCATCGCGACAACAAAAGCGGCGGCACCCACAAAATCGCCCCCGGCGTATCCGCGGCGCCGAAGCATTGAAGCGGCTGGTGGCATGACGACCATCCCTCGCCCCCGCGATCCGTTGCCGCTACGATGGCGATGAAAAGAGACCGCGCTCCATGGCAAACTCTCGTGAATCGCTTCTTCAGGAATTCGTCGATTGGTCCGCCGCCCACATTCGCGGCGACGAAAAAGGCGAGGCGCAAATCTTCCTCGACCACCTCTTTCGCGCTTTCGGTCAAAAAGGCTCCCTCGACGTCGGCGGCACGCCCGAACTCCGCATCCGCAAAGCCAGCGAAGACGGCGGCGGAACTGCCTTCGCCGACTACGTCTGGAAGCCGATCGTCGTCATCGAAATGAAGAAGCGCGGCACCGACCTGGCCAAAACCTTCCGGCAGGCTTTCGATTACTGGGTGCGGCTCGTCCCCAATCGCCCGCAGTATGTCGTCCTGTGCAACTTTGACGAGTTCTGGGTTTACGATTTCAACAACCAGATCGACAGTCCCAAGGATAAAGTCAAGCTTACGGAACTCGCCACGAAATGGGGTCCGCTGGCGTTCCTTTTCCCGACGAAAGAGCTGCCTGTCTTCGGCAACGACCGCGAAAAAGTCACCCGCGAAGCCGCCGACCGGCTCGCGCTCTGCTTCAAAAAACTGATCGCGCGAAAAGTCGAGCGCGATCTGGCCCAGCGGTTCATCCTGCAAACCCTTGTCGCGCTCTTTGCCGAGGACATCGGCCTACTCCCGCGCTATCTCTTCGCGTCGCTCGTCGAGGAGTGCAAGGAACCGGCCGACAGCTACGATAAGCTCGGCGGGCTCTTTGAGGCGATGAACAACCCCGTCAGCCCCACCGGCTGGCGCTACAAGGGTGTCCGCTATTTCAACGGCGGCATCTTCGCCAAGCCCGCCCGCCTCGAACTCTACGAAGATGAACTCAATCAACTCGCCGGCGAGCGCGGCTCGATGAAGGGCGCCGCCGCCAGCGACTGGTCCAAGGTCTCGCCCGAAATCTTCGGCGCGATCTTCCAGGATTCGATGGATGCCGAGGAACGCCATGCGTTCGGCGCGCATTACACGTCGCCGGTGGACATCATGAAGATCGTCAAGCCGACGATTGCCGACCCGTGGACGGAGGCTATCGAAAGTGCGAAGAGCGCCAAGAAGCTCAACGATCTCCTGGAGCGTCTTACCACGCTCCGCGTCCTCGACCCCGCCTGCGGCAGCGGCAATTTCCTCTACCTCGCCTACCGCGAGATGAAACGCCTCGAAACCAAAATCCGCGAACGCCTGACGACTGAATTCCCCAAGGAACAACCCGCCCTCATCCACGTCAACGCCCGGCAGTTCTTCGGAATTGA
>DASRRM010000281.1:0-3255 GCA_035695715.1 Tepidisphaeraceae bacterium
GCCAAAATAGCCGTGTTGATTCCGATCAGCTCGCCACGATCGTTGACCAGCGCGCCGCCGGAATTACCGGGATTAATGGAAGCGTCCGTCTGAATGAAATCTTCGTAGTCTTCGATTCCCAGACCGGTCCGGCCGGTGGCACTGACGATTCCCATGGTCACGGTTTGTCCGATTCCATAGGGATTGCCGATAGCCAGCACTGCATCGCCGATCTGCATTTTGGCCGAATTTCCGACCGTGATCACGGGCAAGTTACTGGCGTCGATCTTGACCACCGCGATGTCTGTTTTGGGATCTGTGCCGATAACTTTGGCCTTGAATTCGCGCCGGTCGGGAAGCGTGACCTCGACATCGGTGGCGCCATCCACGACATGATTATTGGTCAGGATGTAACCATCGGGACTGATGATGACACCCGAGCCCAGACCGCCTTCACGGTGCGAGCGCGGAGCCTGCGGAACCTGCTGCTGGAATCCGCCATTGCCTCCGAAGGGGTTATCGTTGCCGAAGAACTGGCGGAACGGATCGGATTGCTGCTCCGAAAAACCGGCCGGCGTTTTGACAACCTTCGACGCGGAAATCCGGACGACTGTGGGCATGGCGGCTCGTGCCGCCGGAGCCATGGTGATCCTGCTGGGCGGTTCATTCGCATCCGCCAGCTTGAGAGCGATGTGCGCGCGGGATTCGAGAGCGGCGACCGCCAACCCTCCGCATACCGTCAGGGCGCACGCTGCGGCAAGCGCTTTTGTTCGCAAGTGAAATGGTTTCAAGTGAAGCTCCTTAAATTCTCTTCGGGAAGACGGCAAGCATGGGTGGCGTCTCTCTACAGGGACAGCGCCCGTTGCGCTTCAGGCGTTCTTTTGTTCGCCTGTTGAGATAGACGCACGAATCCGTGATTGGTTTGAAGAGTGGAACTGAAGCATTTTTATGCGGCATCGGCAGTAACCGAATCGTCCGGCTCACGTCGAAGCGCGAAAGATAGAATAAGCGGTTTGAAGAGATTGATTCAGCCTGCAGTTCTGACCGCGGCCGCGCTCATTGCCGCCTTCGCCTCGGAACAGACCGGCAGCCTTCCTCCCGGACTCTACGCCAACTTCACGACCTCGGAAGGCCTTTTCACCGCCAAACTCTACGAGAAGTACACACCGATTTCGGTCGCGAACTTCGTTGGACTGGCCACCGGCAAAAAGGCCTGGAAGGACCCGCGCACCGGAGCGATGGTGAACCGGCCGATGTACGACAACATCACGTTCCATCGCATCATCCGCGGGGAGATGATTCAATCGGGCGATCCCACGGGCACCGGCAAGCACAATTGCGGATTTACGATCCCCGATGAATTCCTGATCGGCCTGCGATTCAACGCACCCGGAAGGCTTGCCGTCGCCAACACCGGCCAAGCGGATTCGGGAGCCTGCCAATTCTTCATCACCGTCGGCACGGTATCGCGCTGGGACAATAGCTACACGATTTTCGGCGAGGTCGTGCGCGGCATGAACGTCGTGCAGGCCATCAACAACACGCCATTGAAGGGCGACATGCCCGTCGATCCGCCCCGCCTGATCAGCGTGCGGATCGTGCGCGTGGGCCCGGAACCGAAGCCCAAAACCAGGAGATAGCCCGCGCTATTGCGAGGCAATTGCGAGGAAGGCATTTTGCTGCGTTTCGCCGTCGGCGAGCAGCGCCACCGCCAGGTCGTCGCCGGTTTGGATCCCGGTTGGAACAACGACCTTGAACTGATAGACGCCGGTTCCCACCAAACCCGCCGATGTGGCGCCGGCAACAACGCCGGTAACAACGCCGTCAATCACGATCACCGGCGGCGCGGGCATCGGGAACACCGACGATATCACCTGGCCGTTCGGAAAGGCCGGAGAGGTCTGGCCGAAACCAGTCGCAAAGATCGAGATGGTTTCACCCGGTTTGGCGGGACTCGAAGTGGCTCCCTTGACTAATCCCGCAGGGCCCACGAATGTTCCATCGGCGTGCTCCGCGAAGATGTAGATGTCGCCGTTCGCCGTATTGGTTCCGAGAGTGAAAAACGCAGGTGCGATTATCTGGACGGGCACCGAGACCGCCGCACTCGTCAAACCATTATTGGTCGTTTGAATCTGCGCCGTGCCGGGTTGAATGTCGGCAGGCACAAGAAAGTTGATCTGGGTACTGCTCGCGTAAGAGACCGGAGCCGCCTCGCCATTTATGGTGACGCCGACACCATTTACCACAGTCGGAAGAGCGCTGCCGGCGATCTGCCATGTGCCTGTGGTCGCGGACAGCCCGGTGCCTTTAATGGTGACCCATGCATTCGGCGAAACAGGACCGGTCACATAACTGGCCGCGCTCACGATGCTGTTGGTCAGGAACGAAGGGGCCGACTGGATGCTGCCGAGCAGGCCATGCGATTCCACGGGATCGTTATTCGGTCCTCCGCCGGGTCCCGCCGTGAAGTAGAGGGCGCCGGGGTCCGCGTTCCGGGCGGCTCCTCCGAAGTTGAGCGACCACAGGCCCGGCTCCACAATCGGGTTTCCCTTAAGGTCGTTCAGCGCGCCGTTCAACTTTCCGGTGGTGGCATTAAACGCGTTGATCTTTCCGTCGCCGAAATTGCCGACCAGCAGGGAACCGCCAAACGGTCCGAAGGTCGCCGGCGCGATCGCCATGCCCCAGGGCGAATTGAGCGACCCCTGTGCGATCAGGTTCGCCAGCAGATTCCCGGATTGATCGAACATCGCGACAAAGCCGTTCCCCGAACCGGCGACATCGTCATGCTTCATGGCGTCCTGTTTCGCGTAAGTGACGAATAAAGTGCCGCCGATGTTCTGCACATTGAACGGCGCGAAACCCGCCGGAATGGTCGTGTTGACGAAAGCCTTCGCGTTCACCACCGGCTTAAAGCCGCCGTCGTAAACATCGACGGCGCCGTTGTTGAAATTCGCCGCGAACAACAGCGGCGCAGTTGAAGTTCCACCCAGCGCGCATCCTTTGTAAACGGCTCCCGACGCGGAGTTGTCAAACAGGATATGGGCATGCGTGGAATCGACGGATGTGTTCCAGCCGGAAATCACCCCGTCTTCGGCGCAGAAGAGGAAGGACGCGGGCTTTCCCGCCGCGACATCGAGCACAGCAGTATTCGAGCTGAACGTATTTTGGATAACGCCGGTAACAGGGCCTCCGGTGAGAGCGCCGCCAGCCGAGGGAATGCTTACCACGAGGGCCGTAATCGCGCCCGTGCCGTCGTAAAGAGTCGAAGTGCCGGAA
>DASRRM010000282.1:0-10917 GCA_035695715.1 Tepidisphaeraceae bacterium
GCGCCTATGAGCCGATCGATGACATCGACAAAATCAGTTGCCGGCCGGATTTCGGCATCCTGGCCTATTCGGGATATTTCAAGACGGCTGATGGAAAACTCTCGCCGACCATCCGAGAAGAGCCGGCCACGCCGCCGCTATTTTTAGTGCATGCGTGGGATGATCCGATCAGCAATGTGAACAACACGGTGATCATGTATCAAGCAATGAAAAAAGCCGGCGTATCGGTGGAAATGCACCTCTATGCAACCGGCGGGCATGGCTTTGCCGTGCGGAAGGTGGGGCAGCCGGTAGAGAATTGGACGGTGCCGTGCGTGGAGTGGCTGAGGGGATTGGGAATGCTGCCGGCGGCGGGGAAGTAGCTTTCAGTTCTACGGTTGCGCGTTTTCCTCGATGCTTACAGGTCGGGCGTTCGGCAAGCCATCCGGGCAGGTGGCGCTCATTACTTCTCCCCATTTAATCTGCGACTCGGGGTCGCCCTCTTTGAGTTCCACCCATTCCGTTTTGCCCGGGCGCTTAATCATCATTCCGTGCGCCAGATAGCGGTACTCGGCGGTGAGCGGCGGTTTTCCCGCGGCGATGTCGGCTTCGATCTTCGACTTGGCCTCGTCGGTAAAGCTCTCCAGCCGCTGAACGAATGGCTTGCCTTCGGGACACCTATAGAGCAGTGCCCGATAGGCAGTTTTTCCATTATGGGCAAACGGCGGAACGTTCGCGGCGTCATCAATGAACCAGGTCTTGCCGTCGTCGTCGCTAAAATATGCGGAGGCTGACAACCCGCGGCCCGGCGTAATGGCCGGAGCCGATGAAGAGGTGGCGAGCAAGGCATTCCGGCGCGCTGAAACCGATTTGAAAAACCCAAGAATCGCGCTGCCGAACAAAACAGGCGGAACAAACGAAACAAGACTGATCACAGCGCCGGCAATCGCCAGTCCCCTGGGTTCCTTCCGCACGCCGACCAGGCTTAGCACAAGCCCCACCGGCGCGAGCAAGCCACACGAAATCAATCCCAAAAGCGATAAGACGAACCCGGCAATTCCCAGTCGGTTCGAGGGCGCCGGCGTCATGATCGGGACATAGGGGGCATGTTGTCGCGACATCCAGTTCCTTCCCTGTTCCAATTTCGCGAAGCTGCAATTCGGGCGTTATTAGAAAGCCGAAAAACTTCGCCGCATATGATGCGCTTCGCGCCCGCGGGGAAGCAAACCGTTTTTGGCGACCGGATGTCAATTGCCGATCAGCCCAAGCGCGCAATGTGGTCGTAAATATGTTTTCGCAAAGTTGTCACGTCGGCTGTTGCACGAAATTCCAAAGCTGCGACGGTATTCGATTCCGGGAAAACAACCCCATCGGAATCCGCTCGACAGTGGAGGATTGTTTTCCAGCATCTATTGTCAAATAGATATAACATGCAGAACGAAAAAAGTGCGAATCGCGGATGTAGATTGAGGCATCCTTCCCGAGTTGGTGTCCCAAGACAGGCTGAGCTTGCCGCGACCGCGCGGGAAGTACCCAGACGTTTCCGGCTTCGCTAAAGAAAAAAGTATTGCCTCTGGTAGTTCCCAAAGCAATCAACGCCGTCCCAAGCGGCAGCGTTAATATAACCCCAAGAACCGGATCTCCGACATCGACCTTGTGCGAAGCCATCTTCCCCCAAACGGCCTGGGCTGCATTGGCACCGGCCAGCAAACCTAAAACGAACCCCATAGCGCAGAGACAGCCAGCGATAGCACCACGAGCGCGGACCATGTAAAATCCAGACTGCATTGCGTTACTCCGTTTCCATGGACCTATGAATTAGCAAAACCACCCGCTTCATGCTGACGCGGGAAATCTCTTCGAGTCCTTCGTCTCTTCGCGCCTTCGCGCCAAAATTCCGTGGTCGTGCGATGCGCGGTAACGCGTCTTGGCGGCGGAGCCTGAGTTTCCTCGCTCACGTTCACTGCGCCCCCAGCTTGCGGTAATACTCCTTCAGCGCATCCGACCATGCCGCCGGGAGCTCGCCTTTCATGGCGTCGTTGATTTTGTCCTGGGCCCGGTGGCTGGCAGTGGGAGTGGTGTCGCGCTGGACGTTGACTTCGCCGGCCACCATCTGGCGGCTGGTGTCCAGCGCGTCCAGCGTCACATCGCGCTTGCGCAGGGCGTTTCTGTAGCGGTTGGCTTTGATGTCGCTCTCCACGCGGCGCATCAGGTCGATCGCCTCGTCCAGCTTGAAGTTGTCGTATTTGCCAACCTTGTAATTCAGGCTCAATCGCTCGGCGGCATTGCGAAGCTGCGCCTGCTTTTGCGCCAGGCGCTCCATTTCCATTTTCTGTTTTGGCGGGACGGGACCCTCCAAACCTTCGCCCCCCTGGCCGCTTACTTTTCCGCCGCCGGTTGCGCCGCCGGTGGGGTCCTTGCTGTCGTCTTTCACCTGTCCCTTTTGAAAGGGAGTGGGGTCGAGGCGGGTGGGGGTGTTGCGGCCGCCTTTGCCCGTGGCGTGGTCTTCCACGAATTCGCCCTGGGATTTGCCGCTTCGGCCTTCGCCGCTGCGGCCGCCCATTTCGTTGTTGTTGGGCAACTGGTTGCCGGTCACGCCCTGGGCGTTCATCGAAGCGATCGGCCCGTCAGCCGCATCCCAGCCGATGCCTTTATCGAATGATCCCGCCAGATTCGAGTTGGCATCTTCCATCTCATCGAAAAGGTCTTCCTGTTTTTCAAGCAGTTCGCCAACCAGGTCCTCCAATTCCCTGGGAAGCTCCGGCATGTTCAGATCAGTCTTGTCGAGTAAATCCTCCTGCGTCCATTTCGTGCGGTCGGGCGTGTTCGACAGCCATTTCTCGATGTTGCTGGTCAGGGTTTTGGCGTTGTCGATCCCATTCTCCTCCGCCGCCACCGCTATTTCTGCCGCCTTCTGCTTCAAGGCGTCCTTGGCCATCGTGGTTTCGCTGTACACCTCCATCAACTGCTTCAGCAGCGATGAATTGGCCATATCCTGCTCGGCGTTCTTGGAAAAATCGTGCAGCTTTTCCTGCATGAAAGCGTCCAGCTTCTCCTGGGCCATCTTCAAATCTTCCAGCTTTTTCTTGTCGGCATCGTCCCAATTATCCACCGGCTTTTTCGCCAGGGTGGTGGTCTGATCGAGAATCCGCTGCTGCTCCTTCATGTATTGCTTGAGGGCATCGTCCAGCTTTTTCAGGGCGTCAGCATTGCTGAGCAGGGGGTCGTTCCCCTGTTTATTGGCCGGCTGCGTGGTCGGGCCGCCCAGCGTCAGGCGGGCCAGCAGCGTTTCCAGCACATCGATGATTCGCCGCTGCGAGGTATCGAGGCTGGAATGCAGTTTCTTGCGGGCCGGGGCGGCGGGTTCGCTTTGCAGCGCGGTGGCCTGATCAACCGCATCCTTTGCCTCTTCAAAGGTGAGTTGCAGCAGCACCTTCTGCACGATCCGCTCGTCCGGCTCAAACGCAAACGTTTCGGCGGTGCTCTTCATCATCCCCCGCAAATCCGCCTGGCCCGATTCGACCTTCAAAAACGTATCGCGATCTTCGGACCTGGCGGCAACGGTTTGATCATGCAGCCCGCGCTGAAGCTTCAGCATCTCCGTCAGCCGTTCGCGCAGCTTGTCAGCATGATCTTTCTGCTCTTTGGCCGTGACGGCGGGATCTTCAAATCGGATGGTATAAACGGACGAGCTGACGGTTTGCGGACCTCCATCCTGTCGGTTTGCCGATGAGCTCGCGTTGCCGGCCGGCAGATCACGATTATCCGTCACTTCAATCTGAACCCGCACGCTGTTGCCATGCTTGCGCAATTCCGCCTTCACCGGCAACACAAACGTAAAGTCCTTCGCCTCGGTTGTTCCAGTTCCGGGCGCGAACATCTCATCATGCACAACCGCCAAATCCGCCGCAGCCTTCTCCGCCCCCGCCGGCACTGCGCCAGCAGGCGCCGCGAGACCGGCCGTCGGCGAAGGCGCTGGGTTTCCCACCGCCGGATTTGCCGCCGCGCCGGCCGTCGCATCATCCGCCGCCATCAGCACGCGCATCTTCGCCAATCCATAATCATCGCGCAAAAGGGCATGGATTTTCAATTCCGCCTGCGGCGCAACCGCCAGATCCTGCGTCGGCCATTTCATCTCGATCGTGGGCGGCTGGTCCTTCGTGCAATGAATGACCAGCGACTCTTCCGGCACCCGCGCCACCACCTGCTTGCCGCCCTGCGTCAAAAGCAAGGCGATCGGCGTTTCGTCCATTACCGTAAACGCCGCCGAAAATCGCCGCCCGCCGGCCGATGCTTCCATGGCCAGCGGCGCACCCGTCCCCGTTTCCAGCATGGCGCTGCCGACGGCGATGTCCACCGAAGCCGCCAGCTCCACCCGGCTTCCCTGAGCCGCCACAATGTTCGCTTTGGAAATATCCGCCGCCTTGAGGCTCAGGCTCTGCTCGGGAAGCCGGGTATATGCCGGCGGCAGGATGTGCATCTCCAGCGTCTGCAGCTTCACCTGCTGCACGACGGTGACGGCATACCACGGGCTTTGCGTCCCGGCCACTTCCACCCGATAGCGAAGGGCCGCATCGACGTGATCGAGCCGATAGCTGTATTGCAAATCGGCCCGCGAATCGCCCGTCTTGGTCGAAGAAGTTGGCGAGCCTTCCATCACCGGCGAACCGATCAACTCCGCCTCGGCCGGAACGATGGCTGATGCATCGGCCCCTTCGCCGCGGGCGAAAATCAGCTTTGCCTTCGGAGAATTCGCACAGCGGGCCACGAGGGAAATTTCCAATGGCTGGCCGATGATGATCGTCACGTCCTTCGGCTGCACATCGATAATCTCGGCCGATCCGACCGTCGGCACAAACGCCGTTGGACTCAGGAGCTGATGCCAGCCATGCAAAAAACGGTTCGGCAAAATGGCAACGACCGCCAGCAGCGGAATCACGATGCCGAGCAGCCAAAGCGACAAGGGCCGAAGGTCGCGAATTTTCACAGCGCCAGCCAGCGGCTTGGCCGCGGCGGTGGTGGCGATCTCATTGAAAATCTCCGGCAACCAGGCGCTTTTCGCCAGATCGGTTCGGCGAGAAAGCAACAGGCCGTTGGTCAGCGCATTATGGAGTCCGCCGACGCGCGATTCGACAAAGCGGGCGACCTCGATCGGGTCGGGCCGAATGAGCATGGGCCGGATAAACCAGCGCCAGGTGCTGCCGATCAGCCAGATGCTCCAGGCGACCAGAACCACGCGCGTCCAGAACCCATGCCCGATGAGATGAGCCGCCAGCGCCGCGATAAATGACACGACGATTAGGCCCGCCGCCCAAAGCATCGCCCCGCGCAAGATGCGCTGCACGCGATATTTCTGTCCGATCGCGTCGATCTGGTCTTCGATCTGATAATACGCCGGCGGCTGACTGAGCAAGCTCATTAAATGCTCCGGTTTTTCTGCGCGCGCCACAACGAGAGAGCGGCAACGGTCACCGCTCCATTATATCAGACGCACGCCCGGGTTGCGCGTTAGAAGCATTAACTAAGGCTTTCTAACAAAATGCTGCAAATGAACGCCAAGACGCCAGGGACGCCAAGCGAGGAGCGCCAAGAGAACAACGGAATTACCGATGATTTTCTCTCTTCTTTCCGATCTTGGCGTCCCTGGCGTCTTGGCGTTCATTTCATTTTGTTAGGAACTCTCAGGAAAAGTGGCGGGTGGCCGTCCTTTTTTTGCAAATCGTAGGGTGGGCGTACTCGCGCGTACTCGCCCACCATTTTCGCCGGTGAGAATCGGTGGACGAGTACGCGCGAGTACGCCCACCCTACGTTTGCCCCACCAGTTCCAAAGTCCGCCTTTCATGTTCGCTTCATCGAACGTGCGTAGTGTTTCTTTTCGGAACGTTCTTGTCCCGAAGTAGTCCCGAAGAAGGAGGTGTCATGTCCACGCAAACGTTTTTGAAATATCTGGCGTGTTTTGTCCTGGTTCTTACCCTCCTCTCCGTCGCGCAGGATGCGGGGCCGGCGAAGTATGAGGTGGCGGACACGATAAAAGTCGGCGGCGAGGGTGGATGGGACTACGCCAGCCTCAGCGAAGATGGGAAGCTGCTTTTTCTCCCGCGTACATCACACGCGATGGTCGTGGACACGGCCAGCGGGAAGGTGGTCGGTGATTTCGGCAAGATCGGCAAGGGCCACGGCATCGCGGTAGCGCCCACCGCCGGGCGGGGGTTCCTGACCGACGGGAAAAATGGGACAGTTGTCCTCTTCGATCTCAAGACGTTCGATGTGCTTGGAACCATCCCGGCCGCCGATGACGCCGACGGCATCATCTACGACGCGGCAAGCGACAGCGTGCTGGTTTCGTGCGGCGATGCCGGCGTCATGCTTGCCATCCCCGCCAATGTCGATCCCAAAAATGGTAAGCCGCCGGCAACCATTGAGCTCGGCGGCAAGCCGGAGTTCCTGGCCACCGACGTTTCGGGCAAGGCATTCGTCAATCTCGCCGACAAGGATATGGTGGCGGAAATTGACACCAAGGCGATGAAACTGGTGACGAAGTGGTCGACCGGTCCCGGCAAGGACCCAACCGGCCTCTCGATCGACACGAAAAACGGCCGGCTATATGTCGGCTGCCGAAATCAGAAGATGATCGTGATGAGCACGAAGGACGGCGCTGTATTGGCCGATCTTCCGATCGGTCGAGGCGTCGATGGCACGGCATTTGCCAACGGGACGGCCTTTGCAAGTTGCACCGACGGCACGCTCACGATCATCCGCGAGACGTCTGCCTCGAAATTCGAGGTGGTGCAAACGGTGAAGACCGCGCCTGGGGCCAAAACAATGGCTGTGGATTCCAACGCTTCGCACATTTATCTGCCAACGGCAGACATGGAACCTGCGGTCGGAAAAGCGCGTCCAACACCGGTGGCTGGAACGTTTAAGGTATTGGTTGTGAAGCCCGCCAAATAAATACTAAATGACCTTGCGATTCGTGTAGGGTCCGCACCGCGGACCATTGCGTTTGAAATGGGAAAACACGGCCCGCGGTGCGGACCCTACGAAGATTCGAATCGCCCAATTGCGCAATGTCATTTAGAAATGGGTGAATTTTGAAGACAACGAAGAATTCGAGCAAACCATGTCCCGGGACAGTCGCGATCAATCTTCGTCATAGAGCCATCGTTGTAATTGCGTCAGCGCCAATCTGACCTTCATAAGTTCGGGGCGGCCTAGCTCGTGATAGGCTTGGTGCAGGGAATCGTTGAGCCACAACCATTGCTGAACTCGGGGAAAATCAGAGATTTGCTCGTCAGTTGACTCTTCGCTGGCGTAGGCAGCCTCAAGCTCCTCGTCAGTGAAGTCTCGCCACAATGCCTCGGCTGCCTGGTAGTCGCGGCGAAGGCGAAATAGTTGTTCTTTTGACGAGTGATCGGCCCCGTTTTCAAGGCTGGTCCAATCCTCGTCCTGGTAGCCGCCAAGAATCACCTCTACCCCCGCACCATCGGTTGATCCCCACGGCAATAGCGTAAACGAGCATTTCCTCGCGAGTGAGTTTCATGGTGCGCGCCTTTACTCCTTACATCCCAGCATCTCCCCCGGTATCGCGGCTCGCTCCATTCCCGGGCCTTGCAGCGTTACCAACAGCCGCGGGGCGAACTCGGCGGGGTCGTGGCGGTAGAACAGGCGGATCGGGTGCCAACCGGCTTGCAGCAATACCGTTCCCGATCGCGCTGCGTCCTGGTGGGTGTAGTCATCGTCGATCACCAGCGAATCGTGCAGCCATAAGACAACGCCGGTGTCGGAGGTGATGGTGAAGGTGTATGACCCGGCGGCGGGCACGTTGATGAATCCGTCAAACGCCACGCCGGTTTGCGGGCCGGGCTCCTGGCGGTTGGCTTCCAGCTTTCCCAGGGCAGCGCCGGCGTTGTGCTTGGCATCGGGGAGAATGAATCCCGGCGTTTGCCCGGAACTTTGCGGCTTCATCGCCGAAAAATCCGGCAGCCAGGGCCAGCGGCCGGCGTAGGTTTGAAAATGCAACCCGCCGGTTTTGGCGGGCTTTTCAACGGCGGGAAGAAGCTCGTTGTCATAGGGCCGCGGTGCGCCGGGGCTGGCCGTGCGCGAAGTGACCAGCAACTCGCGCATGTGCGCCAGCAGCTTTTGCTGCTTTGGGTCGGCCGCCAAATCGTGGTCCTCGTGCAGGTCGTCCACCACGTTGTAAAGATGCAGCGGATCGGACGGGCTTTGGATATCATAGCGCACGGCAGCGAAATCGCCGACGCGGACCCATTGCTCCTGTCCCCTTTTTGTATATCCCTTTCGCACGACGATCTCCCGCGAAACCGGGCCGGACATCGTGCCGAGGTATTCGGAATACAGATATGGATGATGGCGTTGCAGTTCCGGGTGGCCAGTGAGGGCGGGAAGCAGCGACAGGCCATCGGTGTTTGCCGGGGCGGGGACATTCGCCACCTCGGCCAATGTGGCCATCCAGTCGAAATGCGCGCTGATTTCATCGCTTTTGGTATCGGCGGCAATATGGCCGGGCCAGCGGACGATGGTCGGCTCGCGTGCGCCGCCTTCGTAAAGATCGCGCTTGATGCCGTCGAACGGGCCGGCTGAGGCAAAAAATCGCGGATCGTTTCCCTCTTCGTGCGGGCCGTTGTCGGAAGTGAAAATCACCAGCGTGTTGTCGTCGATGTTCAGGTCTTTGAGCAACTGCATCATGTCGCCGATGCATTCGTCGAGCCGGCAGATCATGGATGCATGGCGCTTTTCCTTCTCGGGCCAGTTTTTCCCGGAAAATTGCGGATAGACGTAAGAGTCTGGCTTGCCATAGGGAACAAACGGCCACTGATTCCCGCCATGCAACCCGCCGCCCGCCGGATACGCCGCCGGCGGAAGCTCCATCTTCATGTGCGGCAGCGTAAACGCCAGATAGAGGAAAAATGGCTTATCCTTGCGATGGGTTTGATGGTCGATGATGAACTTCTTGGCCCGCGCGGTGAATAGATCGCTGTCATACGCGCCGTCAATTCCCTGCCTGACCGGCTCCATACCATCGTAAATGACGCCGGAATTTCCGGGGTAATGCTCGTGTGCCTCGCCGTGGCGCATGAAGCCGTAGTATTCGTTGAACCCGCGATTGAGCGCATGGCCCGGCCAGGGCGGCGCTGTTCCGCCCAATCCCCATTTCCCAACCGCCCCCGTGTCATACCCGGCTGCTTTCAAAACGCTGCCGAGCGTGTGATTGGGAGGCAGCGGCTTATCGAACTGATTATCGCGAATCGGACAATGCCCCTGGTTCAACCCCATCATCAGCGACGCCCGCGAGGGCGCGCAGACCGGCGAACTGCAATAATGATTCGTCAGCCGCATCCCCTCGGCGGCGATTTTGTCGAGATTGACGGTCTTTAGCGCCGGCTCCTGCCCGCGCGCATTTTGCCAGAACACGCCGACATCGCCGTAGCCCATGTCGTCGACGAGAATGAACAAGATGTTGGGCCGCGACGGAGCCTCGGCGGCAAAGAGAGCTTGTCCGCCCGGCCAAAATGCCGCGAATGCGAAGGCGATGAGCCAGGCCGGCCATAATCTGTCATGCTTTGCCACAGTTAACCTCCGTTGCTCTGCACATCGCCGTTAAGCGATCACGTTGATTATCGCGCCGGTAAATGATACAGACTTGCCTCGCGGCATCGAAGCGTTCGTTCACATTCTTCCTCGTGCCGCCAGCGGCGCATTTGCATTTCCTTGTCTTCCTGGCGGAGCGGCGCGTGGAAAAACTGAAACTGTACATCTCGGAACTCATCGGCACCTTCGCCCTGGTGCTGATCGGCGTTGGCTCCATCAGCGGCACCAGCGGATCGCTCCTGCCGATCGCGCTGGCGTTCGGGTTTGTCGTCGCGGTCATGGTCGCGGCGACGGGACACGTGTCGGGCTGCCATATCAATCCATCGGTCACGATCGCGCTCTTGCTGACGGGCAAGATCAAACTCCCCGATGCGATCGCGTACATCGTATCGCAACTGATCGGCGCGACGCTGGGGGCGTTTGTGCTGACGGTCATGATTACCACGCCGCACGATGCGCCCAATGCCGCCGCGGCGGGGGCGACGGCGCTTGCTCCGGGCGTTACGGTAATGCAGGGCCTGATCATCGAAATTGTCCTGACGTTTTTCCTGGTTTTCGTGATTTTCGGCACCGCTGTCGATATGCGGGCGCAGAAACTCGCGTCGCTGTTCATCGGATTGACGGTTGTGATCGACATTCTGGTCGGCGGTAAATACACCGGGGCGTCGCTGAATCCCGCCCGCTCATTCGGCCCGGCACTGGTCGGCGGGGTGTGGGCCAACCACTGGATTTACTGGGTCGGCCCGATCATCGGTGCGGCCATCGCCGGGCTGCTTTATAACGGCCTGTTCCTTCCCCGCAGCATCCCCGAAGCGCAGCCGGAGGTAAGGCCCGGCGCGGCATCCGAAACGCCGTGAAAGCCGCTTTGCTTGCGGAACGATGGCAACGGCAGGCCAGCCCGCGCTGAGCTTGAGAGTTTCGTGGCATGGGCGCCTCGCCCATGGTTTTTTGAAGCAAAGACACGGGCGGGCCGCCCATGCCACGAATAATTTCTCAAGCGGACCGCGGAACGTATTGTTGGGCCAAGCTGAAATCGCAAGGCTTGTCGCTTTTTGCGGCGGTTTTTAGCACTTGCTCGGCCTCCTCAACCAGCACCGCGGCGTCCTTGCCGGATTCGATGGAGAATTTTGCCACCTCTGCCTCAAGGATTTTGTTTCCTTTCAAAATCCGAATCTTCTCGAAGTCCTGAATTCCCTCCCGCAATAGTTCCAGGCGGATGCTGGAGACAACCGTGCTCCGGGCGGTGCTGTCAGTCCGGTAGACCATGCTGTAGTCGCCCGCGGAGTTGGCGCCATCTCGAATGTCAGCCGGGTCCGGCTGCGTCCAATA
>DASRRM010000283.1:0-24036 GCA_035695715.1 Tepidisphaeraceae bacterium
GTAGAAATGGAGGGTTTTGGCTTCGAAGGGGACTGTCCCCTTCGATTTTTCTCGCCCCCACGGCCCGATCGGCTGGCCCATGTTCATCGTTCGCGGGCGGGCAGGATCGAACGCGCGGCCGCATTGCTACAGGGCCCCCCGGATCATCGCTGCCCGGAACTAATTACAGTCGAGGCAGCGAAGACCGGCAAGCGTTTGGGCATCAACCTATCTTTCGGGAAAGTCCGGCGAAATAAAAGGGAAACGAAGGGGACAGTCCCCTTCGTGGTTTTTGGCCATAGCAATTGGGGTTTAGCTTTGAAGGGGACTGTCCCCTTCGCGATTTTGTCCCCTTCGGGATTTTGACTCCCTGCTCCGAATTCTTCATCCCCCAACTTATCCACCGCGTTATGCACAATCCCGCGCCTTTGCCTTCAAACAGTTACGAAACATGGTGGATAACTTCACGACCCATAATTGAATTTTTTAGCGTTTTTTGGCTGTGTTTTGTATATTTCTCCTCGTCGTCGGGCACGAAAGTGAACGACGAAATTAGTAAAGGCTCCCGTTACGGAGTCCGGCCCTCACAGTCAGCCGTGCGAAGCAAATAAATGCGGGCACGGCGGGAGCCGGCGGCCAGCGACAAGGCCACCCCTCACCACCACCCGGCGTGAAAACGCCGACGGGCGATCGGGGTTAGAGTCGCCGCCAGTGATGCCGCCAACTGCGGGGTGAGAGACCCCCAATTCTGGCGGCATCGGACCCAGGGCCTGTGAGCGCGCGGGTAACCGTGTGCGAAGCAGGTTTGATCCTAGGAACGGGTCCGGGATATAGGAGCGCGGGTGGGCCGGGCCGTCTGAAAAGGACGGCAAGACCTTCCTACGCTGCTGAGCGAGACCCCACGGCCTTCTTAATTGGGAAACCGCCATGCCACCCCGTTGGGTGGTTGCCGCGGCGGAGACAGTCGCGGCAAAACCGTCTGCCTGAGGCGTTTCGCAAGAACATGCCTCAAGCTGAGCGGGCCGAGGCGGGCCCGGGCCGGGAGCAGGTCGCCAAAGAATCGGCCCGAGAGCGTAATCGGCCTGCGTGGCGAATTCGCGATTCGCCGCGCAGGCCGGTTGCTTTTTTCCCGGCTTAATCAAACGCAGGCGGCTGAAACGCCGGGACATCCCTCCGGCATCGAGCCAGAACCTTGCCGATGCGTGCCGGCCTTGTTGTACCTGCCCACTTGTGATTGCGCCCGCCGGAATCTACACTCTTACTCCAATAGCACCGGGCAATGGTTACCGGCTTACAACGGGCTAGACCCCCATCACGACTTTGGGACAAGGACGTCCATGATCGCATATCCCTCGGCATCGATTCGCGCGCGGATTCTCGGCATTTTCAAACTGGCGGTTGGCGCCTCACGCCATTCGCAAACCACCTTGCGTCACTGCCTTTTTTCAGCAGAGGGGCTGGAGCCGCGGCGGCTTTTGGCGGCGGTTAGTTGGGTCGGGGCCAGCAGCGGCGACTGGGACACGGCTGCCAACTGGAGCAACGCTGCCATCCCCACCGCCGCCGATGATGTGACGATTAACACCTCGCCCGGCATTACCGTCACGCATTCCACCGGCAACGATGCCGTCAACAGCATCACCAGCAACAACCCGTTTATCCTCAGCGGCGGATCGCTGACCGTGGCGACGACCGTGAGTCTGACCAAATCATTCACTATTGCCGGCGGCATCTTGAGTGGCGCGACCATCACCGGCACCGGGGGAGAACTGATGGTGTCGCCAACCGGCGGGGTTTTGGATGGCGCGACGCTTGATTCTGACATATCGCTTCCCGATGGGGCGAACCTCACCATCACCAATGGCGTGACGCTGAACAATGCCAACATTGTCATTTCCGCCGTCACCACATCCACCGCGGTGACGTTTAACCTGAGCTCATCACCCAGCATCAACGGAACGGGCGGCATCGTGCTGGGGGGAAGCGCGCCGAGTCTGGATTTGGTTTCGCTGGATAATTCCGTAGGCGGGCTGACCATTGGCGCGGGCATTGCAATCGCCGGGGCCGGCGGAACCATCGCCACCGCCGCCGGCGCGGGAACCATCACCCTCAACGGCGCGATCAGCGCCAATGCCATCGGCAGCGGCGTAAATATCGACGGGCAGGGATGGGACAACGAAGGAACGATATCCGCGCTCAACGGCGGGACGATGAACATCAATGCCGACGTTGGCAGCAACGGGTCGATAACCGAGACCAATTCCACTCTGCTCCTCGGCGGGATCGTGACCGACATCACAAACGTGACGCGCAGTGGCGGAACCATCAATCTGGCCGGGTTTCTCAGCTCTGACAGCGGCACCTTCACTTTCAACAACCAGACCGGTTCGTGGAACCTGACCGGCGGAATGGTCGGCACCTGCACGCTGGTTTTCACCAACGGCAATTCGCTCATCCCCACGTCCGACACCGGCACCTTTGACGATGTGACACTCGATTCCGATCTAATGATCCCCGACGGTGCGAGCCTGACCGTCACCGACGGGCTGACGATGGTGGGTGCCAATGTCACCCTGGAAGCCGCCGAGAGCGCGACCACGTTGAACTTCCTCAGCAATGAAGATCAGGATATTGCCGGCGGGCAGATTGATCTGGAGGGAGTCACGCCGGCGAATAACTTCGTCGTCTTCGACAATGCCGGGGGGAATACGACGCTGGACGCGACGGCATCCATCGTCGGCTCCGGCGGAACGATCCAGGCGATTAATTCCGGCGGAAACGCGACGATCATCGGCAGTATTACCGCCTCCATGCCTGGGCAGGCCATCATCCTTGCCGGCGATGCCTCCTCGCTCCTGGGAAGCATCTCGGCCATCGGCGGCGGCACGCTCACCGACAACGCCAACCTCGGCGTCAGCGGAAGCATCAGCGAAACCGATTCCACGCTGAACCTTGGCGCGACCTACGGGTCGATCAGCAACATCACCGCCACCGGTGGCACGGTAAACCTGACCGGCACGCTGAACTTTTTCGGCGGAACTGCCACCCTCAACGCCGCCACCGGCCCGTGGAACCTCGAAGGGGGCACGGTTCAAGACATGCATCTGGCGTTTACCGGGACCGACACGCTTATTCCAACCATCGCGGGGGGAACGTTTTCCAACGTGACGCTCGACAGTGATCTGGATGTCCCGGCCAATGCCGTGCTGCATGTCATCAACGGGCTGATGCTCAGCGGCACGACCATCACTCTGGAAACCGACAGCCTCCTGGAATTTGACGACGCCGCGCCGCAGACGCTGGGCGGAACCGGCACGATTGCCCTGCTCGGCGGAGAAATGTCCAGCATTGGCGGCGGTTCGGGACTGACGGTCAATTCCACGGTTGCAATAGAAGGCGCAGGCCTGCTGGCGCTGACGCCCGACGATTTGATCCTGGGGAATATCGACGCCAACCTTGCCGGGCTGACGCTTTCGATCGCCGGTTCGTCCACCACCGACCAGGGGATCGTCAGCGCGACCAACGGGGCGATTCTCAACATCGAGCCGACGCTGGGGTCGGCCATGCTTTATGAAACCAACTCGACGATCAATTTCACCGGGACGATCAGCTCAATTCCCGGAGTGGCGTTCACCGGCGGGACATTGGATATCGCCGGCACGCTGGAATTGGACGGCAGCACGCAAACCTTCACCGACCAGAGCGGCCCATGGCAGCTCAGCGGCACCGTTGACGGCGGAACGATTGCATTCACCGGCGCAGGGTCGCTCATGCCGGTCGGACAAACCGCCACGCTGAGCAATGTGACCCTCGACGGAAACATGACCGTGCCGGACGGCGTGAACCTGAACATCATCAACAACCTGATTATGAACAATGCCACGATCACGATCGCGGCGGACGCGCTGCCGACGTCGGTGACGCTGGAAAACAGCGAGCAGCAATTTGTCGACGGGACGGGCACGTTTGTTTTCGGCGGGAACGATTCAGGACTGGATGAGTTTATCAGTAACGACACGATGGCCGGCGCGCTTATCGGGCCGGACATTACCATCGAAGGAAGTTCCGGGACGATCGAAACGATCGGCTCAGCCGGCGGGGTGACGATGCTCGGCGTTGTATCCGCTAATTCGCCCAACCAATCCATTGTCATCGACGCCCAAAATATCCATTTCGAAGGCACATTATCTGCCAACGGCGGGGACATCTGGATTGAAGAGGACTTTGCCGTGGATTCGGGGTCAACTGTCGATGTTTTGATCGGCGATGGATACGCCGGGCAATTGAATGTCACCGGAAACGCATCGCTTGGCGGCGCGTTGAACATCGAGCTGGCCCCCGGTTATGTGCCGCCGATCGGGTCGGCGTATAACGTCGTCACCTATGGCGGATCGAGCAATGCCTTCGATATGGTGAGCGGATTGACCTCGGCCAACGTGACGTTCAGCAGCAATGCCGGGCCGTCGGCACTGGTGTTGACGACCATGGCCGGGGCGGCGGTGGCGTCGAATGTTGATCTGGCCGTCACCACGTTGACCGACACGCCGGGCCTGTATGGGGCCGGTGATGATATTACGGGATCAGGGCAGTTCAGCGTGACTGGATCGGCGGGAACGGGAGCTGGTTTCTTGATGCAGATCGTGTTGTCGCAGGATGCCGTCTACGGCAATCCCGATGATGTGGTATTGGAAACAATTCCGCTGGCGGCCGCCGCGGCCAATAGCAGCGGCACGTTCCAGATTTCCGCCCCGCTTCCGGATAGCGCCCTGCCCGGCGCGTATCACTTAATTGCGGTGATGGATATCGCGAATCAGGTCGCCGAGACCAACGAGACGAACAACGTATTTGTCGGGACCACGAACGATATCACGGTGGGGCCTTCACGGGCAATGCCATCGTCGAATATTTACATCACGGTGGTTAATCCGGTTTACACCGCCGGAAATTATGCCGCCGGCGATACCTTTACCCTGACCGGCACGGCCCAGAATTTCGGCCCGGGCGACACCGGCGTGCTGACCGTCCAACTCGATTTATCGCAGGATACGGTTTTCGGAAATCGCGACGACATCGTGCTCGACTCGATGCAGATCGGCCAGGTCGATGGCCCCGGCTCGACCACCGGACCGCTGCAAGGCGTCATTCCCGCCAATATTCCGGCCGGCAGTTATCACGTTGCCGTGCAGATCACCAGCACCATGCCCGCGTTGGAAACCGAGGGAAGCGCCAACACCTATATCTCCCCCGCCGCTGACGTCGTCATTCCCGGGCAGGCGGTTGTGGTCAAGGCGCTGCCGGTGAAAATCGGTTCGCCGGACCCGAACTTCGGCGTGAATGGTCTGGCCGTGCATGACGTCGGCATCACCACCACCGCCGACGTGGCGGTGCAGAGCGATGGAAAATCGGTCATCGTCGGAACCACCGGCACGCCGGGCAACGGCGACTTTGCCCTCACGCGATACACCGCCAACGGCAGCATCGACACCACCTTCGGCACCGACGGAAAAGTCACCACCGACTTCGGCGGCGATGACCAGGCGGCCGCCGTCTATATCCTTCCCAGCGGCAAGATTCTCGTCGTCGGCACTTCGGTGCGCACGAGCGGCTCGGAATTCGCCATCGCGCAGTACAACGCCGACGGTTCCCTCGACACCACCTTCGGCAATGGGACCGGCATGGTGCTGACGAACTTTGCCACGGGAAGCACGCCATCCACGGATCTGGCGCACGCCGTCACTGTGCGAGGCGACGGCGTTTTCTTTGTTGCCGGCACGTCTGATGCGTCGGGCACGCAGGACATGGCCGTGTCGGCTTACACGCCGGCCGGGGCGCTGCTGAGCAGCTTCGGCGGAACGGGAAGAGTGCTCGTGGATTTCTCCGGCGGCATTGATGCGGCCCAGGGAATTGCCTTGCAGAAAAATGGCGAAATCGTGCTCGCCGGATCGACGGAGAATACCGCCACCGGCGTTACCGCAATCGCGCTGGCCAGGCTGAAATCCACCGGCATTTTGGACAAGGCCTTTGGCGCCGGCGGCAAAGTCACCAAGAGCATTCGCGGCGTCGATGACGAAGCCGCTTCAGTTGCCATCACCAAGAATCAGCAGATTGTCGTGGGCGGGTTTAGCGCCACCGGGTCGATGGCCGATGGCACGTTCTCCACCGATTTCGCCCTGGCCGAATTTACCAGTTCGGGCAAAGCCGTCGGTGCATTTAGCCACGGCGCGGTAACCACGTCCTTCGGCCAGCCCAGCGCCATCACCAAGATTGTGATCGCCGCCAATGGCGACATTGTCGCCTCGGGACGAACCAACGCCAGCCTGACTTCGGTCGTGCCCAATGAGCTGGAAGTGGCCCTGGCGCGCTACACGGCCAACGGCGCGCTGGACAAAACCTTCAGCGCCACCGGCACGTCCATCATCACCCTCGAATCCACCACCGCCGCCCCTGCCCGTTTGCTCTCGCCGGCTGATACCACCGGAATGTTGATGCAGGAATTCCAGGCGTTCAAGGAAAGCACCCAGGGAACCGTCACCACCACCCCCGGCGGCGAACTCCTCGACGTCGGCACCAGCGGAACCGACACAGTCGAGGCGGCAATCGTCACCAGCGGCGTCGATCTCGTCGCCCACCTGGTGGGAAAAGTGCCCGCATCGGTGGTCGGCGGCGCCAAGGGAAGCGTAGCAGTGCTGGTGAACAACACCGGCCCGGACGCCGCCACGGGCGCGGTAACGGTGAATCTCTACGCATCGACCGACACGGCCGCCGACAACAATCCCATGCTGATTAAATCGCTCCCCGGCAATGTGCACCTGAAAGTAAACGGCTCACAATCATTCAAATTCAGCTTCGCCTATCCCGCCGGGCTGGCGGCGGGCAGCTATTACATCGTCGCCCAGGTGAGCAGCACATCGCTTTCGGAAACCAACGTCGCCAACAACACGATCGCCAGCGGCGCCGTCAGCATCAGCAAAGGCGGCGTCGACCTGACCGGCAGCAAGCTGCTCGTTCCCTCGTCCGTTACGTTGGGCTCATCCGCCAGCGTCTCATTCACGATTGCCAACATCGGCAGCGCCCCCGCCAGCGGCGCGATCGCCATCGAATTCCTCGCTTCCAGCGACGGCACCGCCGCCAACGGCCAGATGCTCGCAACGGTGAATGGCGTGAAATTGGGCCTCAAGGCTGGTGCATCCAAGGCATTTAAAGAATCAGTCATGGTGCCGAGCGCCTTGCCGGCGGGAACCTATTACCTGCTGGCGCTTCTCGATCCGTCCAATACGCTGAACGATGCGAATGTGGCGAATAATCTCATCGTGAGTTCGGCGACGTTTGCCGCGCAGTCGTGAAGGCGCGGTTTCTCCCGGCCATCGAGTTGAAATCACCGGCCACCACCCTCACAGGATGGTTCCCATGCCGGTCCCGTCGGCGATGGTTGCGCCGACGGCGGCGGTCAGCATGACGAAGAAGTTCTTTGACGGCCCGGTGTGGGGCTTGACCATGATGGTGATTTGCCCGCTGGTAGCGCCGGCGGCAATGTGCAGCGTGGCGCTGCTGATGCCGACGTAAGCGCCGGCGCCGGACGAGGTGGTTCCCTCGACGGTCCGGTAGGTGATCTGCACGCCGCCCGCGCCGGCGGGCTTGCTCAGCGCGACGGTGAAGGTGTAGGAGGTCAGGCCGGTGTTGGCCGGCGTCAGCGTGATGTCGTTGATCGAGGCGGCCGGTGGCGTGCTGACCACCACATTACTACTCAGGATTGTTCCGGTGGCGGTGGTGTTGCCCAAATGTGCGCCCGTTGCGCTGCTGATCACGACGGTGAACATCTTGGAGGTGTAGACTTCCTTATTGCCCTTGCCGGTGATGGTGATGGTGCCGGAACTTGCGCCGGCGGGGATCGTCAATGTGGCGCTGGTCACGCCGACGTAATCGTTGCCGCCGTTGGACGCGGTGCCGCCCACGGTCGCGTAGTGAATCGTGACGCCGCCGGCCAGGGCCGGCGAGGAGAGGGTGATCGGGAACTTGATGGGGTACGTGCCCGACGTCGTCTTGGTCACGGTAACGCCGCTGATTTTCAGCGTCGGCGTGACGGCGACAGGCGCTGTCACGACGATCGGCGTGGTGGTGGCGGGCAGGACCATGGTGCCGGTTGCCGTATCGCTGGCGGTGATGGTGTATCCGCCGGCGCTGGGGGTGACGAAGGCGGTATTAAGCGTGTAGGTACCGTTGACGAAGGTCACATTCGCCGGCAGCGCGGGGGTGGTTGCGCCGGTGGCGGTGAAGCTGACGGTATCGCCGAATGAAGTATCAAGTGTGTTCAGATAAGTGAGTGCTTCGATGCCGACGGTGAATGAAGTCCCGGCCACGACCGAAGACGGAACGGAGGTGAAGATGAAATGGTCGGCCGGGAGGGTTTCATAAGCGCCGATGTCATATCCCTGCGACTGCGGCCGCGCCACGCCGCGCTGGTCGAAGGCGGTGACATTGTTGCTGCTGGGGTCATCGACGGTGAAGGCCGCGCCCGCGCCGAAAGCGGGGCTGCCCGCCAGCAGCGCCATGGTTTGGGTTGGGCCGCCATTATTGGCAAGTGGTGCCAGCAGTGGGTTGATCGGGCTGGCGTGGGTGCCGACGATGTTTCCGTTGGTGCCGTTCACAATGAACGTTTGCGTGCTTCCATCGCCGATCAGGTTGGACATCGAGCCGGCGTCGAAATTACCGGCGAGATCGTTGGCGGTGGAGGATCCGGTGGCGGTGTTCGCGGCAACGATATCGCCGTCGAGCGTGACGTTGTTGCCCGGCACGGTATTGCTGATGCCGCCGCCCAGGCCCAGGCCGGCGGCGTTGCCGCTGAACGTGCTGTCGACGACGGTGATGGTTGAGCCGCCCGCGCCGCTGGCGGCGTTGGTATCGATTGCCAGCCCGCCCCCGCCGACGTTGTTGCCCGCACCCACATTGCTTCCGGCGCGGTCGCCGTTGAAGGTGCTGTTGGCGATGGTCAGCACGTCGACGCCGCTGTCGATTCCGCCGCCGAGATTGAAGTCGGTGGTATCGTCGGAGAAGGTGCTGTTGAAGATGTCGGCCGACGCGCCGAAGGTGGGTTCGGTGATGTAAAGGCCGCCGCCGTCGTTGGTGGCCGAGTCGTTGGCGAAGGTGCTTTGGTTGATGAGGAGCGAGACGGCGTTGCTGTCGGAGACGTTGGCATACACGCCGCCGCCAATCTGCGCCGCCTGGTCGCCGGTGAATTGATCCTGGGAGAGGGCGAGGTCGACGGCCACGGCATAGAGGCCGCCGCCGTTGCCGGCGTCTGCCGCGATTTCGTTGGTAAAGCTGGCGCCGCTGATGGAGGCAGCGCCGCCGTTGAAGGCAATGCCGCCGCCGTTGCCATCGGCCAGGTCATTGGCAAATGAACTGGCGGTGACGGTCAGGGTCTGCACATCGGCTGACACCGCGCCGCCCGGCGCGTTCAGCGAGCGATTTCCAGTGAATGTGTCGGTGCCGAGGGTGAGGGTGTCGAGGGCAGCGTCGATCGCCCCGCCGCCGCCGTCGTTGGTGCCGTCGGAGGTTGCGGTATTGCCGGAGAAGGTTGCGCCGGTAATGGTGGCGGAGCTGCCGGTGCCTGTGGTTCCGTTGGAGAAAATGGCCCCGCCGCCCTGGGCGGAGTTGCCGGTGTAGTTGGTGTTGGTGGAGGTGAAGGTTGAAGCCAGGCCGCCGCCGTCATAGACCGCCCCGCCGTCGCCGGCGGCGGCGGTGTTGTTGGTGAAGGTGTCCTTGGTGAGGGTGATGGCGCTGTTGTCGTCGCCCTCGTTAAAGATTGCGCCGCCGTATTCTGTGCCGGAGGAATTTGCGGTGAAGGTGGTGTCGGAGATGTCGGTGTTGTCGGCGGAGGAGAAGACCGCCCCGCCGAACCCGGTGCTGGCGCTGTTTCCGGTGAAGGTGCTTGGTGCGCCGGCGATGGTGTTGATGGTGAGGGTGGTGCCGGTGGTGCCGTCGAAAGTGATGCCGCCGCCGCTTCCATCAGCCGACGCGACGTTATTGGTGAAGACGTCGGACATGGCGGTCAGCGATGCGCCCCCGGCGAAAATGCCGCCGCCGTCGGGACCGACGTTGGAGGCGAACGTGCAGGCGGTGACGATGTCGGTGTCGGTTGTGGAGGCATCATAGACCGGCGTGCCCTGTCCGCCGGTGAATGTGCTGCTGGTGATGGAAAGGCTGGTCGTGCCCAGGCCGTCGGCGTAGATGCCGCTGCCGGTGGTTGCGAGGTTGTTGGTGAAGGTTGAGCCGGTGATGACGACGCTCTGGTCGTCGCTGTAGATTCCACCGCCCTCCTGGCCGAGTGCTGTGTTATTGTTAAAGGTGCTGTTGGTGACGTTGAGGAGGGTCGGCTGGCTGCCGTCGAGCGCTTCAGAGCCGCTGAACAGTGCGCCGGTGCCGCTCTTGTTGCCGGTGAATGTGCAGCCGATTACGTCGGTGGTCAGTGTTCCGCCGGCCGGTTCACTAAGGCTGGTGACCGGGGAGAAGGCGGTCGAGGAGTTGTCGGTGAAGGTGTCGTTGGTGAGGGTGAAGGTGGAATCGAAGCTGCTGTCATTCTCGACGGCGCCGCCGTCGATGCTGGCGGAATTGGAGGTAAAGCTGGCGTTGGAGATGGCGGGGGTTACATCCAGCGCCTGGTCGAAGACATAAACGCCGCCGCCAAACGCCGCGCTGTTGCCGACGAAGCTGCCGCCGTTGATTGTGAGGCTTCCCGCCGCGCTGCAGACCGCCCCGCCCGAGGAGTTGGGGTCGCCGAAGGCGAGGTTTCCGATGAAGGTATCGCTGTTGAGCGTCAGCGCGCCAAGCGAGAGGATGCCGCCCCCGTCGCTGCCGCCGTTGACGACCGCGACCATGGTCGAAGCGCCATGCTGGATCGTCAGGTTGTCAATTTCGCTGGTGACACCGGTGTCGACGAGAAACGGCGTGACCGCGCCGCCCCCGTCGATGACAACCGCTTTGCCGGTGGTGTTATCAATCGTGGTGGTAAATCCGGCGTTGCTCAGTTCAAGATTGGCCGTCAGCGAAATGGTGTTGGCGGCGCCGCCGGTGAAATCCGCGGCGCTGAATTGGATGATGCTGTCGGAACCGCCGGCGTTGGCCGCCGTCACCGCCGCGCGAAGCGTGCTGGCATCGAAGGTGGTGGCATCGACGTTGGTCAACGTGCCGGCATCGTCGCCATTTCCGGTGACAATGTAGGTCGTGGCGGACAACATCAAGCGCGATTCGAGCGATTCGACGGCGCTGCGGACGGCCTTCTGGCCGCGGGATACCTGCGGCGCGGACAGAGGGCGTGATGGGTAAGACCTTCGAGCTTTGCCGCCGCGTTTCGATGAATCAAGCATTGCATTTTCCCTGTGTGAACTTCCCAGAGCCCTGCTGCCGGTTAGAATTTCCCGAATGATGGCGAAATCGTTGGTGGGCTCGCGGCAGTTGAACGCAACAGCCGGTTGCTGATCTTTTAGCGGGCGAAGCAACGCCATTCAAGCAAGAAATGCCCCCTTCACGTTTAATTTCCAAAATTCCGTTTTACGTGGAGGAATGGATAAACCCATCCGCTTTTGCCGTGCCCAACTCCTGCTATATTTAATTCATCGGCAACGTTCGCTTTGCATCAGATTATCTGAATCGGGAAAGAACATCATGCACCATTCAAAACCCGCCTCGCGCTATTTTCTTCTTGCCGCCGCCTTTTGCTTTTCCGCCGCCTCAATGGCGATGGCAGCGCCGGAAAAGCCCGGCGAAATCCGCGTCTACATCGGTACATACGACAAGCCGACAACCCATGGCATCTACCAAATGCGTCTGGACCCCGCCACCGGCGCACTCAGCGCTCCGGAGCTAGCCGGCGAGATGATCAACCCGTCCTGGGTCACTCTTTCCCCCAATCATAAATTCCTCTACGCCTGCAGCGAATATGGCCTCAAGTCCGGTAGCGCCATCGCCGCCTTCGCCATCGAAAAAGATGGGAAGCTGACGGCCCTCAATGAGCAGCCGATGGCCGGCGGGCCATGTTACGCCTCGCTCGACAGCACCGGGAAAAATCTCTTCGCCGCCAGCTATGGCAGCGGCGTGGTTGAGGTGTTTCAGGTTGGCGCTGATGGCAAGCTTTCGCCGCCCACCTGCACCGACCAGCATCCCGGCGTCGGCACCAAGCCCGGCCCGCACGCCCACTGCATCGACGCCGACCCGGGTAACCATTTCGTCCTCTCGTGTGACGCCGGAATCGACAAGGTCTTCGTCTACCGCTTCGACCCCGCCAAGGGATTGCTGACCGCCAATGATCCGCCCTTTGCCGCCCTTCCGCCCCATGCCGCCCCGCGCCACCTGGCGTTTTCGCCGGACGGGAAATTCGTCTACACCATTCAGGAAGCCGCTTCCACCGTCACCGCCTTCACCTACGATGCCGAGCATGGCGTGCTTCACGAAATCCAGTCGATCTCAACGCTCCCGGCAGGATTCCTGGGCAAGGATTTGTCAACCGCCGAACTGTTGATGCATCCCTCCGGGAAATTTTTATACGGCTCCAATCGCGGCCACGACAGCATCGTCGCCTACCGCGTCGAGCCAAAGACCGGAAAGCTGGAACTGATCGGCCACACGCCCAGCGGCGGCAAAGTTCCACGCGGAATGGGCATCGACCCGACCGGCCAATGGCTGATCGCCGGCAACCAGAATTCCGACAGCATCGTGGAATTTCACATCGACCAAAAAACCGGCGAATTGAAGGCGACCGGAACGAAGTTTGCCTTGGGATCGCCGGTTTGCTTTAAGTTTATGGAAGTGAAATAAAGGCCGGTATTAGAGCGTTTTTCAGGTTGATCGAGCGGGCAATCGTCATCCTGACACACCCGCCGCATGATGTTGTCCGTTTCGTACGGAGTGTGGAATGAGCCGCGCACGGAGGGTACTCCCGAAGTAAGCGGATCCGGCGAAACCGATTACACCGGGATTACCCTCCGTGCGCGGCTCATTCGTCTCGGGATTACGCCCTGCCTCAAACCAGACATTCTTAAGCGGCGGGTGTGTGAGGTACTCCTCAGCGCGGCCGTTGGCCGCAAACAAAAGAAAAAAGAATAACCACGGAGGCACGGAAGCACGGAGGTGTGGTTTGACTCATGCGCGCCTTCGCCGACGGAGCCTTTTTTTCTTCTCTTATGATCATTTGCGCACACGCGCTGAACTTCGATTGCACCTCCGTGCTTCCGTGCCTCCGTGGTTATTCGTCTTTTTTTGGTTGCGGCCACAGCCCGCGCTGAGGAGTACCTCAGTATGACGGTCGCGCGCCACCAACCGAGAAACGCTATAAATGCGAATATTGCTTGCGATGGCTTGGTGGTGCAGACATTTTTGTCTGCATTGAGTCTGGCTGTCACGGGATAACAACGTCGCTGGCCGCCTGATATACTTTCCCACGTGACAGACGATCTTCCCACGCCGCACATTTTGATCGATGCCGCCATCGTTCGCCGCAATGTGGCGAAGATGGCGGAATATGCCTCGGCTCACAACCTCAAATTGCGTCCGCACACCAAGACGCACAAATCGGTTTTCTTTGCCACCATGCAGACCAATGCCGGGGCGGCTGGTCTCACCGTCGCCAAGCCCGGCGAAGCCCGCGTCATGGGGATCGTGGCGAATGAAATCCTGATGGCCTACCCGGCGGTTGGCCGGGGGCAATGCGCCGAATTGGTGGAGCTGGCCGGGACGAATTCGGTGACGGTCGGCATCGATTCGACCTTCGCCGCCGACCGCCTTGCCGCCGCCGCCCATGCCGCCGGCGTGATGCTGGGAATTCTTGTCGATCTGGATGTCGGCCATCACCGCACTGGCGTGCAAAACCCCGCCGACGCCCTGGCACTGGCGCAGTACGTCGACGCCTCGGCAGGACTTCAACTCGAAGGCGTGATGTTTTTTCCCGGCCAGATTTCCATGCCCCCCGCCGAGCAGTCGGACGCACTTGCCGCCGTTGATGCACTACTCGGCGAAGTGCTGTCGCTGTGGAAGGAAAAAGGCCTGGAGGCAAAAGTCGTCTCCGGCGGATCAACCCCCACCGCCTTCCAGTCGCACCTGGTCAAATATCTCACCGAAATCCGTCCCGGCACCTATATCTTCAACGACATGAACTGCGTTCACGGCAAAAGCGCCACCTTCGACGACTGTGCCGCCCGCATCATCGCCACGGTTGTCAGCACCGCCGTCCCCGGCCAGATTGTGCTGGACGCCGGCAGCAAAACCCTCACCAGCGACCGCTGCGGCCCGGCCCCCGACAGCGGCCACGGCTACATCGTCGAATTCCCGCAAGCGAAAGTCACCAAGCTAAGCGAAGAACATGCGCAGGTGGACGTCCGCAACTGCGACCCCCCCCCGCGCATCGGCCAGCGCGTCAGCATCATTCCCAACCACATTTGCCCCTGCATCAATCTGCAGGACAAAGTCTGGTGGCAGGAAGACGGCGGGTTTGGATCAGCCGACATAAAGCCGCTTCGCGTGGATGCGCGGGGGAAGGTTTATTGACGGCCAAATCCGCTTTGCGAGGCGATGTAAATGATCAAACTGACAGTTTATGGCATGCGTCGGTGAAAACGTCCGAGGCTTTCGGAGGTTTTTTGCTCTTAATCGTGACACGGGCGTCCCGCCCGTGCTGGCGATGTAGTGGGTTCAAGAATGTCCGGCAACGATTGTTCTTCGCATTTCTCGTCGCCGGCACGGCCGAGACGACCGTGTCACGACGAACGCACAATTGCTCTGCATCAGGTAGAATAACTTGACGGCATTCGGATTTGCAATCGGCTGAACTTCCTTAACCGCAATGAGGGGTCGACAAATGTTCAACTGGTTCGGCAGCTCATCATGCACGGTTGACCCCATCACCCGCCAATGGATCGAACGCCGCTGGCGGTGGCTTACCGATGAATTCGGCAGCGATGTGATGATCGACGCGCCGAACGTGCTTCCCAGCGAGGAATTCTTTCCCGACAAATATGACCGCTCCGACGATGCCGTCCGAACGTTGACCAGGCGGGTGTGCCAATACATGGGCGTCGAGGCATCGCAGATCGACCTTCAGTTCTACAACAACCTTCGCCGGCCATACCTCGTCAACGAAGCCGGGGATGGCATCGGCGAGGCCGTCGGCACCTACCATCAAGGCGATTCACGTTTTGTCGTCAGACTCGAAAGATCGGCGTTCGAGCAGCCCATGGCGCTCGTCGCCACCATCGCACATGAATTGGCCCATGTCCGGCTCCTGGGCGAGGGCCGCATTGGTCGCGATGAATTCGATAATGAACTGCTGACCGATCTCACCACGGTATTCATGGGCATGGGAATCTTTCGCGCCAATTCCCCCGGATATCATCTGGCGCGCTCCGCGCACTGGCCTGGCACCGACGTTCCAAAGCCCGAATACATGACCACCCCGATGTACGGCTACGCCCTGGCATACCGTTGCTGGCTTCGCGAGGAACCGCTGCCGAAATGGCGCAGGCATCTGGGTCCCGGCGTGCGCGCCGAATTCAAGCAGGCGCTTCGATTTCTGCAAACGCTGACAAGCTGAAGTTGCCATTGTGCGCGGGAAATCCCGCGCAGATCATGATATATAGTTCCACTAATGCCGTTGCTCGATCATTTCCATCCTTTCCAACCTGCCACATGGTAAATCCCCGCCCCATCATTGACGCCCATCTCGACCTGGCCTGGAGCGCGCTGTATTTCAACCGCGACCTGACGCTTTCCATCGACGAGGTTCGGCGCCATGAAACCGGCATGACCGATGAGCGCGCCCGCGGTCACAACACTGTCACCTTTCCCGAACTTCGCCGGGCGGGAATCAGCACGTGTGTTGCCACACTTCTGGCTCGCGGCGGTCCGGAGCAAAACCGCCTCAATGGCTACAAACGCACAGACCTGGACTACATCAACCAAGCCCACGCCCACGCCATCGCCCGCGGACAACTGGCCTATTATCAGGAACTCCAGCGGCAAGGCATCGTGCGGCTCATCCGATCGCGCGAGGATTTGCAGGAGCATTGGAAACGCGTTGGCCCGGACGCGCCTTCGACGAATACCGCTACTCCCCTGGGCATCATCCTCAGCATGGAAGGGGCCGACCCCATCATCTCCCCCGCCCAGGTGCAGGATTGGTGGGACCTTGGCCTCCGCGCCGTCGGCCCGGCTCATTATGGCCGCAGCCACTACGCCTACGGCACCGGCGTTAGTGGGCCGCTCAGTGCCGCCGGCCGCGAATTGCTTCGCGAATTTGATCGCGTCGGCATGATCCTGGACGTCACCCACCTGTGCGACCAAAGCATGGCCGAGGCATTCGATCTGTTCGGTGGGCGGGTGCTGGCAAGCCATCACAATTGCCGGGCGATCATTCCCGGCGACCGGCAGTTGACCGATGACCAGATTCGCCGGCTGGTTGCGCGCGATGCTGTCATTGGCGCAGCGCTCGATGCGTGGATGCTTTACCCCAACTGGATTCGCGGCCAAACCAAACCGGCCGTCGTCGCCCTTTCGGCCGTCGTCGATCACATCGATCACATCTGCCAGTTGGCCGGCAGCGTGCGGCACTGCGCCATCGGCAGCGACCTCGACGGCGGCTTCGGCACCGAGCAAACGCCGCACGACCTGAACACCATCGCCGACCTGCAAAAGCTGGCCAATCTGCTCGCCGAGCGTCGATACAGCGACGGCGACATCGATTTAATTTTCCACGGAAACTGGTTACGATTTTTCAGCGAAGCGCTGCCGGAGATGCAGTAGGGCAGCTCGCGAAGACGCGAGGGCGCGAAGACAGACACGAAGAAAATAAAAGAGGCATCGATTTTGTTTGGCCTTCCGCGCGGGAGCATCGCGAAATCGAATTCTGGACGTATTCTTCGCGTCTTCCTTCGCAGCTTTCGCGCCTTCGCGAGCTCTGCCTTCTCACCCGCTGTCAATTGCGATAGTGTTGTAAGATTCGGAGGCCCCCATGAACCGCGACGAAAAACTCGAATCGCTCGGCTATTCCTTCTCCAAAACCCTCTCGCGCGGGGCGATCTATCAACCCGTCGTCATCGACGGAACCATCGCCTACGTGTCGGGATGCGTCCCCTTTGACGGCGACAAGAATCTGGCCAGCAAGGGAAAGGTGCCCTCGCAGGTTTCCGTCGACGATGCGAAAAAAGCCGCGGCGTTGTGTGCGGCGAACGTCATGCGCCTCTTGCATCAGGAACTCGGCTCGCTCGAGCGCGTCGAGCGCATTTTAAAAATCACCGGCTTCGTCAACAGCGACCCGGATTTCATGGAACAACACCTGGTCATCAATGGCGGGTCGCAACTTTTTCTCGACGTCTTCGGCGACGCCGGCTGGCACGCCCGCAGCGCCATCGGCCTGGCCGCCCTGCCGCTGGGCGCGAGCGTTGAGATCGAAGCTGTGGTAAAGTTGAAACCTGCCGGGCAGGCAGGCAATAAGTGAACGCCATGACGCCGAGGACGCCAAGGAAGGCCGCCGAGAAAAAATGGATCTCTGCCGCTGTGTCTCGATTTTCCCGTATCACGGCCGTCTCGGCCGTGCCATTTTCGTCGGTAACGACGGCATCTCAAGAAACGGGCGGTTTGTCGCTCTACGCCAGCCACACGGGCGAGACGCCCGTGATACGGGAACAGGATCGAGACGAGCAGATTTCTCTTCTCTCTCCGAACTTGGCGTTCTTGGCGTCTTGGCGTTCAATTCATTTTGTCAGGCATCTCGATGAAGGATTATTTGATGCGAAATTGGATCCGTTCTCATATCGCGCGGTTTGCGCCATCGGCATTTATCGGTTGCTCGCTGGCGTGCATCCTGGCAATTGTCTCATCATGCAATCCCACCCCGCCGCCCGCGCAGTCGCAGACGAAGATACAGCCACAGCCAGGTCCCCAAACCCGGCCCGTCGATGCGCCGCGCGAAGCAGCCGCGCCCGTCTTCGAATGCCGCTGGACAGACGAGCCAATCACCCTCGACGGCGTTGCCGACGAGCCGGCGTGGAAAAATGCCCAGGTCATCGACCACTTCGTCGTTCCGGGAAAAAAGGGGAAGGATGGCCGGCCCATCGAAGCCACCCGCGCCCGGCTTTTGTGGGATCGCGAATATCTCTACTACTTCGCCGAGATGCAGGACAGCGACATCTATGCCAATGTCACTGAACACAACGGACTGGTCTACACCAACGATGCCTTCGAGCTTTTCTTTAAGCCGGCCGTCGATAAAAGCGGATATTACGAATTTGAAGTGAATCCGCTCGGCACCACGATGGAACTGTTCATCCCCAAGCGCAACACCGGCGGATATGAACGCTATCGCCATACCACCGAGATCGATCACAACGTCGCCGTCAAGCTCGATGGCACCATCAATCACTGGCAGGACAAGGATCGCGGCTGGGCCGTCGAAGGTCGCATCCGCTGGCGCGATCTGGCAACGACAGGCGGCCGCCCGACCATCGGCGAAACCTGGAAATTTGCCGCCTGCCGGGTGAATATCGGCATCAATATCAACGGCGAAGAGCTCTCAAGCTGCGCCCCGTTGACCATTCCCAGCTACCACCAGTACGAAGACTACGCCACCTTGAAATTCGTCCGCGACGACATTGGCAAAACTGTCGCCGCCGCGAATGAGGCTGATGCGCCGGCGCATCCGTTTGGAATCGCCGCGCTCACGCCCTGGACCACGTCCAACGTGGTTGGCTTTCCCGATCCGCCGTTGCCGTTCGCGGTGACCAAGGCGTTCCCGAAGCTGAAGATTTTCCAGCCGCTGGCGGCGATCGAGGAGCCGGGCGCGGATACGTGCCTGGTGTTGCAGCATCTTGGGTCGCGCGAAGGGCCGAGCCGGCTGGTGCGGATCAAGGATGACCCGGATGCGGACACGGCCGAAACGCTGCTCGATCGCGATGATCTCATCTACGGCATGACCATCCACCCCGATTACATTCACAACGGCTACGTCTATCTTTTGGCCAATGGTCCCGATGGCTCGGACAACCGCCAAAACCAGATCGTCCGCTACACCATCGACCGCAAGCCGCCTTATAAGCTCGACGAAAAATCGCGGCTGGTGATTCTCCAATGGGATTCCAACGGCCACAATGGCGGCGACCTGGCCTTTGGTCCCGACGGCTATCTCTATCATGCCTCCGGCGACGGCAGCACCGATTCCGACCGCGACAGCCGCGGCCAGGACACCAATTTCCTCACCTCCAAAATGATCCGCATCGACGTCGATCATCCGGATGCCGACAAGCCCTATTCCATTCCCAAGGACAACCCCTGGATCGGCGCGCCCGGCTTTCGCCCCGAAGTCTGGGCGTACGGCTTCCGCAATCCATGGCGCATTGCCTTCGACAGCAAGACCGGCGACCTGTGGGTCGGCCAAAACGGACAGGATTTGTGGGAAGAAGTTTATCTCGTGCACAAGGGCGAGAATTATGGCTGGCCGCGCTATGAAGGCAGCCATGAATTTCAGCCCCTACGAAAAGCCGGGCCAACGCCCGTCACCTTTCCCATCGTCGAGCATCCGCATTCAGAAATGCGCTCGCTGACCGGCGGCATCGTCTACCGCGGCGACAGATTCCCCGAGCTCGACGGCGCGTTCATCTACGGCGATTGGTCCACCGGGCGCATCTTCGGCGTGAAAAGCGCCGACCATCAACATGCCACCTGGCACAAGGAACTTGCCCGCACCACCCTGCAAATCAGCGGCTTCCGCCAGAGCAATTCCGGCGACATCTGGATCATGGACCAGGGCGGCGCGGCCATTTACAAGCTCATTCCCAACGAGCAAAAGACCCCCGCCAAGCCTTTCCCGCGAAAGCTGAGTGAGACGGGGCTGTTTCTTTCCACTGCGGAAAATAAGCCCGAACCGGCCCTCATTCCCTATGATGTCAACGCCCCGCTCTGGTCGGATGGCGCGCTCAAGCAGCGTTTCATCGCCATTCCCGCCGGCGGGCATATCGACATGACGCCGTCGCATGGCTGGGAATTTCCCGAAGGCACCGTGCTGGTGAAAACCTTCAGCCTGGAAATGCAAGCCGGCAAGCCCGAAACCGCCAGGCGCCTCGAAACGCGCCTCATGACCAAAGAGCTCGGCCAATGGATCGGCTATACCTATCTTTGGAACGACCAGCAGACCGACGCCGACCTTGCCGACGCCGCCGGCGTCGACAAGACCTACACGATTGCCGACGCAAAGGCGCCCACCGGCCAGCGCACGCAGACCTGGCATTTCCCCAGCCGCACCGAATGCATGACCTGCCACAGCCGGGCGATGAACTTCGTGCTCGGCCCGTCGACGCTGCAGATGAACCGCGACTACGTCTATCCCAACGGCATTAAAGACAACCAGCTTCGCGTGCTGGAGCATCTGGGCTTATTGCGCACCGATTACCTCGGCACGATCAGCGATGCCCTCCGCAAGGAGTTCAAGGCCCAGGGCAAGACCGGCAAGCAAGCCGGGGACATGATGCGCGCCAAAATGGACACTGCCGACCAGCGGCAGATCAAGGCTGGCACGGACATGCTGCTCCCGCTCGACCCGGCCCACATCGATCATCTGGTAGACCCCTACGACGAGCAGGCCGACCTCAACGCCCGCGCCCGTTCCTACCTTCACGCCAACTGCGCCATCTGCCACGTCGAAGCCGGCGGCGGCAACGCCCTGATGACGCTCGATTACGACATCGACCTGAGCGACATCAAGACGATCGGCGTGAGGCCGCAACACGAAACCTTCGGCATCACCGGCGCCCGCATCGTCGCCCCCGGAAACCCCGGCGAATCGATCCTCCTCCATCGCGTCAACATGCGCGGCTCCGGGCAAATGCCTCCGCTGGCCACAAACCGGGTGGATGAGAAGGCCGTGAAGTTATTGCGCGAATGGATCGCCACACTGCCCATTGATGTTCCGGAAGGCAACGATGTGGGTAAATAATATTTTGGAAGCGACAGATTCGCTGTGGCCGAACTCGATCGACGGCTCGACATGGAGAAGGTGATGGCTGCCGCGGCGCGAATCGGCGCGGATGTGCAAACCACGTGGGAATCAGAAACGCATCCGCAAATCATCCCCCACCCGATTCAAACGCCGCCCTAAAGTTGATTTGTCTTCCCGAAGCAAGAGAAAATGCATCAATGCTCTTTCAATGCCACCGCACTGCCGTTGAGGCTTTGCAGCGTTGAAATCACGGCCGGCGTCACGCCGCGGTCGGTGAGGTAGCGTTGCTGCTCGGGGGTGGTTTGGAAGACATAGCCAGTCGCTTTGAGGCGGGCGCTGATTTCCTCCGCCGACAAACCGGCCCGGGCCATGGCCAGCACTTCATCCAAAGTGACGTACCCATCCTTATTGAGATCGGCCGTTTTGGCTTCGCGCACCTGTTGAAGCCGGGCGGGAGCCTGCTCGGCGCGCTGAGCGGCGGCGACGGCATCGGCGCGTTGGTGTGCGGCAATTTTCCCCGGCGCTGCGCCAATGAGAAAGCCGCCGCCAATTCCCAGATCACCACCGGTCAGGTCGATCAGCGTCGGCGCTTTTTGAAGCGATGCCGCCGTGAGGGCGGCGGCCGGTGCCGTGGTCGGCTGGAGTGTCTGGGCGGAATGCTGACAGCCGCCAACGGTGAAAAGGGCGAAACTGATTGAGAGCAATCGGCCTGTGAGTTGGGTGGAATTCATGGGAAAACCTGCGAAACACGCCTCTTGCGGACTTGAAAACTAAAGCGAATTCGATGCCAGAGGTAAACGCCGCGAAAGCGAACTACCTCGCTGCTCGCCGGCTTTGGAAATCGCGAAATCGGCAAGCGACAAACAACGCCTTGCGGCAAAGCGTGTCGGCGTTCCAATCCAGCATACGCCGCTTCCGTGGCGGCATCCTAACCAGATTCCTGGATTGAGTGTTGCAAATTCGCCAGCGTGCGAATCAGTATGTTGTAGGCGAATGCTATCGGACGTTAGGCTCGGAGGCGCAAAAAGATGAAGATTTCCCGGCCTGGTGGCGGATAAAACAACCAGGCCCTCACGCGGGCGTCATGCAATTGCGCCAACTCGCCCGGCCCGCGGGCGGGCAACCGGAGTTACGATGAAGTTTGTCTCTTCGCTTTTTCCTCCCAAACCGCGCCATCACAAAAAAGCCAAGCTCCCCGTCTGCCAGCAGGACCTGATTATGTTCCAGGCCCTGACCGGCCGATCCGCTGACATGCCCGACGCCCTGCCGGGCGAACCGGCCAGTCCGTCGGCCCGCAATCCCATCCAAACCGTCGCCAGGCGCTGGAAGCCCAATGTCGCGCTGCTCACCTGCCGGCTGCGAACCATTTACGAGCATGGCGCCGGTCCCAAACGCCAGCAGATGACCGACTGGTTTAAGCGGATCTCCGAGCAGGCGGCCAATCGTCTGGATGAAGCGCATGCCCGGCTGAATGCAGCACGGGTTGAGCGGGCTGAGAAGCCGCAAAATGGGCGGGTGATTCTGACGCTTCATCCCGCCGCCCTCACCACGCGGAGCGAAAATCTGGCGCCCGGCGGTGACGACTATAAACAAGTCGCATGATCGGGTAACGTCTGGCCGTGAAACGCAATAATCGGCGAAGGGCCCGCCGGGGGTTTATCTTCCTGTTCGGCAGCCGCCCCATCATTCGCAGCGATACCACCACGCCGCCCGTCCGCACCCTCTGCCCGCGCTGCAACCGTGAGGCCGATTTGGTCGGCAAGACCGTCCGGCAGTGGTTTACCCTGTTCTTCGTCCCCATTTTTCCAATCACTGGCGCCCGGCATTTCACCCAGTGCAGCAATTGCGGCGGGCAATTCCCCGTCAGCCCCGATCAATTGCAAAACCGCCTCGCCGCCAATGACCAGCAGCAGTCGCAGGAAGCCATCACGCTCTACAACAGCCTGCGCGCCTCCCCCGCCAACTCCATCACGCTCAATCAGCTCATGATGATGTATGGATCGATGAAGGAATACGATCAGGCGATCGGTGCGGCATCCGACTTTCCGCAGGCGTTGCACAACAGCGAGCAATGCATGACAACGCTGGCCCGCGTTTACCTCGCCAAGGGCGATCTGGAAAACGCGATCAAGTGGTTCGAGGTATCGATCGCGAGAAACCCCCTGCTGGGCGAAGCGCAGTATTACAAAGCGGTGGCCCACCTGATGCGCACGCCGATGGAGGCTGACAAAGCCGTCCCCCACGCTCGGGCGGCGCGTAAAGCCGGCTATCCCAACGCCGAGGCGCTGGTGAAGGAAGCCGAGGGAAAGGCGCGCGGGGAATAATGGGGACACGTGCAGATTTTCCGTATCACGGGAAATGGGTCTGGCGGATTCCGAGCGCGGCTCATTGCGCCATGCTTACGACCCAGGGTCGGAACCGTTTCATGCCTTGGGATGTCCTCCGGTCACGCCGTGAAT
Organism: Tepidisphaeraceae bacterium; assembly: GCA_035695715.1. GTDB lineage: Bacteria > Planctomycetota > Phycisphaerae > Tepidisphaerales > Tepidisphaeraceae > RYN-428. The sequence goes on from DASRRM010000283.1 coordinate 23,407, forward strand.
TTCGCCGCTGACGTAGCTGGAGTCGTTGGATGCCAGCAGGACATTGGTGGCGGCGAGTTCGGCGGGCTGGCGGGGCGGCCGAAGGGAACATGAAACCATGAAAGACGGAACGGACGAGGAAAGCGGACGGGCGCGGACCCGCCCCGCGTCACCTCTCCCGCTCGCAACGACCCTCCCTCGCCCCGCTTTCCAGCGTTGCACGATCCTTGGACGATCGATGCACGATCGCCCCCACGCACCCGCGTTTTTGACCCCGCCAGCAGGGTCCCGTGCACGGTTTTGCCCGAAAATGCACGACTTTTTCGATTCGTGCAAGCAAGTATTTGATATTGTAGATAAAATTATTCCTGGTGGTCACAATCGGACCGCTCTTACCGCCATGACGTCATTGCCGGTCTTCATCGAGCGCGGCGATCTTGGCGGGGTCGAATATGCCATCATCAATGAAGCCGGCGCGGGGTGACGTGTTGTCATGACACATCGTAAGCGACGGGCGTTGGCTCTGACTATGCAGCGGATGATATGCATTTCACGACGCTCGCGCGGTATATTGAATTCGCCGCCGCCCGGGCGGGAATCGCCCGGCGTGCCGGGCAAGCCAAAGCGGGAGTGCTCAATATGAAATACCAC
>DASRRM010000284.1:0-13556 GCA_035695715.1 Tepidisphaeraceae bacterium
TTTCATCGTGCATCCGAAGCAACCCGCCGGTCCGAAGATCGACCGTGATTTTTGCATCATGCTGAATGAATGGCGTGTCGATCCCGGCACGTTCACGCCGAACCCCAGCATCATGACCGACTTCAACATGTTCACCTTCAATTCGCGCGTCTTTCCGGGCACCGCGCCGCTGATTGTAAGGAAGGGCGATCGCGTTCGCCTGCGGCTGGGGAATCTGAGCATGGACAGCCATCCCATTCATTTTCACGGGCATCATTTCACCATGGTTGCCACCGATGGCGGGCCGATCGCGCCGTCGGCCCGCTGGCATGAAAACACGATCAACGTTCCGGTAGGCACGACGCGCGATGGCGAATTCGTGGCAGACAATCCCGGCGATTGGCCGCTGCATTGCCACAAGACGCACCACGCCATGAACGCCATGAGCCATGATATTCCCAATTTGCTGGGCGTGGATCAGGAGAAGCTGGACAAGAAGATTCGCGGCTTGCTGCCGGGCTACATGCCCATGGGCCGGGCCGGGATGGGCGACATGGGCGAGATGCACATGTCCGGCCCAAAGAACACGCTGCCGATGATGATGGGCCAGGGGCAGTTCGGTTCGATCGGGATGGGCGGGATGTTCACGGTGGTCAAGATTCGCGAAGAGTTAAAGAGCTACGATGAAGACCCGGGCTGGTACAAGAATCCGCCGGGCACGCTGGCGGGGGTGGTGGATGCGAAGGAGGTGCCGGAGATCAGGTAGATGCGCTCGATCCATCCACGATTTGGGCACGTCTTTTGGAGACGAATAATGGTTTTCCGTGTTATAGTAACGCCAGCTTTACAGAGGTGAGGTGCCCCATGGTGATCGAACTCTCAGCGGATGCCGAAACGCGCCTGAAAGAGGTGGCGCTGCGCCGAGGAATCGCTGCGGACCAATTGGTGGAGGAATTGATCCGCGAAGCGGCTGCAAAGACCCAAGTCCGGCCGGGCGAATCCACCTTGGCTCTGTTCGATGAATGGGAACGAGAGGATGCGACGGATGATCCGCAAGAAATCGCCCGGCGGCAGGCGGAATTCGATGAACTCAAGCGCGCGATGAACCAAACGCGATTGGCAACGGACGGACCTGACGCGCGGATTCCATTTCCATGATTAAAGTCAAAGTCGTCATTCTTGATTCGTCGCCTTTGGCCCTGATCGTCCAGCGGCAAAGAATTCCCGCCGCAGATGCCTGCCGCGACTGGGTGAAGCGATGCGTCGATTTGGGAATGCGGATCGTTGTTCCTGAGATCGTGCGATATGAACTGCGCTAAATGCCGGAATACCGATCTCGGATTTTGTCATCGCGACGTCAAATGTGAAACATCTTTCCGGATTGGTTCCCTGCGAAAAATGGGAAGCGATCTGACGAGGTTATGTATTTTAGCGCAGGGATCAGCCGTTGGCGACCGACCGCCGTCGACGCCGATCCAAAATCCATCGCAAATCGTATCACAACAGGGATTGTCGCGCGGGGGATTGCGGTGTACACAATGGGGGAAGTTGATCAAAGGAGCGAGTATCTTGGATTTGCCCGCCACGATGGACGATGTCGATCTGCGCGATACATCGCCGCAATCCGCGCCCGTTTCACGACCCAAGCCCACACCGCTTGCCGCCGCTGCGGCGGCTCATCCGGCCCGGGCGGTTCGGGACGACGATCCCAAAACGTGGTTCGACAAGGTCGAGGCGTTCGTCAGCAAGCTTTCCGTTCGCGATAACTTCTGGCATTCCATCTGTTCTTTGCTCTGGCTGCCGCTGGCGTTTTTCAGCGGGATCAAGATGAAAGAGATCGATCCGCAAACATTCGCGGCCTATCTCCCGTTCCGCCGATTTAACCGCAACTGGTATCGCGCCATGGCTGGCGGGGCACTGCTGGCCAACAGCGAAATTGCCGGGGGAATGTATATCTTTGGCGCAGTGGGAGGCGATTACACCGTTGTTTGCAAGGAACTCAACTATAAATTCCTTCGCCCTTGCCTGGGCCCGGCCGTCTACCGCATGAAGGCGCGCGAGCCTCTGGCCGATCTTGTGGCGGCCGGCACTGAATTCAACATTACGCTTGATCTGGACATTCTGCAGCAAGGTTTCCGGCCCGGCGAGCGCGACAAGCGGGTCGGCCAATGTGTTGCCGCGTTTCATGTCACGCCCAAACGCCATCACAAACGCAAGGCCGCGCGGAAGAGGGTTTAGTTCCTCCCAGTGGCAGGGGCTTCGGTGCCCGTGCATTCCATTCTCAAAAAAAAGCGAACACGGGCTCCGAAGCCCGTGCCACTGCACATGGATCAACCGATCTCCCCGACCCAGGCACCCGATCGCAGCCGCCTCCTGGCCCTTGGCTGGGCGGCGTTCGTGGCGTGTTCGTGGACGTGGTGCATTGGCATGTATTTGCCGGTGCTGATGATCCGCGATTTCGGCGGGGCGGGGTGGTTTGTCTTTATGCTGCCCAACGTCGTCGGCGCGGCGGCACTTGGATGGGTCTTGCACCGGCAGGGGTCGGCGGCAAAACTGGCGCGCGAGCACTGGCCGGCGGCGGCACTCTTCTCACTTGTCACCATTTTGTTCCATGCGTTTTTTGTCGGGTGGATCATCGCATCGCTGGTCGGCCACGCCGCCGAGACCATTACGGTTGCCGCCGCGGCGGGATTCTACTTTTATGGCCGGCGCGGCCGCCGCGATCTGATTGCCGCCGGCGGCTTGTTCGCGTTTTCGGCGCTTGCCTTTATTGCCGCGGCCCTGTTGCCGGATGTGCGCCCCACGGGACGAATCGATGTCCAGCCGTTCGCAGGCCTGCTCTACCTGACGCCGGTCTGCATCTTTGGATTTCTGCTCTGTCCTTACCTCGATCTCACGTTCCTGCGCGCCCGCGCTTCGACCGAATCCCACACCGGAATAGCCGCCTTCACACTGGGGTTTGGCGTGTTGTTCCTCATCATGCTGCTTTTCACCAATTTTTATGCCCGCTTCATGCAGCCGGACAATGTGCATTCGGTTGTGCCGGCGGCGTTAAGATGGCTGATCGCGGGGCACATGATGCTTCAGACGGCATATACCGTGGCATTGCACACGCGCGCGATTTCAGAAGACCGCCGGGCGCGAAAGCTGGATGTCATCGCCAGCTTTTTCGCTGCCCTGGTGCTGGTATTTTTGGTTGGGATTTGGAGCGACCGCGTTTTGCCGGCGGGGTTCAATTCAGGGGAATTTGTTTATCGCCTCTTCATGGCGTTTTATGGGCTTATCTTTCCGGCTTATGTCTGGATTTTCATGATACCGCCGCCCAAGGGTGCGGTGGTTTCGGTCCGGCGAAAGCGCGCGCTGTTGGCCGTTGCGGTATTGATCGCGGCGCCGATGTTTTGGATGGGGTTTATTGAAAGCCGGATGATCTGGCTTTTGCCGGGGCTTGGCGTGGTGCTGCTGGCGCGGGTGGGGCTGTCGGCCCGTGTTTCTACCGCCGCGGCGACATGATCGCGAAATGGTGCAATTCCGGACCCCAACGATGCAGGGCATGCTTCATCGGCGTCCGCATCCCGATTGCAAAAACCACCACAGCCATCACGGTTACGGCTCCGACAATCCATCCGCGGGAACGCAGCCGCCGAAGTTCCGGGCCCAGCGCCAGCAGGGCGAAAATCAGCCCGATCACCATGATGGCGTCGTAGCTCGCCTGCTGCCAGTAGTTGCCGGAGAGGTGATACCACATGCCAAATTCGTCGAAAGTCAGGCCCATGGCCACGCCATAAATCGCGGCGGCGAAATTCATATGGCGGCCGCGCGGGCGCACGAATATCAGATACGCGCCGATGAAGCTCAAAAGAAAGATGCCGTAATTGAGGTGATGAACATGGGTCTGTTCCGGGCCGACGTGGAGATACAGCTCGGGCACGCGGTGGCTGGTCATCAAATGCACCAACGTGCGCGAGGCGATGAATGTGGCGAGAAACGCAGTCAGGATGATGCGGGCTTCGACGATGGAAATAAGCCGTTCGCGTTTCTCCCGTGAGGAAGGCTGCGTTGGACGGTCGGCATCAAGGAGCAGGGTTGTGTTCATAGTCGGGTCTTCACCATTTAGAAACATTTCATCGGGTTAACGGGACAGGCCTTCGGCCGAGAGGCTCGATCCGAGGTCAAGGTCAAGCTCCGCACAATTACAGATAGGGGTGTTCCCGCATCCCGCCAGCGGAACTATACCCAATATATCGTTTGGAGTCACGCATCGTTGTTCAGTCCGCCGGGGGTGTGGCCGTCTTTATTGGCGCCGTCGTGACACGGCCGTCTCGGCCGTGCCTTATGCTTTCGGCCTAAATAGCACCAAGCACGGGCGGGACGCCCGTGTCACGAATGACCGTGCCAAAAAAGACGGCCACACCCGTCCGCCGGTCCTTGGGTTTCCCGCGTGCGCGGGCATTTTGAAATAACAGGCGGTTTAGCGAATTTTAGGGGGTCATGGCCCAGAAATTCGCCATTGGGAGGCAAAAGGGGTAAAATGTGACTTTAAACGAAACTAAATGCCGGGGTCGGTGTCGATAATAATTAGCGTGACGCCCCGTGGCGTGATCTGATATGATCCTGTGTGCTGAACGGGGCGTGATCTAAAAGCCAGTAGAGAGCAGGGTGCTTTCAAAAAGTGACTGTCTGGAGCCGAGCATGAAAAACAATCGTTCCCAACGACGAACCAGCATTATTCTGGGGGCAGCTCTTGCCGCGATTTCGACGGTGGCGTTTTCACGCCTGGCCGCGGCGCAATATCCGGCTGCCGGCCAGAACGGCCATGCCCAGGACGCCAACAATCGCGTCGGAAGCGGCGGATACAACACCGGCCACGCCGGCGGATCCGGGGTCACCGCAAACGACGTTGTAGACCGAAACGTGACCGGCGGACGTAGCTTTGCCGGGCCGCTGGGCGAGCGCGACCCGCGAGCATTCACTGGTCCTGCGCCCGGACTCATCGACCAGTTCAACCGCCAGAGCAATGCGCCACCCACCGATAACCCGGGCAATTCCGCCCAGCCCTCCACCTATTACGGTGATAACCGTAATGTCGCGCCGCCTTCGGGCTCGGTCTCCATGGGATTCAACGGCGGGTATATCGGCACGACGATTAACTCCCCGGCGAGCCTCTCCAACGCCAATAACTACACCCCCGACGATCAGGGTTTGCAGAATCGAACCCTCGATCGCGAGACGCTTCTCATCACCCAGGCCCTGAAAACGCCGCAGTATGCCAACATCATCAACGATTTTAACCAGAATGGAACGCTGACAGTTGGCCCCGGCAACGGCCTGCAGAACATTCCCAACGGCACCGGGAATTTCGGCCCGCTGGCGCTGCCCGACGTCAACCCCGACACCCTCAGCATCATGCGCATGCGCGCTGAGCTGCGCGAGTCGGCGGCACCGGGCATCAATAACATCCCCAACAATCCCAACCTCCCGAATGGAACCCAGGTCAACCCCAACAGTCCCAATGGACAGCCAACCCCGCAGCCCATCGGCCTGAATCAACCGCTCAACCAGCCGTTGGGCCAGGCGTTTGACGCGCCGGCCAATGCGGCGATTTCCTCACGCATCACTGACGGGCAGCTTCCCAGCGGGCAACTGTCGTCGACTGGAATTATTTCCCCCACGGCGTCGCTGCTTCCGGCCCCTGCCGAACAGAGCTCGCTGCTGAAAACTTTGCAGAAGCGCCTCGAGGCGTCGGGCGAAGTCGGCAAGGCGCTGGCGGCCGAGGAATCCACGACTCAAAAGCCGGTGCCGGTGAAACCCAAGGTGAAAGCGCCCGCGCCAGACCAGGCTCCGGTTTCCGTCAGCTCGCTGGCAGAAGGCGTCAAGGCCAAGGGCCTGCACGATCTGCTGGCCAATGCCGAGGATTTGATTCCCAAGGGAAAATACGATTCGGCCATCCAGGAATACAACCAGGCATTCCGCGTTGCCCCGAACAATCCGCTGCCGATCCTCGGCCGGGCAAATGCCGAGCTGGCAGGGGGGTATTACGCCAGGGCGGCGATGGACCTGCAGTTGATTTTCCGCACCGATCCGGAATTGCTGATGGCGCAGTTCGATCTCAAAGCGATCTTCGCCAAGGAGCGGCTCGATTTCATCCGCAAGGATCTGCATGACCTGACGCAAAGCGATCCAAAGTCGGAAAGGCCGTGGTTCCTGCTGGCGTACATCGATTACAACACCGGGAACGCCGCCGCCGCTGACAAGGAATTGAGCGAAGCCGAGCAGCGCGCCGGGCGGGGCGATTGGACAGTGAAGCTGCTTCGCGAACACTGGGTGTTGCCGTCGAATCCCAAGCCCGCGCCGCTGACGCCGCGGCCGGCGTCGCCCGCCGCCCCGGCTGGTAATGTTCCTTCTCCGGAAACCACGACGCCCGCACCTGCACCAGCGCCAGCCGTTACGCCCGCGCCGGCTCCGGCATTGAATAAGTAATCATCTCGCTTCAGCGTGATCTTTGACCGGCGGACAACGATTGTCCGCCGGTTTTTGTTTCGTCCGATAAACCCGCGCGAGCTGCTCCCGCTACGATATCCCGCGCGCGCTGCCAGGATTTCGAAATCTTCCGCACCGGCGGGATTTCCCCCAAGTGCACGCATGGTCGGTACAGCCACTATATTCGTGCGTTTGGCGCCTGCCGGGCGGCGGTTGCATTTCCCGGATTTAATTCACGGCGCCGAATCGGTGATAAGTTTTGACATCGCCGGTACTGCAAACGAACCGGCATAGAACCAAGGAGTCATCCATGATCGGCCATCGCAACACAACGTCGTTCAACGCCATCCTTTCGCGATTGATCCGTGATGAATCGGGAGCGGAACTGGTTGAGGCGGTATTGGTCGTCGGGCTCATTGCCGTCATCTGCGTGATGGCGATGAAGGGTGTGAGCGTGACGCTGGCGGATCGTTGGAATGCGGTTTTGGATTCATTGTCGCCGGGCGATCAGAATATATGAGTTGGGCAATGGTCGCTTTGAATGGGCCGACGATTCCGACCGACCCATTCCCATAATTCTGAAATATGCGGATTTTTTCTTTGACCTGCGACGATGCGCGACGATATAGTGTTGGACAACTATGAAGCGTTTGTATACCAGCCTGCTTAGCACCTTATCGCTCAACCTGTTGAGCGGTCGGGGTTCTACTGCACGCGGGTAAGGTCGATTTTGCGACAACCGAGCTTTGCACCAGAACCCCGGAATTTTCCGGGGTTTTTTTGTTGCCTGTTTTTTGTTTCGTTTTCCCGCAGGCCGCGGAGATTGGCGGGCCGCACCGGATTGTAAACCCGTTCCCTTTTTGGGCGTTGGAGGTTCGATTCCTCCCCTGCGGATATGGAAGTTTTCGACGCGAAAATGCGAAAGATATTAACGCGGCCTGTGGCCGCAACAATAGGAAAGGAAGAGTAACCACGGAGTCACGGAAGCTTCGTAGGGCGGGCGTACTCGCCCACCGTTTCGACAGCCCGCGATGGAAATGTGGTGGGCGAGTACGCCCACCCTACGACAACCGATCCATGACGTCATTTGTTCGGCAGAGAGCGCCCGTAGCCCAACTGGCAGGAGGCGGCTGATTCAAGATCAGCACAGTGCGGGTTCAAATCCCGCCGGGCGCAATCGGGGAAACGAGGAACTACGAACGAGCAACGAGGAACGCGGAACGGGAAATGAGCAAACGAAGAACTATGAACCATAAAACGACCGGGACATGGCGATTGTTCCTCGTTGCTCGTTCCCACTTCCTCGTTTCCTCCCGCGGTGCTGCGCCAATTGGCAGAGCGGATCGGCTTAAACCCGGTCGGTTGGGGGTTCGACTCCCCCGCATCGCAATAGCTCACGTAGCCCAACAGCAGGAGGCGCACGGCTTAGAACCGTGACAGTGTGGGTGCAACTCCCTCCGTGAGCAGTTGAGGAAACGAGAAACGAGAAACGAGAAACGAGGAACTGAGAACTCCCAGCAGAATGGAGTGAACGCCAAGACGCCAGGACCGCTAAGTTGAGGAAGGAGAAAAAGAATCGATTGTATTCTTGGCGGTTTTTCTTGGCGTACTTGGGGTCTTGGCGTTCATTTTCATCACCGGCGAGAAGCTCCAAGGAATCGATGCCGAACCTCCGTTTCCTCGTTCGAAGTTCATACTTCCTCGTTTCCTCCTCCCGCCCGCGTAGCCCAATTTGGCAGGAGGCACGCGAATCAGAGTCGCGGCAGTGTGGGTTCGAATCCCACCGCGGGCAATGTAGGAAACGAGGAACGGGGGAAACGAGGAGCGATGAACGAAGAACGATGAACGAGGAACAAAGAATGAAGGCAAAGGCACGAACTCCCTTTTTCGTTCCTCGTTTTCCATTCCTTGTTCCTCGTTTCCTCCCGTTTCCTCCGCGGATGTAGCCCAATTTGGTAGGAGGCGTCTGGTCGAGGGCCAGAACAGTGTGGGTTCGAATCCCATCATCCGCATCAGACTTTTCCCAGCGACCACGAACGCGCCACCGCGAAGATGTTGCGCGCGCTCACGCAATCAATGCAAACACGATATTCGCCACAGATGAACCCAGATAAAGCTTGATCGCGCTGGTATTATCTGGGTCCATCTGTATTACTGCGGCCCAAAATCCTCGCGGCGCGCGACGTTTTTTCAACCGCAAAGGCGCAAAGGACGCAAAGTGGACGCAAAGAAAACGGGAGAAAGCAAACCGCTTCGCTCGCCAATCCAGCCCTTTGCGTCCACTTTGCGTTCTTTGCGCCTTTGCGGTTAAAACCGCATTGGGTTCATCTGTGGCGACTCCCTTCGCGTTTTCCATGTGTCTGGGCCGCGAATATGATGCACCCATGGAATCCCGCACCCAGCACCTTCGCCAACTCGACCGGCAATATATCTGGCATCCCTTTACCCACATGCGGCAATGGATCGATGATGAGCCTCTAATCATCACCGACGCCCAGGGGATGCACCTCATCGATAGCGACGGCAATCGTTATCTCGACGGCGTTTCAAGCCTTTGGTGCAACGTGCATGGGCATCGCGTCCCGGAAATTGACGAGGCTATCAAACGGCAGCTCGATCGCGTGGCGCATACGACAATGCTGGGGCTGGCCAATGAGCCGGCCACGTTATTGGCCGAGCGGCTGATGAAGATTGTGCCGCCGGGATTGGCGAAGGTCTTTTACAGCGACAGCGGTGCGACGGCGACGGAGGTCGCATTCAAGCTGGCGGCGCAATATTGGTTCAACATCGGCCGGCCGGGAAAAAATGAGTTCGTCGGATTTGCCGAGGCGTATCACGGCGACACGCTGGGGGCGATGTCGATCGGGCGCACGCCGGCGTTTCATCGGCCGTACTTTCCGTTGCTGTTCAAGGTTCATTTTGCGCCAACGCCGTTTGCATATCGGTATGCCGGGACGGGTGCCAGCGCGAGTGGCGGATTATCCACTGACGACGTGCGCGTCGACGCACTTTCGCGGCTGGAGGTGATTCTGGAGCAACACGCCGACCGTCTGGCGGCGGTGTGCATTGAACCGATCGTTCAAGGGGCGGCGGGGATGATCGTTCATCCGGCGGGCTTTCTCGCCGGGGTGCGGCGGCTTTGCACGAAATACGATGTCCTGCTGATTGCCGACGAGGTGGCCGTGGGGTTCGGCCGCACGGGAAAGATGTTCGCCTGCGAGCATGAAGGCATCTCGCCCGATTTAATGTGCGTGGCGAAGGGAATCACAGGCGGATATTTGCCGCTGGCGGCGACATTCGCCACGCAGAAGATTTTCGATGCATTTCTCGGCGACCCATGGGAAGGCCGAACGTTTTTCCACGGCCACACCTATACCGGAAACCCCCTGGCAGCGGCGGCGGCGCTGGCTTCGCTCGACCTGTTTGCAAAGCACGATCTGGTGAACGCCGTCGCGCAAAAGGCCGTCGCCTTAACTGCGATGTTGGACGATCTTCGCGATCTGCCGGCGGTGGGGGAGATTCGCCAGAAGGGATTCATGGTCGGAATCGAACTGGTGGCCGAGAAGAAAAGCAAAACGCCTTTCGATCCCCGGCGGCGAATCGGCGCGGAGATCTGCCGGCGTTGCCGCGCGCATGGCGTGCTGATTCGGCCTCTGGGGGATGTGATCGTCCTGATGCCGCCACTGGCGATGCAGGTCGATAATTTGCAAACGATAGTGAAGGCGGTGGGGAAGGAGATCGGAGCGCTGGCGGCGGAGGGGTGAAGGGCGCTCAAATTGTCCGTCGATTTCGTCCAGTTAGGCAATCGAAGTAAATGCCGGGAGGCTCGCGAAGGCGCGAAAGCAGCGAAGACGGACGCGAAGAGGATAGTAGAAGAAATAACAATTCGGTTGACCTCCAGCACTACCTGAATTTCGCGAAGCCAACACTTCATCGCATTTCTTCACGTCTTCCTTCGCGGCTTCGCGCCTTCGCGAGCTTTGCCTTCAATTCATTGCACGGCCAGTCGGCACTTGTGAAATCTGTCACGACAATCTTGCATTCACTTTGGGTCGATCCTATGCTCTGCCCCTCACAAAGCGGCTGATGCCGCTTGAAGCGGTTGTGCGGCGTGGCCCCGGTGGGTTTCGTTGCACTCCCAACCCGCGCAAACCGCAAGGACTTGCGCGCAAAAACATGCTCGGCTTTTCTGTCCCCTCCATCGTCGCACTTTCCGCCCCGCTGGCCGAGGCCCAAGCCGCCCCGGCCTCGTCTTCCGCGCCCATTCTTGCACCGGCGGTCGTGCTGCTTCTTTGCATTTTCGCGGGCATCGGAACCTTCCTGCTCCTCCCGTCGCGGCGCGATGTTTCCTTCCGCCGAATTGGGGCGGCAATGGTGGTGACCGGCCTGCTGATTCTCGTTGCCATTCTCGCCGGCACCGAAGCGGGGATGGGCGTCTACTTCTGGATCTTCTCCGGCGTTGCCTTACTCGCGGCGGTGCGCGTCATTACCCATCCCAAGCCGGTTTACTCGGCCCTCTATTTTGTATTGACCGTTTTCGCCAGTGCCGGGTTGTTTGTGTTGCTGCAAGCTGAATTCATGGCGGCGGCGTTGGTGCTGATTTACGCCGGGGCCATTCTCATTACATATGTGTTCGTGATCATGCTCGCCTCGCAGACCAGCCCGACGGGTTCGAGCGCGTCGTTCATCAGTGAATACGACGCCGTCAGCCGCGAGCCGCTCATCGGCTCAGTGGTGGGATTGGCGCTGATGGGGATTTTGCTGTTTGTGATATTCGATCGCGGGAACAATCTGGCGCCGCGCGTCCCTCCGCCGCATGAAGATGCCGAAATCGTGAAGATGGAGGGCGGGACGCAAAAACTGGGCGTCTATTTGTTCATTCACCAGACTGTAAATCTTGAGCTTGCCGGGTTGATCCTGACCATCAGCATGGTCGGCGCCATTGTGATCGCCCGCAAGCGCGTGGTCTATCACGAAGGCCCGGCCGGTCGACCAGAGGTGACCGTCGCTCCGGCCACGCCGATCGATGACAACCCGTTCAGTATCCCCGTTTTCGGCACGGTGAAGCCGGGGCAGAAGGCGTATCCGGAGACATGATCCAGTGGCATGGGCTTCCAGCCCATGCTCTAAGTTGGAGAGAAAAAATTTGCATGGGCAGGATGCCCATGCCACTGTTATGACCGTACTTCAACTCGAACATTATCTCGCCGTCGGCGCCATCATGTTTTGCATCGGCCTGGTGGGCTTCATGACCCGCCGAAACCTGATCGTCGTGTTCCTTTGCACGGAACTGATGTTCCAGGGCGTGGCGATCAACCTGATCGCCTTCAGCGCCTTCCATCAAAACCTCGGCGGCCAGGCGTTTGTGATTTTCGTGCTGGTGATCGCGGCATCGGAAGCATCGCTGGCGCTGGGATTGGTGATATTGCTGTTCCGAGAAAAGAACACGTTGGACGCCGACGCCTGGCGGCAGTTGCGAGGATAAGTAGGGCGGGCACTGCCCGCCGTTCGACTGCCCATTCGAAAGCGGGCGGGTGTACCCGCCCATCACGTGTTGTCGAATGGCAACGGTGGGCGAACAAGTAGGGTGGGCGTACTCGCCCACCATTGCCATTCGCGACGGGCCGGTGGGCGAGTACGCCCACCCTACGATGCTGTCCGATTCGCAGTTGGCAGCGATTTGGCCGACGCAGTGGAGCAAGTGAAATTTTCGGGACGAGGATGGCGGGCAATGCCCGCCCTACAAAACGAACTGTCATGAACGAACTTTGGGTAGTGCAACATTCCTGGCTTATCCCCCTCATGCCGCTGATTGGCGCCGCGATCTGCGGGCTGTTCGGCGCGAAATGGCTGAAGGGTCAATCGCATTGGCCAATCTGGATCGGCGTAGGCACCAGCGCGGTCCTTTCGTTTATGCTGCTCTTTCAGACCATTGGGCTGCCGCACAACGAGGCCGGCAAGGAAGGCCTTTCCGCGACAAAGATTCTCTATAACTGGATCGAAGTGGGCGATCCCAACGCCGCCGCCATCGGCAATGATCCGCAACAGGTTACGCCAAACGGGCATTTCCTCGCTCAGGCGGGGTTTTTCTTCGACCCGCTTACCTGCATCATGCTTTGCGTGATCTGCGGGATCGGCTTTTTCATCACCGTTTTCTCCGCCGGTTATATGAAGGGCGAGGAAGGGTATTTCCGCTTCTTTGCCTATCTCGGCCTGTTCATTTTCATGATGACCTGCCTGGTGATGGGCAATAATCTCATCATGCTTTACCTGGGGTGGGAAGGCGTGGGCCTGAGCTCCTACCTGCTCATCGGCTATTACTACGAAAAGCCCTCCGCCCGCGAAGCCGCCAAGAAGGCGTTCCTCGTCAATCGCGTCGGCGACTTCGGGTTCGGCATCGGCATCATGCTTTGCTTTCTGGCGTTCGGGACCGTCAGCTACTTTGGCCACACCGGGCCAACCGGCAATGGAACTGGCGATGGTCTGCTTGAACTGGCAATGGGCCATAATCTGAGTGGCCCTCAGCAGCATATGCTCTATTGGATTCCCTTCTGCCTGATGCTCGGCGCCTTCGGCAAATCCGCTCAGTTTCCGCTGTATGTCTGGCTTCCTGACGCGATGGAAGGCCCAACGCCGGTCAGCGCGCTCATTCACGCCGCCACCATGGTGACGGCCGGCGTTTACATGATCGCCCGTTGCGGCACGCTTTTCGTCCACAGCGTGCCCGCGATGACAACCATCGCCTGCATCGGCGGATTTACCTCGCTTCTTGCCGCCACCATCGCGCTCCGCCAGTTCGACCTGAAGAAAGTCTTCGCCTATTCAACCATCAGCCAGCTCGGGTTCATGTTTGTGGCGGTGGGATGCCTGGCGCCGATCGCCGGCGTGTTCCATCTCATCACCCACGCGTTCTTCAAGGCCCTGTTGTTCCTCTCGTCCGGCGTCGTGATGCACGCCATGTCCGGCGAACTGGACATGCGCAAGATGAGCGGCATCAAGCGCGTCTTGCCCATCACCAACATTCTGATGCTGATCGGCTGCCTCGCCCTCGCGGGCTTCCCGCCGTTCAGCGGCTTCTTCTCCAAGGACGATATCGTCGG
>DASRRM010000285.1:0-6417 GCA_035695715.1 Tepidisphaeraceae bacterium
GTTGCGCCGCGCCCGCTACGCATGAAATTCACGTAGGGCGGGCACTGCCCGCCGAGCACGTTAGCGGCGGGCAGTGCCCGCCCTACGTAAACCAGCTATCTTTTGGGTTGTGGGCGCACCCCACATTAAGGCGTGCCTTACAGTAGGATGACGGTCGCGAACGCGCTATCAACCTGAGAAATGCTATAAATCACTCGACCTTATGCCAGCGCAGGAATGAACCCATCCCCTCCTCGCCCATATATCTTTGCAATAATTTGCGATCAGTTTTCGTCAGGTCGACCAGCATCAACGCGTCCAACGCATCACTGAAATCCGGGTCGACGTTGAAGGCGAAAAATCGCGCGCCCAGTTTCAGGTATTGTCGCAATAGCACTGGCATTCCCTTGCCATCCGGCTCCAACTCTGCAACGACATCATCCACCGCATCGCTGTCGCTCAGCAGGCGATTGAGCCGGCCTTGCGCCGTCAACTTCTTCATCCCCGGCGGGCGAAATGGATGGCGCGGCCGGGTCAGCTCGGCAAGATCGGGAACATAATGGCTGGCGGCAAGAAACTGCACCATCAGGTGCTTCGACGAAGTTTGGTAATCGTTGCTGATGCTCACCGGGCCAAACAGCGCCTTGCATTGCGGGCGCTCGACGACGATGCGGCCAATTCCCTTCCAGAGCAGGAGCAAAGCCGCATAGCTGCGCTGATATTCCAGGCGGATGAACGATCGCCCAAGCTCGATGGCCGGGCCCATGCGCTCGACCAGGCCGGCGCGATATTTGAAAAGGGTGGAAGTATACAGCCCGGCGGTGCCGCGCTCGGCGACAATTTCATCGGTGATCCCCAGGCGATAAGCGCCGACGATTTCGCCGCGGGTTTTGTGCCAGACGAAAAGGTGGGTGTACCAGTTGTCGAAGCGGTCGAGATCGCGCGCCTTGCCGGTGCCTTCGTTGGTGGCGCGGAAGGTGATTTCGCGCAGGCGGCCGATCTCCTGCAAGAGGTGCGGAATCTGGCCGGCGGCGGCGCGATAGACGGCCATGTCGCCATTGTCGGCGAGAAGCTGATTCGCCCCGAGGGCGGCAACTTCCGCCGAGTGAACCCTGGCGCATCCCGGCAATGCGATTGGCGCCATGACATCCCCCGGCAAATGCGGTGGCGCGGATATTTGCGGCGCGGTAGAACGATGCCGCAGCAAAAGCGTTCGCTGTCGCAAGAAGTCGGCGATCTGCCGATCGTCACCAACCGCGCAGAACTTGCGATGCGCAATGGAAGAGCCGACGCGCACTTCGATGGCGGCGGCGCGCTTCTTGAACAGCTCGCGCGGAAGCATGGCCGTGCGCAGTTTTGGGTGCAGCAATCCCAAAAGCTGGAACAGGGTGCTGTTTTGCCCGTGGAAATAGAGCGGCAGCACCGGCGCGCCCGCCTTTCGCGCGATGCGGGCGACGGTCGTGCTCCAGGCAGGCTCGGTCACTTCGCGCGTGCGCAGGTCGGCGTGGGCCACTTCCCCGGCTGGGAATATCGCCAGCATGCCGCCAGCCTGTACACACTGAATGGCCTGGCGCAGCGGGCGAAGATTAGTCCGGGCCGCGTCTTTTCCGCCGAACGGATCAACCAGCAAAAACAAATCGCGCGTGTCGGGAATCCGGCCCAGCAGATAGTTGGCCATGATTTTCACATCAGGCCGGATGCGCGTCAGAAGCGCCGCCAGGATCATTCCGTCGAGCGCGCCAAAGGGATGATTGCATACCACGACCACCGGCCCGGTCTTGGGAATGCGCGCCAGGTCCTCGGCCGCCAGGCGATATCGGATGCCAAGATCATCCAGCACGCGATCCATGAATCGCTGCTCATCCCCCGCCCGCGTGCAGCGATCCCACAGGGCATTGAGTGCGTCGAGACGAAACAGCCGTTCCATCGCCGGGGCAACCGCCGGCAAAATACGTCGGCCAAGCGGATGCTCGACCGGCGGATTAAAGGTGAACGGCTTGGGCGAAGATCGATCGGATTGTCGCGTCGGCATGGTCGTTCCTCGTGGTGAGACTCGGAGCTATCCATTGCTAATAGAATGCCGACGTGAATATTGTATGCCGTCCATATCAAAATGTAGCTAATTGCGGTGTGTTGCGGCGGATAGATTAAGCTTGCGTGCGCATCGGATGATGAACGGCTGAAGAATCGCCAATCGCCAGGCGACATTCGCTGCCAGGCGCGCGACAGAAGATGCCTTTCAACCTGGACGCAATCTGGGATAATGCCAGAAGCAAATACGCAATCGCGAAAGCTCTTTTTGGCGGGCGTCGAAACAGCGTAGGTTGGGCATGCTCGCCCACGGCGTTCGTCGCGCCCGAAACGGGCGACCGTTGTAGGGTGGGCGTACTCGCCCACCGCCCTGTTGGTGGCGCGCGAATCGGTGGGCGAGTACGCCCACCCTACGATGTGCGAGCCGCCAAGCGAAGGGTCGGCCATTGCATTCGAAGGAGTTGTGAATGGCGAAACGTCTTCGGCGAATTGCCGCGACCTATCTGGCGGGCGCGCTCGCCGTGCTCGTCTTCGCGTATGTTTTCCATCGCCGCGAGCAGGCGCGATTGGCCCAGCGCATTGCCGGCACCGACGAACTGCTCGAGCGCACTTGCCGCGTGCAGGAGACAGGAACGCTGGGCGATGAACTTGCGGCCCTGAGCGCCGACACCGGGCTGCCACTGGTGGTGGAATGGGATGCGCTGGCGAAGGAGAACATCACGCCGAAGACGGCCGTCGGCATTGTCTGCCATGACGAGCCGCTGACGGTGGTCTTGCGGCAGCTTCTGCTCAGCGCGCAGGATTCGGCAACGCCGGGCACGTTTAATGGGACGCTTGGCGCAACTTTCCGGCCGTCGACAACCGCAGGGTTCTATGTGGACGGCCACGGCCGCGTGGTCGTGACGGGTTATTCGCAAATTCCCCTCACGCTCGTTTGCTACGACCTGCGCGACCTCTGGCCGGTCTGGATGAAGGACACCCGGGGCGCCGGCACCATTCTGCACCGGCTGTTAGTCGATCGAAACGATGTCCAGACAATGACAGATGTGAGGAATTATCAGCGCATCGGCGCATGGTGCTGCGATCGGGACATGATCCAGATGGATTATTCAACGCAACGGCTTTTCGTTATGACGACCCCGGACGGACATCGCCGGATACGCAAGCTGCTGCAACGCCTGCGAAATGAGCCGGACTTGCTAAAGCACGTGTTCATGCCGTTTCGGATGTATATGTAGGCCATCATCCCATATCGCGCAGTTGCGATGCCTTGAGATGCCATTGCAGTTTGGCGCGGGCCGGCCGCAACTCGCCTTCGATTTTCAACAGGCATGCGCCCCCTTTTTTCATCTCGACGAACGATTCCTGCAACCCGGTCAGCATCCAACTGATGAAAATGCTCAGGCCCGGCTCATGTCCGACCAAAGCGATAGTGGCCTCGGCCGGTTGTTTCTGAAGCCAGTTCAGAAGGGTCATCGGCGTTTTGCCGGGCGACAGCGGCGCGATGGAGATGGGGGTGAGGCCATCGTATTGCCCGGCGACGATTTCCCCGGTCTGCACCGCCCGCAGCAGCGGGCTGGTGGCGAGTATGTCCAGGTGAGTAACGACCTTGCGCAGCGCCTTGGCGCCTTGCTTC
Source organism: Tepidisphaeraceae bacterium (assembly GCA_035695715.1). GTDB lineage: Bacteria > Planctomycetota > Phycisphaerae > Tepidisphaerales > Tepidisphaeraceae > RYN-428. The sequence goes on from DASRRM010000285.1 coordinate 3,647, forward strand.
ATGCGCTTGCGGCCCTGCCCGGTCAGACGCCGGTGCGCGTCCTCCATCCCCTCGCGGTCCTCGGCGATTCCATGACGAATGATCAGAAGGTTCATAAGGATGCAGTCGAACAGCTTAATATTTGGAAATGATTAATCCCAACTAACAAATGGATTGAACGCCAAGACGCCAAGAACGCCAAGTTCGGGAAGAAGACAGAAATCCAGTGGATTCTTGGCGATTTTCCCTGGAGGATATCGCGCGAATTCCTGCTTATAAATCAAGATTTTAACCACCGAGGCACGGAAGCACGGAGGCGCAATCGACGTTCAACGCGTTTGCGCAAATGATCTTAAGAGAAGAAAAAAAGACGTCCTGAACGGAGGCGCGCATTCAGTCGAACCACACCTCCGTGCTTCCGTGCCTCCGTGGTTATTCTTCTTTCCCTTTGGGCGCGGACATCGGCTGCGCTGAGCTTACTTCGCGTCTTGGCGTTCACTTTCAGTATTTTTGGCGAGGAGAGGCTTAATGGCGGATGGCGAAGTTGTCGAATTCGCCGGTGGCGGGATAGGTTTCAGAATCGACGTGGCGGATGTAGCCGTTCATTTTCTGGCGGAGACATTTCAGGACGTGGTCCATTTCCCCATCATCGCCTTCAAGCACCAGTTCAACCCGGCCATCGGAAAGATTCCGGACATAGCCCTGGACAGCATAGCGCATCGCGATGTTTTGCGTGGTGTATCGGAAGCCGATACCTTGAACCCGCCCATCGAAGTGGATGATGCGACGATGCATTCGGTGAACTCTCCGCTTGCGCTTGATCGCAGGCCAATATATCGGATTATTATTGTTTCTCCAAGCTAAATTCTGCCCGTGCCAGCCATTTTCCAACTTGTGGCGAGAAGGCAGAGCTCGCGATGGCGCGAAGCTGGTTCAGCGCGGCCGTTGTCCGCAACCAAGAGAAGAATGAATAACCACGGAGGCACGGAAGCACGGAGGTGTGGTTCGACTCATTTCGCGCCTACGTGCACGACGCGTCTCTGCTTCGCTTAGAACGCTTTTCAGGTTGATCGAGCGTGCAATCGTCATCCTGAGGTACTCCGAAGGATCTTGCTCGCCCTCGCGCACCGGCTAGATCCTTCGGAGTACCTCAGGATGACGGTCGGGCAAACGCGCCAACAACCTGAGAAACGCTCTAAGTCATTTGCGCACATGTGTTGAACGTCGATTGCACCTCCGTGCTTCCGTGCTTCCGTGGTTAAAAATCTTTCCCTGACAGTGAGAACAAGATTCGCAGATATCCTTACCGCTGCTGCTGAGCAGCCAGCTCGACCATGAACGCCTGATACTGCTTGTTGATGCTCTGAATATCCGCGCCTAAGTAGTTTTCCAACAGCGGCTTGGCGGAGCGCGGGTTCCAGAAAATGCCGCTGACAGTGCGGGAGGGTGGGGTGGCGAAAAGGTTTCCATCCGTCGCATCGGTCAGGATTTTCTGCAGGGCCGGGCGATATTGGCCGTTATTGTATTCCCATAAAAAGCGGGCAAATGCCCAGCATTGAGCATAAAACCCGGCGATCTGATCCGGCGTTTTATTGATGATCTGGCCGGCGTGCATCTCCGCCAGTTCACTCAGCGGCATCAGAATCTTCTTATCGACCGCCTTGCGCAAGGCCGTCTGCCGGCCATAATTGGTTGATAAATCCCATCGCGGCAAACGCCCATCCCACGTCACATCTTCAAACATGCACGCCAGCCCCTCTTCCAAAAACGGCGGAATGCGCGAACGGAAATGCCGGGCGGCGTACTGATGAAACCCTTCATGCGAGGCAACGCAAAACGTCCCGACATCGCCCAGGAAATACGCCACGTACCAGTCGCGAACGGTGTATCCGCCGCGGTTTATCTGCAAATAGACGGCAGCGTCATCCCCGGTCTTGGCCTTGGTGAACTGCGCCCACTGCGGGCGGTTGGCGAAGAGATAGCATTCCATGGGCCGATCGCTTTCCGGCACATCCGGCGCGAGCTGCCGATATTCCGCCAGCGCTCCTTCCATGAGCTGGCCCATCGATTCGAGAAAGTCATCATCCGTCACGGTGGCGTAAACAATGTAATGCTCAGTGACGACACGTTTGGCGGGGCTGCCATCGTAGGTCCAGTTTTCCACCCGCACCGGCGCGAGCATCCCGGGCCCGTTGCGGGTAATGGGCACCTCGGAATGCGAACAGCCGAGAAGGCCGGTGATGAGCAGGAGGGCAAGACATGAGAACGATTTACGCATCGAAAAGACATCCTATAGCACGTTTCACATTGCCGGCGCATCTGCGCCGCCGTCATTCTGAGACCTCATGCGGCAGCGCCTCGTCCGCGAGGCGTGAATTTTTCGTAGGGTGGGCGTACTCGCGCGTACTCCCCCACCATTTCCTTGCCCACGACGCAAACGTGGTGGGCGGGTACGCCCACCCTACAGAAACCGAGCCGTCGCGAATCTAACCGAAGTCGTGAGGATTCGTAGCATGATCGACGGCAATTCTTCCAACTGGACGCGGAATTCAGGCGATTTTGTCAGCGCTTCTTGAACCAACCGAGAATCAGCCAACAACGGGAAATGACTACATACATCAGGACCTGCACCACGCGCCATACTTTTCGTAACGCGTTCATGCCGAAACCCTCGCATGCAAGACGCTCACGCCGGGCTCTGAGGTACTCCTCAATGTGGGCCGCGCCCACAACCGAAACGATGGCTGGTTTGAGTAGGGCGGGCACTGCCCGCCGAACTATAATTCCGGGGG
>DASRRM010000286.1:0-26807 GCA_035695715.1 Tepidisphaeraceae bacterium
GACAACGAAATATTTTTGTCAAGACCCGACAGGATTAATCCTCGGCGACAATTCATCCGCGCGCCACTCACAAAATAAACTTCGCTTCCGGGTCACTCGCATGCGCGCAAAAAAATGCCCACGGAAAGTGCGGGAGAACCCATTTCGCGCCCCAATTTGGTGCGCAACATCGGTTTTTAGGTAAATAATCAACCGGAGAGAAAATCGGCCAGTTCAAACTGTTCATCACATATCTTGAATTAACGCAAGCCGTCTTCTCCATTTGCGACCCTTCCCCGAGAACTCGCCCTCTCACTATATAAGAAAAAATGTCGTATTTGTGACACACAACTGTTGATGCCGTCGAGAGTAAAAAAATGTGACCCATGCCTTTTGCCCAACCCATCAATCCACATCATGGATGGCTCACTGCTCTATCCCTCTATAATATACGCAGAAAGTTGACATTTTCGATCACAACTGCTTCTGTAATGAATACTTACACCCGCGCCCCCATACCCTCGGCTTGTAACATCATGTCCGGCATAAAGTTATGAGTTCTCAAATAGTCACGAAATTGCAAAAACGCGTGGTTTGCCGGAATTCAACAGAATATTTCTCATCCCAGGGAGAGCCCATGCCGGAAGTTATGAAAATCTTCATCGCCGCGGCGGAATTCCATGGCGATTTGTTTTACAGCGATTGCACCGATGACCGCTGGAGGAGATCCAGTTGCCTTATCCAGCGCCGATGTGGCCGCCAATGCGAGGAGGCGGCTTCGCCGCAACGAGTGTGATGTGGATTTTCTGAGGCATGTGCTCAAGCGTCCGATGAGGGTTTTCGTTGCCACCGCTGAGCATTACGAAATTCAACGAGTCACAGAACCAACCCATCGAAAAAGTCCGCGTCGACCTTTTTCACGATGTACGTGTCGGCGTTCTGCACACCGACGTTGTAGTCGATCATCAATTCCGTCAATTCATCACCATCGATAAGCCGGACCTTCACGGCCGCCTCTTTACCGGCACGATTCGCGCCATCGGTGAATGTTCCGCTGGTAATGAAGACACCTTTGGTTGCCTTCTTCCGCATCAGGCTTCCGACAAATTTATCGATTTCGCCCGGGCCGACGGAGTTGTCCCATTTCTTCGCTTGAACATACACCATATCCAGGCCAAGACGATCTTCGCGGATAACGCCGTCGATGCCTTCGTCACCGCTTTTGCCGGTAACCTCGGCGCGGTCGATTTGGCCGCCGCCATATCCCATCGCGACGAGGAGCCTGACGACGAGATGCTCAAAGAACTTCGGGGTGCCGCTGCGCACGCGGCGCAGCAAATCGTCGGCAAGCGCGCCGCGAAGCTCTTCGTACGCCGCCGCGAGCTGCTCTTCCGGCGTGATTTCTGCATCGGCCGTCAAGGCAACAGCTTCGGCGTCGCTCCGGGATTCCGCGGCGCTTTTGGCTCGCTTTGTCTTGAATTCCCGATATTCCGGAAATCGATCGAGGTATTGACTGTCAATGCGCGGCGGGTTTGCCTTAAGAACCTCTATCCCGCGCGCAGTAATCTTGAACCGCCCGCGCCCCGTCTTTTCTATAAGCTGACTCTTCGACAAATAAGTGACGGCCCAGGTCACACGGTTGTAAAACCGTGTCTGCGTCCCACTCGGAAGCATTAATTCCTGTTCCTGCTCCGAAATGTTCATCTGCAACGCGAGCGTCGTCATCGCATCGGTGAGCGTGTGGTCTTGCCCGTCGGCCGCGATTTTCAGCAGCGGCAACATGAAATCCTGGTATCCCGGAATTGGCATTTGGAAATAATACCGACATTTGACACGGATTCGAACAGCGGACTTCGGAAAACGCGAGGAGGCGGCTTCGCCGCAATGAGTGTAATGTGGATTTTCTGAGGCATCGGCTCAAGCGGCCGATGGGTGGGCGCTTTTTTGTTGCCAAAACTTGCGTGGTGTCGTTATGCTTTTGAGGCCTGATGAAACAGAGCCGGCACTGCGGAGACGCAACCATGGCAAGGGATAATCAGGCCGAGGGCGCGCCGATAACGCGTGCGGCCCGTGGTGAAAAGCCACGGGCCGGTTTTGTTTCCATCCCGGTAATCGTGTATGCGTGGCGCAAAATGCGTGGAGGCGGCTTCGCCGCAACGAGTGTGATGTAGATTTTCTGAGACATGTGTTCAGGCGTCCGATGGGTGGGATTTGCCGTCGAACACCGGGGCGGTCCTCCAGTCTGCAGTTTGGTTTTTTCTCGCGTGATAAGTCAGAGCCGGGACTTCGGAGCCGTAGCCGTAGCAGGGGGATAATCAGGTTGAGGCCGCACGCTTAACGCGTTGCGGGCCGTGGTGAAAGCCAGGGGCCGGTTTTGTTTCCATCCCGGTGATCGTGTATGCATGGCCCAAAATGCGAGGAGGCGGCTTCGCCGCAACGAGTGTGATGTGGATTTTCTGAGGCATGGTGCTCAGGCGTCCGATGGGTGGTATTTGCCGTCGAACACCGGGGCGGTCCTCAGTCTGCAGTTTGGTTTTTTCTCGCGTGATAAGTCAGAACCGGGACTTCGGAGCCGTAGCCATGGCAGGGGGATAATCAGGTTGAGGCCGCACGCTTAACGCGTTGTGGGCCGTGGTGAAAGCCAGGGCCGGCTTCACTCCCAGCAATCGGACGCCTGAGTTCATGCCTTGAAAATCTCATAGATCACCGCCGGCGAAGCCGGTTCAATATCGAATTCGTCCTTGCGTCGATTTCAAACTAAGCCCTTGACATCGCCGGAGGATAGCAATCGCAAAGATCAATAATCGGACGCCTCCCCTTTTCCTCCGCCCCGTTATGCTTTTCGCGCCTGATGAGATAGAGCCGGCACGGCCGAGACTATGGCAATGGGATAATCATCGCCTAGCTGGAAGGGTGGTTCTGTCGCGTTTGATTTAAGCCATCATTGCCGCAAGACGACCGGATTCGGTGAAATCTTCGATGGGAAGCCCCGACATTAATTCTTCGCGATTTTTATTCAGTGTTGACGTGACCACATCTGGAGTATACAGGTAATCGGTGAACCGTTGGCGGCGTTCTTGCGTGGCGCGCGCCTTCATGATATCAAAATTTCGCTGAATCGTTTTGTTTTCGGGATCTAGTTCTCGTGAAGCTTCAAACAGGCGTAATGCCCCCGCCGACGACCCGCCTAATTCGAACTGAGATATCGCTTGAAACATCAGAAACATAGCTTTAAATTCCGGACGCGGATCAAGCGAGAGCCCAGTCTTTGAAAGTTCTAGGCACTCGCGGAAATTTCGTCGTCGAAACGAGTCGCTGGCCATTATCCCATACGGCACGGGGTCTGTCGTGCCGAATTTGACGCTCGCAGCAAAGTCTTCGACGTACTGTTCACCTAGCTGAAAATTTAGTACCCCGCGGAATATATATAGCTGGGGAATTTCGGGGCACTCTCGGATCCCCTCAGACGCTTGAGCTACGGCGTCGCGCAGTTTTCCCAGTTCGGCCAATGCGATGGCAGCCATGAATCTGGCGCGATAGCGCAACCTCGGTTCACGGGTCGCGATATCCAGCGGCTTGCCGAGGCCGAGAAGCGTAAGGTCAACCACCCTCTCCGCGTAGGCCCGCCTTTCTTCTCCTCGTGTGGCAGCAAACTGTCGACAGAGAGCGGCGGCACTAATGATTAATGCTCCCGCAGGAGCCTCTGGATCGCGTGTGACATTCGCAATTTCAGCCTCGAGCTCGCGAATGTCTGATCCCGCCATCAGACTTTGAATAATTCCAGTTCGATAAGCCCATTCCTTCGGCTCAAGGGTCAGAGCGAAACGATAAAATGCCACGGCAGCGGCTGGGAGACCAATTCGTCGATAAGCCTCTGCGCGGAGGAAAGCCCGCTGTGCAGCCGTCCAAATAATTGGATCGAGTCGAATTAGGTCTAGCACGCCCTTCCAATGACCCAGTTCGATAGCTTTGTTAACTCGGTGGCGAAGGTTTGGTGGCTGGACGGCACCGGGCTTTCGACTGCTTTTTCGCGGCACTGCAACCTTTGAAATTACTACCGTTTCAGTACCGGAGAGTAAATCGAGGTCCGCTGACAAGTACTGAATTAAGTCCCGCTGTTGTTTTGGAAGTTCGATCCAAACACCGTGCAAGGCCTCTCGGAGCGCGTCGCCTTCCTTTGTCTCATCGTTCCCTAACACAACAAGCTCGTTAAGCCGGACGGTGAGTTCGCAAGCTGCGTTAAGGTTAGACTTGATATTTTCATTGATCGCCATAGGGCACTTCCGACCAATTTTGCCTCGTCCCGGCTAGGGCGAGCTGGAAATCAGCAATCTGCATCTTTGTGCGCGGCTGCACAAGGCCCTTGACCGGTGTCGCGCAATGCAACGAAAGGCGGTCGTCGATTTTGCTGTTCTCAAACGGACCGTCTCCATGCCGCCAAATGCTTGAGCTATTGTTGCCTTTTGCTCCAACTGCAATAGCCTTGTACTTCTTCGGCACATACATGAAGGGTAAATCACTTATCGAGCGATTCACAGAAAGACCATCTCCGCAAGGTATCACAAAGCCTTCATTGTCGGGCCGAATATCATCCGGCACCCGAACACCTAAGCAACTTCCTTCCGTGGCGACCTTGGGGCATCCGTCGTGCAATTTCATTACTCGAAAGATTTTAGGCATTCTCCATTACCGCCGATAGCAAAATGACGTCGGCGGGAGCGATATTACCATCGCTCCCGCCAAGTTCAATATACGCAAGCAGTTACGGGCCGAGGCATCAACTACACCCCATCGAATTCCCGCAATTCATGCATTTGTAGCACGTCCCGCTCCGTACCGTGATGCTTCCGCACACGTCGCATGCAGGCGCATCGGCTTGCATTTCCGAGCCTTGTTGGCTGAGCGGGTCAGCCATCATGGCCAGGCGGGAAGTCGTCGTGGTTGTTGAGGGGGTGCTGGGATAATGTCCCTCGGGCGGGGTGTCGATTGGCGTGTCGTAGTTGAAACTCTTGGCGGTGTCGGGGGCGAGGCGGGGACCGTGGCCGTTGCCTTTTTTGGGAGTGGGGGCGGCGGGCGGCGCGCTGAGGCCATCGGTGGGCGGGAGGGAGGTGGACATGCCGGCCGAAGCGTCGGCGTCGAACGCCGAGGAGCCGGCGGGGGATTGTCCACGCGTCTCCGATGAGGGCGCGGGCGCTGGCGACGGGGCGGCCAACGATGGAGGCGCTGGTTTTTTCTCGCGCTTGGGGGCGAAGGCGGCGCGGAATCCTGGGACGAATTCCATGGCGAGCCAGCGGAAGATGTAATCGACCAGGCTCTTGGCCATGGGGATTTCGGGGTTGCGGGTCATGCCGCTGGGCTCGAAACGCACGTGCTCGAATTTTCTCACCAGGGATTCGACGGGAACGCCATATTGGAGCGAGACGGAAACCAGGGTGGCGATGGTGTCCATCAGGCCGCCGATGGTGCTGCCTTCCTTGGCGATTCGGATGAAGACCTCGCCGGGCTGGCCGTCGTCGTATAAGCCGACGGTGATGTAGCCTTCATGCCCGGCCACGTCGAATTTGTGCGTCTTGGCCGACCGGGTATCCGGCAGGCGGCGGCGAAGGGGCCGCTCGACGATGCGCTCGACGATTTTTTCGATCGTGTGCGGAACGGGAGAGATGTTGTCGGAGGTGATGGGCGCTGAGGAGGAAATCACCATCGCGGCTTTCGCCACGTCGCGGGCGACTTCTTCCTTTGCCGCGGCAACGTCCGCCTCGTCCTCGGCGTCCGTTTTCTTGTCCAGATCCTCGTCGCTCTTCACATTCAACGGTTGCGAAAGCTTGCTGCCGTCGCGATACAAGGCGTTGGCCTTGAGGCCGAGCTTCCAACTCAGCTCGTAGCTGTTCTTGATGTCATCGAGAGACGCATCGTTGGGAAGATTGATGGTTTTGGAAATTGCGCCGGTGATGAAGGGCTGGGCGGCGGCCATCATGCGGATGTGGCCTTCGACCTGGATGTAGCGAACGCCGGTCTTGCCGCACTTGTTGGCGCAGTCGAAGACAGGGAGATGCTCCTGCTTCATGCTGGGTGCGCCTTCGACGGTGCCGCGGCCACAGATGATGTCGTTGGCTTCATCGATCTGCCGCTTATTGAAGCCGACCTTGCGCAGGAAGTTGAAGTTGGGATGCTGCCATTCGCTTTCGGGGATTTCGAAGCGCTTCATGACTTCAGCGCCCAGCGTCCAGGGGCTGAAGGCGAAGGAGATCTCGAACACGCCGGGCAGGGAGGCTTCGATTTTATCCAGCTCGGCATCGGTAAGGCCGAGGTTTTTGAGCTGGTCATATTCAAGATACGGCGCGCCGTGCAGGGTAAGCGTGCCCATGACGTATTGCAGGATCTGATGAATCTCGCCCGGCTCATAGCCGAGATTGACCAGGGCGGGCCGGAGGGATTGGTTGGCGATTTTGAAATATCCGCCGCCGGCGAGCTTCTTGAATTTAACCAGAGCGAAGTCCGGTTCAACGCCGGTGGTGTCGCAATCCATCAATAAGCCGATGGTGCCAGTCGGCGCGATCACCGTGGTCTGGGCATTTCTGTAGCCATGTTTTTCGCCGAGGGTCAGGGCGCGGTCCCAGCATTCGCGGGCGCTGGCCAGCAGGCTGCGCGGGGCCATCGGGTCGGAGTCGGCAAACTGGGCGGCGTCGATGCCGACCGGGAGAATGTCGAGGTTTTCGTAATCGCCCATGCCGCGAAGGGCGGGGGCGTTTTCCCGCACATCGTAAGCGGCCCGGCGGTGGTTGCGCATCACGCGAAGCATGTCGCCGCGATTGGCGTCGTACATGGGGAACGCGCCGAGCTCGCGGGCCATTTCGGCGCTGCAGGCGTAGCTTTCGCCGGTGAGGATGGCGCTGAGGGCGGCGCAAATGGCCCGGCCTTTGGCGCTGTCATAGGGAATGCCGGCCTGCATAAGCATTGCTCCCAGATTCGCGTAGCCCAGGCCCAGGGTGCGATATTGATAGCTCAGCCGGGCGATCGATTCGCTGGGGAAGCTGGCCATCAGCACGGAAATTTCCAGCACCATCGTCCAGAGCCGGCAGCCGTGCTTGTACCCCTCTACATCAAAGCGGCGGGCTTCGGAATCGAAGAAGGTGAGGACGTTGAGCGAGGCGAGGTTGCAGGCCGTGTCGTCCAGGAACATATATTCCGAGCAATTATGCACGGTCAGGCCGTTGGCGATGAAGGAGCTGGTTCGCGGCTCGGTGAGGTCGAAGACCTGCTGCGTGCCGAGCGAGGTAAGCGAGGCGAAGCGCTCGAAGTGTCCCGCTTTTTCGTCGCGGACGATGGAGAAGGAAGCCGCCGCCCCGAGTTGGTTGGATTTGCGGCCGGGGAGCAGGCCAATGCGATCGGCAAAAAAGCGGAGGCTGGCGGAGTCGATGCGCAAGGATGGAAAAGTGCTGAGTGCTGAGTGCTGAGTGCTGAGTGGGGAAGGGATCGAGCGACGGAGGGACGAAGGGACGAAGCTGGAGCCATTCCCCATGGTGCTGTCGTTCCTTGGTCCGTTCGTCCCTTCCGCCACAATGGCGGATTGCACGCCGAAGCCAAGGAGGATGAGCTGGATGTCTTCGAGGAAGCCGCTGCTTGTGGCGGCCAATTCCAATGTGCCGTCGATGAAGTTGGCGTCGGCGGTGAAGAGGGCGCTTAGCAGATGCTTCTGCGCGGCCAGGCCGGCGGTGTAAGCTTCATCGCTAAGGCGCAGCGCGCCGCTTTCGCTGCGCACATACGCCTTCAGGCGGCTTAGCAGCCGGCGGTTGGTCAGCGTGGCGGTAAGCGTGTTGCCGCTGTTTTCGTCGGCGGCGTTGCCGACCATTTCCGGGTTGGCGTAGTCATCATTGTAAAGGCCGTCGCCCCAGTTTTCGTTTACGTACTGGGCGAATTGCTCGATCGTGTCGGCGTCGGCCAGGCATTTATCGAGCTTCAGGGCCTCGACGTTTCCGTTTGCGCCGGAAAGCAGCAGGCCAAGCAATTCGAAGAAGCGCGGGTCCTGCGGCTCGCCGATTTCGCTGACGCAGGCGGGCTTGCTCGGCAGGCGCACTTCATCGGTGGTTTGCAGATCGCGCGCTTCAACCCAGCCGCGGGTGCGCGTCCAGACTTTATGGTCGGCGGTGAGCTTCACCGAGTAGCCGCCAATGGTTCGCAGCTCGAAGACTTCGCGGTTGCCGGTGGGGAATGCGCCTTCGGTGGTGCTGACTTGCTGTGCGTGGAGGTTGGTGATGATGCGCGCGGGGAGATGGATCATCTGGTCGATCCGCCGCCAGATGCCGCCCGGCGTCAGCACGCGGGTATCGCCGGTGACGCAGGGGTTGCTGGCGTTGATCCGGCCGGATTTGGGGCAGGTGTGCCATTGGTTGATCGTGTCATCATATTGCACGCCGGGGTCGGCGCAGCGCCACGCGGCAAAGGCGATCTGGTCCCACAGTTCGCGGGCCTTTATGGTCTTGGAAACCTTGCCGTTGGAGCGCCAGGTGAGATGCCAATCGCCATCTTCCTCGACGGCCTTGAAGAAGCGGTTGGGAATGCGAACGGAGTTATTGGAATTTTGCCCGCTGACGGTCATGTACGATTCGCCGTTGAAATCGTAGTCGAGCTTGAGGCCGAGCTTTTTGGCCTGGGCCTGCTGTTCCTTGGGAAGGATTTTCATTCCCTCGACCATGGCGGCAACTTTCAGCTCTTCGCGCACCTTCCAGTTGATGAACGATTCGACATCGGGGTGATCGAGATCGAGGCAGACCATTTTTGCAGCACGCCGCGTGGTGCCGCCCGACTTGATCGCCCCGGCGGCGCGGTCGCCGATCTTCAGGAATGACATGAGACCCGACGATTTTCCGCCGCCAGAGAGCGGCTCATTTTCGCCGCGCACTTTGGAGAAATTGCTGCCGGTGCCCGAGCCATATTTGAACAGCCGGGCTTCGCGGGTCCACAAATCCATGATCCCGCCGGGGTTCACCAGATCATCGCCGACCGATTGGATGAAGCAGTTATGAACGATGACGTCGTTGGTGAGATATTGGCCCGATTCGGTTTGAATATCGTAGACATTCTGATTGCCGACGGCCTTCACGCGGACGACGCTCAGATATTCCACCACCGGCAGCGGCTCAACTGGAATCAGCGGCGTGGGAGATGCTTCCAGCAGGCTTTCGTCCATGAAGCCATCGGACGAACCGGCAACGGAGGCGGCGGTAGCGCGCACCTTCCCCGCGATTTGCCGATCGCGCTGTTCTGCAAAGGAAACGCGCACGAGCTGCATCCCCTTGTCCAGCGAATCCATCCGCACCCAGCGCCCGCCCAGGCCGCTGGTGTTCAGGACGTACACGAGATGATCGCCGGTGGCTTCTATGGCAATGCCGCCTTCGAGCACCGCGCGGTGAACGATCTTCTTGCCATTATGTTTGACCGCGACAACGCGAGTGGTGCCGGTGCCGTCGCGGGTGCCATCATATACTTCCAAGCCCACGAGATTCTGCTCGACGATTCGCCCGATCGGCATCCGCCCGCGCGGGGTGCTCACCGGCGCATGATAAGGCTGGCAGGCGTGAGGCTGCGGATGGCTGTACGCATCGCGGCTCTTGAGCAATTCGCCGGTCTTGGGGTCGCAGTAGAAATGGCCCTGGGCGGGGCCGGTGATTCCATAGGCGAAGTTCAAGCCGGTGTTAAACCACTGCGGGCTGTTGGGCGCGCACATCTGGTGGAGCAGCATGTAGGCCAGCTCGTCATAAAACGCCTGGGCGTCCTCGGCCGAATCGAAGTAGCCATGCTTTTCGCCCCAATAGCGCCAGCACCCGGCCAGGCGGTTGATGACCTGTTTCGCGCTTTTTTCCGGGCCGGTGACGGCATTTCCCTGGGCATCGCGCACGATGTTGCCATGGGCATCGGTCTGCGGAACGCCGGCCTTGCGGAAGTATTTGCTCACCATGATGTCGGTGGCAAGCTGCGACCACTGCGACGGGATCTCGGCATCGTTCATCTCGAAGACCACGCTGCCATCGGGATTGCTGATCCGACTGGTGCGCTTGTCATATTGAACGGTGCAGAACACGTCCTGGCCCGGCTGCGTGAAACGTCGCGTGATTTTCATAGTGGTGTCTTCCTTGTCTTCCGTGCATGCCGCCATGGGAGGCGGGGATTCCGTTTGGGTTAGTTTTCAACTCTAACGAGCGGTTTCTAAGATTAAGACCTTCTAACAAAATGCTATAAATGAACGCCAAGACGCCACGAACGCCAAGCGAAGAGCGCTAAGAGAACACGGAATTACCGATGATTTCATTCTTCTTCCGATCCTGGCGTTCGTGGCATCTTGTGCGTTCATCCCATATTGTTAGGAACTCTAAGCTTCGAATTTTGTAGCGTCCGCACCGCAGTGCGAACTTTCAATCGTGCAAGGTCGTTTTCTGACAACGCCGGTTCTGAGTTACTCCGAAGAGCCGGGTTATTCGCGCGACCGACCCGGCTCTTCGGAGTACCTCAGAACCGGCGTTGTCAGAAAATGCGAGCCTTGCTGCGTTCATTTCTTTTCCTTCCCCGGCGCTGGTGGCCCAGCTTCGGGGTTGGTGATTTCGATCACGATCTCATACCGATGGCCCGGCGGCACTGGGCCGCTGATCATCGCGCCGCCCATGTTTACGCCACGGGCGCTGACGGCCACAATCTGTCCGGCGCGGGCCTCGGCAGTTGCAACGGGCTTGCCCGTCGATTCATCCACCACCTGCACCAGCCCGCTCGCGCCCACTTCGTACGCCAGCGGCAATTCGCCTTCAACCGCCGCTACGGCACTGGTGTGGGAGACGCCCAATGCGTGGGGCGATTCCCAGACCGAGGCGTCGATTTTTTCCTCCGGCGGCGCGGGGTGACAGCCGCTGAGCAAGGCCGTCGTCACCAACATCAACAGAGCGGTCCTCATTTTGATGTGGCGATGCAGCATCATGTGGCGATGCACCATCATTCTGAGTCCTCTCATTATGTTTCAACTATCGCGATCGAAGTAAATCCGATAAACATGATCGCAATTCAGCTTTTGCTTGTGGTCGTTGACCTGTCCGCGGATTTCGATCCGGTCCTGGGCCGGGTCGATCAGCACGGTGTCGCCGCGAAAAATATGCTGCGCATAGATCGGATGCTTGCTGGCGGCGTCCATGAGATACACCGAGCCATTATCCTCCGGCACAAACCGCAAAATGCCCTGGCCGCTGCTGACCATCACGGCCCCGCCGGGTAAAGCGATCTCGTGGGCGCATCCGGCCGCTGTCAGCGCGACCAGCAGCGCGGCGCAATGGAAAATGAAACGCATCCCGGCGTGCATCGCACACCTCCGCAAAGAGCGTGAATAATTTCGGGCTTAATCGACTTTCGGAAGGGTCAGGCCCCGCTGGTCCTGATATTTTCCCGCCTTGTCGGCATAACTCACCGCGCAAACGCGGTCAGCTTTCAAAAACACAAGCTGGGCGATTCCCTCGTTGGCGTATATTTTCGCCGGCAGGGGGGTGGTGTTGCTGATTTCCAGGGTGATCTTCCCGCGCCACTCCGGCTCGATCGGCGTCACGTTCACGATGATGCCGCACCGCGCGTAGGTGCTTTTGCCGACGCAAATCGCCAGGGCATCGCGCGGCATCTCCACGATTTCGACGGTTTCGCACAAGGCGAAGCTGTTGGGCGGGATGAGGACGTAGTCGCGGCCGGTTTCCTCGGTGTCGACGGTGACGAAGGAGCGTTCGCTGAAGTTTTTCGGGTCGACGATTTCGGAATTGACGTTGGTGAAAATCTTAAAGACCGAGCCAACGCGAAGGTCGTAGCCGTAGCTGGAGACGCCGTAGCTGATTTTCCCCAGCCGCTTGGTATTTTCCGCAAACGGCTCGATGCCGATGAGTTCCCGAATCTGCGAATCGCAAAGCACGCCCATGAGATCACCCGTCCAAATGAAAACCAGATCGATCCCGGGCGAGGGGAGCATGGCAAAGTGCATGCGCAATCGCCCGGCAGGAAAAGCCGCGGCCAGATCCTCTGCCGGGGGTTTTTCGCTGTCGTTATTATTTTAGCACGCCATCATCCTGACGACGTTGAGATCGTAGAGCGATTTGTTAACTGACAAACACGCCACCAACGTTCGGCCGCCCACAGGCTCTTGCCCAAGCCATCTATCGACCGAACAACCGTACTATATCCACAAGATGTTGTGGTGATCAAGAGATAAATTCCCAGATGATGTGGGTAAGCCACCCCATCCGCTCGTTAGTATTAGCTGAATCGAGGGTTAGGATAACATAAAATTTCTACGGGCAATTACCCGGGGCAGTAAAGGCCAAGTTATCCACCGTTTTCGCGACAAGCCTCCACGCCGGGGCAAGCGGCGCCAGTGCGGTTTCGACTTGCAACCAGTTCTATCGCCGCGCCGCCCCGGATTTGCGGAGCGCTCCCTAAATCCGGGGCGGCGCGGCGACAACGTTGTTCGCGCTAACCACAGTTGTGCGCGCCGCTTGCCCCGGCGTGAAGGCTTCTTGCACTTCCTGGACACAATTTAGGCCCGGGCTCATCGCTAACGCAAAAAACGCTCAGTTTGAGTAAATACTGATGTGACAAAGCCCCAGACCCCTGCGGCGCTGAACCACCTGCCAGCCATTCTGTTTTTTTTACAAACGATTCCAATTCACCGGCGTCTTTACCGACAGCGCGGCGATGGTGTCGTTGCATCGGGTGCATTACACTGGATCACAAAATTGAACACAGACGATACCATTTCGGAGCATTCGAACGGACACGCTCACCCGAGGACCCCCGTGTATCAAGCGCCACGTGTTGACCCGATGCCGGAAAAAACCACCCGTTCATGGGTTTCAATCGTCATCTGGCTGATCGTCGGAATCATCGTGATCGGAGGCGTGGGTGGGTTTGTGGTTTGGCGGATGAAGCATCCGGCCAACGCCGCCGCCGCTGGCAAAGGAAAAGGGGCCGGCGGGCCCATTCCCGTCGTGGCCGTCAAAGCGCGCACGGGAAGTCTCGATATCTATCTGAACGGCCTGGGCACGGTAACGGCCTTAAATACCGTCTCGATTCACACCCGCGTCGATGGGCAGTTGGATAAAGTCTCCTACACCGAAGGCCAGACCGTTCAACAGGGGCAATTGCTTTGCGAAATCGATCCCCGGCCCTTCCAGGACATGCTGACCCAGGCACAGGGCCAGTTGATTCGCGATGAGGCCCTTCTTAAGGACGCGGCGGTCAATTTAAAGCGATATCAGGACTTACTGAAGCAGGGCGACTCCATCACCCAGGCCCAGGTCGATACCCAGGCGGCTTTGGTCAGCCAATATCAGGGAGCTGTCAAAACCGATAACGGCGTCATCCAGGCCGACCAGCTCAACATTGAGTATTGCCAGATCAAAGCGCCATTCACCGGCCGCATCGGCCTTCGGTTGGTCGACCCGGGTAACATCGTTCATGCCACCGACACCAATCCGCTGGCGGTCATCACGCAGATTCAGCCCATCACGGTGATCTTCACGCTGGCCGAGGACGACATTTCCAAGGTCATGGACAAGCTGAATCCCAAGGCGCCGCTCACCGTGGAGGCATGGGATCGCGACATGACCAAAAAGATCGCCACCGGCACGCTGCTGGCGGTGGATAACCAGGTTGATCCGACCACCGGCACCGTAAAGCTGCGCGGGCAGTTCGATAACAAGGACAACGTCCTTTTCCCCAACGAATTCGTCAACGCCCGCTTGCGTGTCGAGACGCTGCACGATGTGCTTCTTGTTCCCACCGCGGCCATTCAGCGCGGACCCGACTCGACTTATATTTTTGTCGCCCAGCCGAACAATAAGATTAACGTGCAGCCAGTTACCGTCGGCCCGACCGAAGGGAACTATGCCGTGATTTTGACCGGGCTAAAGGTCGGCGACCTGGCCGTGACCGATGGCGTCGATAAGCTCGAACAGGGAACACAAGTCTCCCTTCGCGAGCGCGCCAAAAAGAAAGGCGCCACCACCCAACCCAGTACAACCCGACCTGTGAGTGAATCGCCTTATGCCGAGGGAACGTCTTCGGCCAATACGGCTCATTCCACCACTCAGCCCGCCGCCGCCGCACACCATGGCCATGCCAAGCCACAAACCCATGCTGCAAGCAGCGTGGGCGTTAAGGCGGGAGGGACTGAATGAGTCCGTCACGGCCCTTTATTATGCGGCCGGTCGCGACGGTGCTCCTGATGGTCGCGATCCTGCTGGTCGGCCTTGTCGCCTATCTGCAATTGCCGGTTTCGGCATTGCCGGAGGTCGATTACCCGACGATTCAAGTCACCACGTTTTACCCCGGTGCTGCGCCGGATGTGATGGCATCATCCGTCACCGCGCCGCTGGAACGCCAGTTCGGCCAGGTGCCGGGCCTGACGCAGATGACCTCCAGCAGCTCGTTTGGCTGCTCGGTCATCACGCTGCAATTCTCGCTCGATCTGAACATCGACGTGGCCGAGCAGGAAGTGCAGGCGGCCATCAATGCCTCGGGCACATATCTGCCCAAGGACCTGCCCAATCCGCCGATCTACAGTAAGACCAATCCCGCCGATGCCCCGGTCATCACGCTGGCGCTGACGAGCAAATCGCTTCCGCTGTCGAAGGTGGAAGACCTGGCCGACACGCGCCTGGAGCAGAAAATCTCGCAATTGCCGGGCGTGGGACTGGTCAGCATCAGCGGCGGGCAAAAGCCGTCGGTGCGCATTGAAGTCAACCCGACGCTTTTATCGTCGTTCGGGTTGAACATGGACGATGTGCGCACGGTGATTGGGACGGCCAACGTCGACCAGCCCAAGGGAAGCCTCGACGGCCCGCGGCAGGCATTCATCATCAACGCCAACGACCAGCTTCTTACCGCCGCCGACTACCGCAACCAGACGATCAAGTCCGCCGCCAATGGAATCAACGCCGTCAAGCTTTCTGCCGTCGCCAACGTCGTCGACAGTGTCGAAGACGTGCACATGGCGGCATGGATGAACGAGGACTCGGCGGTCATCGTGAACATTCAGCGCCAGCCGGGCGCGAATACGATCGAGGTGGTCGACCGGGTGAAGAAACTGCTGCCGCAGTTGCAGGCGTCGCTGCCATCGTCGGTGGATGTGAAAATCCTGACCGACATGACGACGACGATCCGCGCATCGGTGGAGGATGTGCAGTGGGAATTGGGCATCACCATCGCGCTGGTGGTGCTGGTGATCTTTATTTTCCTTCGCAACCTGCCGGCCACCATTATTCCCAGCGTGGCGGTTCCGCTGTCGCTGGTGGGCACGTTCGCGATCATGTATCTGCTGGGATACAGCCTGAATAACCTGACGCTGATGGCGCTGACGATTTCCACCGGGTTTGTGGTGGACGATGCGATCGTGATGATCGAAAACATCGCGCGCTTTATCGAGCAGGGCGACCCGCCTTTGCAAGCCGCGTTAAAGGGCGCTGAGCAGATCGGCTTTACCATCATTTCGCTGAGCGTGTCGCTGGTGGCGGTGTTGATTCCGCTGCTGTTCATGGGCGATATCGTGGGAAGGCTTTTCCGCGAGTTTGCCGTCACCCTGAGCGTGACGATCTTCGTGTCGGCGATCGTCTCGTTGACGCTGACGCCGATGATGTCGGCCCGGCTGCTGAAGCATAAGCCCGAGGCAAGCCAGGGCGCGCTGTATCGCTGGTCGGAGCATGCGTTTCAATCGATCATTGCCTTTTACGGCCGCACGTTGACCGTCATTCTGCGGCATCAATTCGTCACGCTGATGGTTGCCGTGGCAACGCTGGTCGCGACGATTTACCTCTACATCATCGTGCCCAAGGGCTTTTTCCCGATACAGGACACCGGCGTGATCCTGGGCATCTCCGAAGGTGCGCAGGACATCTCATTCAAGGAAATGTCGAGTCGGCAACAGGCGCTGGCGCAGGTGATTTTGAAAGATCCCGCCGTCGACAGCCTTTCATCGTTCATTGGAATTGACGGCACCAACACCACCGCCAACAGCGGGCGGTTTCAGATCAATCTCAAGCCGCTGGCCGTGCGGAAAATCAGCGCCAGCGACGTGATCCGGCGGCTGCAGGATTCACTGGCCGGCGTGGAAGGCGTCACGCTGTACATGCAGCCGGTGCAGGATATCACCGTCGACGACCGCGTGAGCCGAACGCAGTATCAATACAGCCTGGAAGATCCCGATCCGAAGGAATTGGCCAGTTGGGTCCCGAAATTCGTGGACAAGCTTAAGGATCTGCCGATGCTGAGCGACGTTGCCAGCGATCAGCAAAACCAGGGTTTGCAAATTCGCGTGGCGTACGATCGTGACACCGCCTCTCGGCTGGGAATCACCGCGCAGAACATCGACGATGCGCTGTACGATGCGTTCGGGCAGCGGCAGATCACCACCATCTACACGCAGTTAAATCAATATCACGTTGTTGAGACGGTGAAGCCGGGCTTGCAGGTCAAACCCTCGGACTTGAACAACATTTACATCCGCTCGTCGCAGGGCGGCGAAGTGCCGCTCGGATCGTTCAGCCATGTCGATCTGGAAAACGCGCCGCTGGTGGTGAATCACCAGGGGCAGTTCCCTGCCGTCACGGTTTCATTCAATCTGGCCCCCAATGCCTCGCTTGGCGAAGCGGTTGACGCGATCAATAAAGTCAAGGATGACCTGAACATGCCCAAAAGCGTGGAGACCAGCTTCCAGGGCACGGCCCAGGCGTTTCGCGCTTCGCTGGCCAATGAGCCGCTCTTGATTCTTGCCGCGCTGGTCACGGTTTATATCGTGCTGGGCGTGCTTTATGAAAGCTACGTCCATCCGATCACGATTCTGTCGACGCTGCCATCGGCCGGCGTGGGCGCGCTGCTCTCGCTTTTCATCTGCCATGAGGAATTGAGCGTGATTGCCCTCATCGGCATCATCCTGCTGATCGGCATCGTGAAGAAAAACGGGATCATGATGATCGACTTTGCCCTGGAAGCCGAGCGCAAGGAAGGCAAGAAGCCCGAGGATGCCATCTATGAAGCGTGCCTGCTGCGCTTCCGGCCGATTCTCATGACGACGATGGCGGCGTTGCTCGGCGGCGTGCCGCTGGCGCTGGGCACCGGCGTGGGATCGGAACTGCGCCGCCCGCTGGGCATCACGATGATCGGCGGATTGATCTTCAGCCAGGTGCTGACGCTGTACACCACGCCGGTGATTTACCTGTACTTCGATCGGCTGGCCCGGCGGTTTGGGAAGCGCACATCCGGCGGCCCGGCGCTTGAGCCGCTGCCCGAGCCGCAGGTGGCGGTATGAGCCTTTCCTCCCCATTTATTCATCGTCCGGTGGCGACGACGCTGCTGACGATCGCCATCGCGCTGGCGGGGATATTGTCCTATTTTTACCTGCCGGTTTCTCCCTTGCCGCAGGTCGAGTTTCCCACGATTTCCGTCGCCGCCCAGTTGCCCGGCGCCAGCCCCGAGACGATGGCGTCGGCGGTTGCCACGCCGCTGGAGCGCGAGTTCGGGCGGATTGCCGGCGTGACGGAAATGACCTCGACCAGCACGCTGAGCGTCTCTTCGGTGACGCTCCAGTTCGATCTCAATCGAAACATCGATGCCGCCGCCCGCGACGTGCAGGCGGCCATCAACGCCGCCCGCGGGCAGCTTCCCACCAACCTTCCCAGCAATCCGACCTATCGCAAAGTTAATCCCGCTGACGCCCCGATCCTGATTCTTTCCCTCACCAGCGCTTCATACAAAGACAAGAACGGCGACGAGAAGCTGCTATACGATCGCGGCCCGATGTACGATGCCGGGTCCTCCATCCTTCAGCAAAAGCTGTCGCAAGTGGAAGGGGTCGGGCAGGTGTTCGTGGGAGGCGGCGCGCTGCCGGCCGTCCGCGTCAACGTCAATCCGACGCTGCTCAATAACTTTGGACTGGGGCTGGAGGACGTGCGCTCGGCGTTGTCGGCAGCCAACGCCAACTCGCCCAAGGGGCAAATCCAGGATGCCCATCGCACTTACACGATTGCCGCCACCGACCAGCTTCTCAAGGCCAAAGATTATCGCCCGATGATCATTCGGTATCGCAACGGCGCGCCGATCAAGCTCGGGCAGGTGGCCGACGTGGAGGATTCCATCGAGGATGTGCACACCGGCGGGCTGTCGGATGGCAAGCCCGCGGTCATGATGGTGATTTTCCGCCAGCCCGGCGCCAACATCATCGAGACCGTCGACCGCGTCATCGCCATGATTCCGCAATTGCAGGCAGAGGTGCCGGCGGGCATGCACCTGGAAGTGGCGATGGATCGCACCACGACCATCCGCGCCTCGGTTCACGATGTCGAGATCACGCTGCTGATCTCGCTGTCGCTGGTGATTCTCGTCGTCTTCCTTTTCCTGCGCAACATCCGCGCCACGTTCATCCCCAGCATCGTCGTTCCCGTGTCGCTGATCGGCACGTTCGGCGTGATGTACCTGATGGACTACAGCATCGACAACCTGTCGCTGATGGCCCTGACCATCTGCACCGGGTTCGTTGTCGACGATGCCATCGTGGTCATCGAAAACATCATGCGCCATCTGGAAGAGGGAATGCAGCCGATGCAGGCGGCGCTCAAGGGCGCGCGGGAGATCGGCTTTACCGTCCTGTCCATCAGCGTCTCGCTGGTGGCGGTCTTTTTGCCGATCCTCATGCTGGGCGGGATCGTGGGGCGGCTGTTTCGCGAATTTGCCGTCGTGTTGACGGTTGCCATATTGGTTTCGCTGGTGGTTTCGCTGACCACCACGCCGATGATGTGCGCCAAGCTGCTTAAGGCCAAGGCGCAGGAGCATCATGGGCGCGTTTATCGCTTCACCGAAGGCATTTTTGTATGGGTTCTGGACCACTATGAATGGACGCTCTCGCGCGTGCTTCGCCATCCACTGATCACGTTGATCGTGACGCTGTTGACGATCGTCTTCACGGTCGTGCTTTATGTGAAAGTGCCGAAGGGATTTTTCCCACAGCAGGATACGGGGCGGCTGATGGGCAGCATCACCGCCGACCAGGACACCTCGTTCCAGGCCATGAAGCAGCTTCTGGCCCATTTCTGCCAGGTCGTCGGCGAGGATAAGGATGTGACCAATGTGGCGGCGTTCATGGGCGGCAACGGCGGGGGCGCGCTCAACACCGCCCGCGCCTACATCACCCTGCGCCCGATGGGCCAGCGCAAGGACAATGCCGGCCAGGTGATCGGACGCCTCCGCAAAAAACTGGCCCAAATCCCCGGCGCAACCATGATCCTGCAAAGCGTGCAGGACCTGCGGATCGGCGGACGCATGAGCAGCGCCTTGTACCAGTTCTCCCTTCAAGGCGACGACCTTAACGAACTGAAGACGTGGGCGCCGCAGGTGCTGGACAAGATGAAGGGGCTCAATGGCCTGGTTGACGTCAGCTCTGATCAACAGGACCACGGCCTTTCCGAACTGGTGCAGGTCGATCGCAACACCGCAAATCGCATGGGAATCAGCCAGGCCGCGGTGGATGGAACGCTCTACGACGCCTTCGGCCAGCGCCAGGTTTCGGTTACCTACACATCGCTCAATCAATATCATGTGGTGATGGTGGTTCCGGCGTCATTTTCGTCCGACCCGGGGGGCCTGCATCATCTCTATGTCGAATCGCCCAGCGGCAAACAAATCCCCCTGAACGCAATCGCAAAGCCAACGACCACCACCACGTCGCTGGCGGTCAATCACAGCGGGCAGTTTCCCTGCATCACCATTTCCTTCAATCTCACTCCCGGGTTTTCGCTCGGGGCGGCGGTTTTGGAAATCCAGGACGCCGAGCGCGACATGGGATTGCCAACCAGCATTCACGGCAACTTCGCCGGCACCGCCCAGGCCTACCAGACCGCTTTGCAGAACGAGCCGATCCTCATCGGCGCTGCCCTGCTCACCGTCTACATTGTTCTCGGCATTCTCTACGAAAGCTATATTCATCCCATCACCATCATCTCCACGCTTCCGTCGGCCGGCGTGGGGGCGCTATTGGCGCTGATGATCTGCGGCTTCGATCTGGACGTGATGGGAATGATCGGCATCGTGCTGCTGATAGGCATCGTCAAGAAAAATGCCATCATGATGGTCGACTTTGCGCTGGAGCAGGAGCGAAACCATGGGAAATCCCCCAAGGACGCGATTTTCCAGGCCTGCCTGATGCGCTTCCGCCCGATCATCATGACCACCATGGCCGCACTGCTTGGCGCGCTGCCATTGGCCATTGGCGCGGGCACCGGCGCGGAAATGCGCCAGCCGCTGGGCGTTGCCATCGTCGGCGGGTTGATCTTCAGCCAGATCCTGACGCTGTATACCACGCCGGTGGTGTATCTCTACCTTGACCGATTGCGGCTGTGGTTTGGCGGCGGCACGGAACACGCGCGCCATGTCCTGCCGCTGCAGACGCCTGGGGCGTTGCCCGGGTGATTCGCGATCAAGGTCAAGCGGGACAAACGTGAAGAAGGGTGTGGCCGTATTTTTTGGCACCGTCGTGACACGGCCGTCCCGGCCGTGCCCTATGCTTTCGGCTTTAATGGCACCATGCACGGGCGGGACGCCCGTGTCACGAATGACCGTACCAAAAAAGACGGCCACACCACGTGAAGAACTTTTCATTCCCGCATGGATGTCTTTTTCCTGCGCTTCGGTATATTCGACCCATGGGCCGATGCGCGATCGCAACGGCGGACAACTTAAACAAGGGAGGTATCGTGAATCGGCCAATCGTTTCCTGCATGCTGTGCGCAACGTTTGTGGTGATGGCTGGGTGCAAGGATCGCACAAAATCGTCGGACGCGAAGACGTCTTCATCGTCCTCTACGGCAACCGCCCAGCCGGCGGTTGCAGTTACACCCGCGGCTTTAACCGGGTCATGGAAACAGGTCGGCGGCGACGCAAGCGGAACCACCGTCGCCTTCAAAGCCGACGGCACGTTCACATCCCACGTCAAAACCGGCTGGAAGAAAAAGGACGAGCCGCACGATCTTGAGATGCGCGGAAAATGGAAGTTGAACGGCAAGCAGATCGAGCTGAGCGAGTTGTTCGCTGGCACTGGCAAGGATGACATGGAGCTGATTTACGCGCCGTACGTGCCCATGACCATGCCTGCAGCGTCAGCAACCACGATGCCGACGACATATCCCACCACGCAGGAAAGCATTTCGCGGCTTCGCCCCGGGCGCGCGCACAGGATGATGACCGAAACCGACACCATCGTTTCCATCAGCGCCGACGCCTTCAAGACACACGATGAAGACGGGGAAACGCGCTCCTATCAGCGCGAGAAATAACCTAGCCCTCCTCCGCCGTCCCGAAGAGTCCGTCGACGAACCGGGCCGGGTCGAAGGTTTCAATATCCTGCGGCGTTTCCCCGAGGCCGATGAATTTTACCGGGATATTCAGTTGTTCCTTGATCGACATGACCACGCCGCCCTTGGCGGTGCCGTCCAGCTTGGCCAGCATGATGCCGGTGACTTTGATGGCTTGACCAAAGACCCTGGCCTGCTGAATGGCGTTTTGGCCGGTGGTGGCGTCGAGCACCAGCAGGCATTCCTGCGGCGCGCCTTCAATCCGCTTGGCCACCACATCGCGGATTTTCACCAGCTCGCGGATCAGCGGCTCCTGCGTCGGAAGCCGGCCGGCGGTGTCGACGATCAACACGTCCACGCCGCGCGATTTTGCCGCCTCGCACGCATCGTACGCCACCGCCGCGGGGTCGGCTCCCTGCTTGTGCTTCACGATTTCCACGCCAATGCGCTCGGCCCAGATCGACAACTGATGCACCGCCCCGGCCCGGAACGTGTCGCTGGCGCACAGCAGCACCTTCTTCCCCATCTGCTCCTTCAGCAGCCATGCCAGCTTGGCGATGCTCGTCGTCTTCCCCGCCCCGTTGACGCCGGCCACCAAAATGACCGTCGGCCCCGCCGCGGCAAAGCGCAGCTCCCGGTCTTCAGCCGGCCAGAAGGCGATCATCTGTTCGCGAATAACGCCAAGCGCCTCGTTGGCGTTGCGGATGCGCCCCAGCCGCCAGCGCTCGCGCACTTCCCCGACAATTTTTTCGGTATTCCGCACGCCCATGTCGGCGGCGAGAAATCGCTCCTCCAACTCGGTGAGAAACTGGTCGTTAATCTGCCGACCAGGAATGAACAGCGTGCGTACATCGGTGTTGAGGATTTCGCGCGTCTTGCGAAGTGCGCCTTTGAGCTTATCGAGGGTTTTGGAGAAGAAGGGCATGGCGAATGACGAATGACGAATGACTAATGACGAATGACGAATGGGGAAGATTTATCCGCCTCGAGGGTTCAGGGTTCAGGGTTCAGCAATTACATTTTAGGGCTCATTTTAGTCTCGATCGCTCTCAGTTCCCGGGGGCTCACGATTGGCGAGGGATGGGATCGCGCTTCCTGCGGCTGAACTCTAAACCCCGAACCCTGAACCCTCTCCCAACAATGTCTCGCGTTCCTTCAGTACTGCATCCAGCACGCCGTTGATGAACGCCGGGCTTTGCTCGGTGGAAAATTCCTTGGCCAGCTCGATGGCCTCGTCGATGACCACTTTCGGCGGCGTGTCGGTGTTGGTCAGTTCCCACACCGCCAGCCGCAGCAAACTTCGATCGACCGCGGGCTGGCGTCGCGTGGGCCATTGCGGGGCGAGGCGTTCGATCCACTTGTCGATCGCCTCGCGCTGTTCCCACGCCGCCTCGGCGATTTTCATGGCCGATTCGCGCACGGCCGGCTCATCGCTTCCCTCGGCCACGATCTGCGTTGCCGGGTCGACATCCCGCTGCGCATGCGAATCCCACAGATAAAGCACCTGCATCGCGAGCTCGCGCGTTTTCCGCTTCTTCAACATCACCAGCCAGTATAGCGCCGTAGCGAAGGGACGCAAATTTGATGATGAAGCGTGGCCCGCGAAGTGGGAGCGGAGATACGGATGACGAATTCGGATCGCGAGGCTACAATGGCTCGCGAGGCTGATTGAGGTTTACCGACATGCCAAAAACGCAAAGAAGAACCTTGGGGCGATACATCGTTGTCGATCCGGACATTTGCCACGGGAAACCGACATTCGCCGGCACGCGCGTCATGGTGGCCCAGGTGTTAAAACAAGTCAGCCGTGGCATGGCATGGGACACCATCGTGTCGGAATGGAGGGGATCGGTTTCGAAGGAAGCGATTGCCGAAGCGGTCGAGCTGGCGCAGAGGATCTTCGAGGATCACGCAATCGAATATACCCATGAGCCTCTGCCGGCATGAATATTCTCGATGAAAACATTCCTGAAAGCCAACGCGCCCTTTTGCACAGGCGACGCATTCACGTCCGACAGATCGGAGACGATGCGGGCCGTAAGGGAATGAGTGATCATGAAATAATCCCGATACTCCATCAGTTGGATCGGCCAACGTTTTTTACGCTCGATAGCGATTTCTGCGATGCACATTTGTGCCATGGCGGCTACTGTCTGGTTCATCTTGACGTAGACGACGATGCGGCCGCCGATTTTATTCAGCGGTTCCTTCGTCATCCCGAAATGAACACCAAGATAAAACGGATGGGGCGTATCGTACGAGCTTCACCCACAGGAATGGTTGTCTGGTGCCTTCACCACGCGCAGGAGACTCACGTCGGTTGGAAATAATCATCGACCTTTCGCGCGCAGCACCACCCCCACGCCTTCCTTCGGCCGCAGCGTGATCGTCGGAAAAACTTTGATCGGCTCGGGGTTCACCAACTCAACCCGCCACTTTTGCACCACCGTTGCCAGAATCAATATCGCTTCCATCCACGCGAAGCTTTCGCCGATGCATTGGCGGGAGCCGCCGCCGAAGGGGAAGTAGCTCCAGCGCGGCCTCTTGCCGCGCTCTTCGTCCGTCCAGCGCAGCGGATCGAATTTCTCCGGCTCCGGATACCACCGCGCATCGCGATGCGTCACCCACTGGCTCAGCAAAACCACCGCACCCTTCGGCAATGTATAGCTGCCGATCTGCACATCCCGGCTTGCCTCGCGGCCGATCGCCCACGCCGGGGGATACAACCGCATCGCCTCGGCGATCACCATCCGCGTGTAAGGCAGCCGATCCACATCCTCAAACCCCGGCGGCTTTCCGCCCAGCGCCGCTTGCAACTCTTCCTGCAGCGCTGCTTCAGCCGACGGGTTTTTTGCCAGCAGATAAAGGGCAAACGTCAGCGCATTGGCGGTGGTTTCATGGCCGGCGGTGAAGATGGTGTACGACTCATCGCGCAACAGCGACAGCGACATTGCGCCATTGTCTCCCTCGGTATCGCGGGCGCGGATGAGCACTGAAAGCAGATCGCCCCGGTCGCCGCTGGCGCGATGTTCGCGGATGAAGCGGTCGATGGTTTTAAACAGCCGACGCCGGGCGCGCTTGAACCGGAAATTGCCCGGCAACGGCAGCTTATTCAGCAGCGGCCCCCACGGCGTCATCGTCCGCGTGAACATGCCAACGCTGATATGCATCGCCTGCCCGATCGCCTCGACTTCATCCTCCAGATCGGCGTCGAAGAGCGTCTTGGCGACAATGCGCAGCGTCACTTTCATCATCTCTTCGTGCAGATCGGCATGCTGTCCATCATGCCAGCGCGCGATCGAGCGCTGGGCGATATCCGCCATCACCGCGCCATATTTGGCGACGCGATTGGGATGAAACGCCGGCTGTGCCAGCCGTCGCTGTCGGCGATGAAATTCCCCTTCGCTGGTCAGCAGTCCATCGCCAAGCGTTTCCCTGGCGCGCTGCAAAGCCGGGCCTTTGATGAAGGCATCATCGCGCGTGACAAGCACATCGCGGATGGTGTCGGGATGGTTAAAGATGAAAAATTCGCGTCCGCCCGCCCGGAAATAAACCGCATCGCCAAACTTGCGAAAGCTGGCAGTAAGAAATGCCAGCACATCGCGCCTGAAGCTCGCGAGAATGCCGCTCAGGAATCCCGTGCGCGGCCCGGGCGGCCGGGGGTTTTCATTGACGGGCGGGGAAACGGTGGGGATTTCATTGGCGAGGGTCATGGGATTGCGCTCATCTTACGACCGCCCAAAAGGTTGAGCAATTTTTCCTGATCGATTCGCAACGCTGTCCGCGGGACGCCGGTTCTGAGGTACTCCGAAGAGCCGGGTCACTCCCGATAGAACCCGGCTCTTCGGAGTACCTCAGAACCGGCGTGTGAAGGCAACGAAATCTGTACAGGTTATTTTCGCGCAGACTATTAGTCGCTTCAAGGCGTCCATGGGTCGGAAATGGATTCAGTTTTCGTGTCGACTGTGCGGAACGACATCATGCCTCTGTCGTCACCGTCGGTTTCAGATCTGCGCAGGAAAAGTGACCTCGCATCACCCCCAACAAACAGAGTCAGCCCCGGCCCGCCAAATGGACTGTTCGGAATAATGCAAACCAGTCTTCCGCCGGGCTCGAGGTTATAGGTTCCGTCAAGCTGGTAGACGGCGATGCTGCTGACAGTCATCGAAACATGGCCGTGCGGATAAAATCGAAATTCCAAATCCCCGTCCGAGTGCTCGAAGACGCCGCCGTAGTTGTGAAAGGTAATCGATCCATCGCGCTCGACGTCCTCGCGAAATTCATACACCGCCGGCCTGTCGGCGGGGACGCTATGCACCGAACCGGTAATGCATCCGCCCAGGCATGGCAGGCCAGCAATAATAGCTATCGCGAGTGCTTGCATGGCTGACCTCACGCCAGCAGATTATCCGCCGCCAGCATTCCCGGGCCGGTGAAAATCAGGCCCAGCGCCGCTATTCCCAATGTCAGCGGATACTCGTATCCCTGGACCACCGGTTTGTAGGAAATGAAAAATCCATAAGGCAGATGCACTGCATAAACCGCCACCGCCATCACCACAACGATGGGAATCGCCGCCAGGCGGGTCAACAACCCCAGCACCAGCAGCGCCCCGCAGATCAGTTCCGCCGTCATGGTCGCATAGGCCGCCGACGGGGGCATGTGCAGGTGTCCAAACATGTCAACCGTCCCGGCCACTTTCAGCATAAACCATTTCTGATACCCATGCATCAAAAACACCACGCCGACCATGATCCGCATCAGCATGATTCCGAATTTCTCCGGCGCGCTTGCCGTCGTCGCCGCCCAACGCCTTGATCCTGCCATGGCTAATCTCCTTCTTTATAAAAAGTGCTGAGTGCTGAGTCCTGAGTGCTGAGTTGCGAACGCCGTAATCCCGAGCTTTCGCTAAATCACTCACCACTCACTAATCTCATCACGCATCACGCTCCACGCATCTCTCAGTATATTCTCAGCACTCAGCACTCAGCACTCAGCACTCAGCACTCAGCACTCAGCACTCAGCACTCAGCACTCAGCACTAAGCACTATAATCCTCCTACGGCAAATCCAGAAAGATCAATTCCGCATCGGCATCGGCCTTGATCTCCAGATGCCGCTCGTCCTGCATGCGGGCCTGGTCCCCGGCGGCCAGCTTTTTGCCGTTCACCGTCAACCCGCCGGCAATCACGAACAAATACCCATGCCGACCCGCCGCTGATTCATGGGCAACCGCCTGCCCGCTGCTCAGTTTCGACACATAAATCGTCGCATCCTGATCGATCGTCAGCGTGCCGGGGATGTTGCCGGATGACACCACCGGCAACAATCGGCCCAGCCGCTCTTCTGGGTTGAACTGCTTTTGCTCCCAACGCGGCGTGTTGCCCTTATTCCGCGGCAGAATCCAAAGCTGCATCAAATGGGCGGCCTTCTCCTTCGAGTGATTGTATTCCGCGTGCATGATGCCTTTCCCGGCAC
>DASRRM010000287.1:0-3155 GCA_035695715.1 Tepidisphaeraceae bacterium
CGGCAGAGTTTGCGGCATAACGGCGATCTGACACGGTGCAGAGTATACTCGCCCAATGGGGCAGAATGGAAGTTATCCGAACGCCGAGAAACCGCTGGAGATCCCGAAGAACGTAGACAGCAGCACGTGGAGCAACTGGTCTTCGCTCATGTTTCCACTGTAATATCACAGTTTCGGTGTGCCACGCTCAAAAACCGAAGTGCGATATCGCCGGGCATCTTCGTTAGGGTTTTCAGGAACGAGCAAAATGAACGCGCTCTCGAGCAGTCGTATTTTTGCGATTTTCTGCCTCGCGCTGGCCGTTTCGCTTGGAATTAAACAGGGCGCTTTCCTTCTTGCCGCCGATTCCCCTGCGTCCACCGATCACCTCGACCCCGACGGGATCGCCGGTTCGCTCGTCCTCTGCGGCGGGGGCAAGCTGCCTGACGTCATCCGCGAGAAGTTTATCGAGCTGGCGGGAGGAAAATCAGCCCGGCTGGTCGTCATTCCCACGGCCAGCGGTGATGACTCGGTGGATGTGGACGCCAAAGAAGTCGCTGAAATCTGGATGTCGCGCGAGCCGGCATCGGTCACGATCATCCATACGCGGCGGCGCGACGTGGCCGACTCGCCGGCGTTCGTCGAGCCCCTGCGTAATGCGACCGGCGTATGGATCACCGGCGGCCGGCAGTCTCAGCTCGCAGCGACGTATTCTGGAACGCTGGTCGAGAAAGAACTGGCCGCGCTGGTGGCGCGAGGAGGCGTCGTCGGGGGAACGTCCGCCGGCGCCGCCTGCCAATCGCGGGTCATGATTGTCCGGGGACAAGTCCATCCAAGCCCTGGCTTGGGATTGATTCCCGGGGCCATTGTCGACCAGCATTTTCTGGCCCGCGACCGCCGGGCGCGGCTTGCCGAAGCCTTGGCCGCCCATCCTGCCCTTGTCGGCCTGGGGATTGATGAAGGGACGGCGCTCATCGTCCGCGGCCGCCAAATGCGTTGTCTGGGCAATTCCACGGTCACAATCTGTCTGGCGAGCGGCAGCGGCCGCCCGGCCCGCGACGTCGAATTGAAATCGGGACAAGTTTCCGACTATACGATGTTCCGCCGTGAGGCCCGTGATCGGACGCTGCCGCTTTTCCCGCCGGAAAAGCCTGCGCCGCCGATCGTCCCCCACGGCGCGCTGGTAATCGTCGGCGGCGGCGGAATGCCAGACGACATTACCCAAAAATTCATCGAGCTGGCGGGCGGGCCCGAGTCGCTGATTGTTGTCTTACCCACTGCCAATCCCGAGCCTTCGTCACCCCGTCTGCGAGAAGGCGCGTTTCTCGTCAAAGCGGGCGCCAAGAACGTCAAGGTGTTGCCGGCGCGCCGGCTCGAGGAAGTCGAATCCCCCGAAGTTCTCGACACGCTGAAGGAGGCCCGCGGAATCTGGTTTGGCGGCGGTCGCCAATGGCGATTCGTCGATGCCTACGAGGGAACC
Source organism: Tepidisphaeraceae bacterium (assembly GCA_035695715.1). Classification (GTDB taxonomy): domain Bacteria; phylum Planctomycetota; class Phycisphaerae; order Tepidisphaerales; family Tepidisphaeraceae; genus RYN-428. The sequence goes on from DASRRM010000287.1 coordinate 1,460, forward strand.
AAGGCGATTGACGCTTTCCACGAAGTCCTCCGCCGCGACGGCGTGATCGGCGGCAGCTCGGCCGGCGCCACCATCCAAGGAGATTACCTGGTGCGCGGCAGTCCCCTCGGCAACGAAGAAATGATGGCCGCCGGCTATGAGCGCGGCTTCGCCTTTCTTCCCGGAACGGCGATCGACCAGCATTTTTCCCAACGCAAACGCTTCGCCGATATGACCGGCGTGATGGCCGCGCATCCGCAACTGCTGGGGATCGGCCTGGATGAGGCAACGGCGATCGTCGTGCAGGGGCATATCGCGGAAATTGTCGGTAAGAACAAAGCGCATTTCTATGATCGTTTACGGCCGACGGTCGGCGATGAGCCAGACTATACATCTGTCGCCGCCGGCGGGAAGTACGATTTGATGGCGCGACAAGTTGCCACGGAGCCTTGAGCGCCACACACGCGATCGACACGCGTTCATCAGGATTTTCCCGACCCTGAAAGCGACTTGTCCCGCGCCCCTCGTGTATACAATTGGTGCCGTGGGTCTTCCCAAGAACAGACACACCGTTTCCCCGCGAACCAAGGAGTCTCCCATGCTGACACTATCGAAGCCATTTCGGATGATGACCGTCGTGGGCGTGATGGCCGTCTTGGGATCTGCCCGCGCCGCACAGGCCGTCGATATCGTCGACGATCCGGTCCAAATCGATGAACGCGCGGCTCAAGTCGTGCAAGCGGCGAATTCTCTGTGCTGGGAGATGTATCGCTATCACCAGCAGAAGCCCGACTATCCGCAAGAATATCGAACCGCCAAGGACCTCTGGCGGCAGGCCGGCGCGCTGCGCGACGCGCTGCAGAATGGCGGCCCGTTGGAAACGGAAGTCATGCTCCAGCAGGTATCGCAGATGAACGATCTGTTTGTGCGTCTCGACCAAGACCTTTCCAAATGGGGGGACGGAGATCGGTCGCAGGTGCCGATGATTGGAGGTTCCAACGCACGGACCGTCGTGACCGATGGCGTCGTGGTCGACATCCCGTTCATTGGCGTTCAGGTGGGCAGTCCGCGGTTGGCGGTCGTCGATGACGGGTCACCGGCGCTGCAACGCCGGCGACTGCACCCGAACTCTCACGGCAGCAAGCGCAGCCTCGAACGCGAAGTCGCCTCTGTGAAACTGGCGATGAGCTATCTTCTGGAAGATGCCGGCGTTTCAGGCAATCCGCCTACTCCGGCTCCGGGAGTGACACAGTCGGGACCTGTGCCGCAACCACCAGTCCCACAACCCCCCGATGAATCCGGTTCGAAGCTAGCGGAGCCCGTGAAGGTGCAGCCGCGCGGCGCTAAGTGATGGCGCGTGAAAATTGAAAATCGCAGCGTATGCGGCGCCCTGAAACGCGCACCGCAAGCGGAGCGGCTAAGTCATTGGAACACAATAAACTACCGATACTTTCGATGTTGATGCGGGACATCGGATCTCCACGGGTCTCCGGTTCCACCAACCCTTCGAGAGCGGCCACCAATCCCGGCGCTCCTGCTCGCGCGACTTCCTACCACCTCCCACTCGCCGCTGGCGATTCGACGGAAGCGGATTCGGGTCTTGGAGCTCAAGGATCCCATTGCGAACCGTTCGATCGGAAATCCCCGTGGCGACAGCAACCGCAGTGATTCCACCTCTCCCCAGGGACAGCGCTTCGGTGGCGGCCCAACGTCGCCG
>DASRRM010000288.1:0-12864 GCA_035695715.1 Tepidisphaeraceae bacterium
AATAACAAATATGGAGCTCGAGCCGGCGACACTTTTATCGGCTTACTCGCAGGGCGTTTTCCCGATGGCCGATCGGGACGGCGTGCTGCGTTTCTACACCGCCGACCCGCGCGGGCTGATTCCCCTCGATTCGCGCTTCCACATTCCCCATACGCTCGGGCAGTTGATCCGGAAAAGTCCGCCGGTCTTTGACCTCTGCATCAACCGAAACTTCGAAGCGACCATGCGCGGCTGCATGAGCGCCCGCGCCGACGGCACCTGGATCAACGAGGAGCTTATCGACGCCTACTGCCGCCTGCACGAACTGGGCTTCGCCCATAGCGTGGAAACCTGGCAGGGGGGAAAGCTGGTCGGGGGTTTATATGGCGTCAGCCTGGGGGGCGCGTTCTTCGGCGAAAGCATGTTCCACACGGTTCCCGACGCCAGCAAGGTGGCGCTGGTGCATCTGGTTACCCGATTGCGCGAGCGGAAATTTGAATTGCTCGACAGCCAGGCCACCACGCCCCATTTGCGAAAGTTCGGCGCCTACGACATCCCGGCCCACGATTACATCACTTTGCTGAACCGTGCCGTGAAACGCCGCTGTGAGTTTGAGTGACGCCCTCACGGCGGTATTTCCTTAAAGCTCCAACAAAATGGGGTGGGGAGCATAACCCTCATCCTGACGTACTCCTCGCAACGTTCAAAGAGGAATTAACATCGATGAACAGGATGGACAGGATGAATTAAACCGATATTGCTTTTCTTTATCCTGTCCATCCTGTGCATCCATGTTAAATTCGCTTTCGCGCCACTCTTCGCGCTGGAAATTACCGGCAAGATCCTTTGGCGTACCTCAGTATGTAAGGCGGGCACTGCCCGCCGAGCTGTAATCCCAGGGGAGACGTCAGCGGCGGGCAGTGCCCGCCCTACGTTTCACTCCAAGCAAGGCCGCCAGGAATACGGTGGATTCTTCTCCTCTTTCCGAACTTGGCGTTCCTGGCGTCTTGGCGTTCAACTCATCTTGTTAGGGGTCCTGTTTATCTCTTAGGAAAACCCCTCCTCAAGTCTCACCTCGCTTATTCCGAAGTTTCTGAGATGACTCGCACTTTTCCGCCCGCCAAGGCTGCGCCCCGATTTACCGCCGGATCGGCGCGCAGCGGGGAAATGACCTTCCGCGAGCAGATTCTCGGACATTGCACCTTCCCGGCACTTCCTGCCGCCGCGATTCATATTCTGCGCCTTGCCGAGCGGCGTTCGGTCGGCCTGGACGAACTGGCGGAAGTCATCGCCGGCGACGATGCGCTGGCGTCGGCGGTTATTCGGGCGATCAATTCCAACTTTTACGGACTTCGCCGAAAGGTCACCACCGTGCGACAGGCGGTTGCCACCCTGGGCCTGCAATCGGTGCAGACGCTGGTGCTGGGGTTGTCATTGGCCTCAACACTTCCATGCCAGACGCGCGGGGCGAGCCTGTCGGCTTACTGGCGGCGCTGCGTTTATTCCGCCGCCGCCGCCCGGGCCATCGCCGCGCGATTTTTGCCGGGAAATGTGGAGGAATGTTTTATCGCGGCCTTGCTGATGGATTTGGGAACGCTGGTGATCGACCAGGCGCTGGGCGAGCGCTACGCGATGGTAAGCAGCCGGGCGAAATCGCACACCGAGCTGGCGACGATCGAGACCGATTCATTGCAGGCCAATCATGCCGAGGTCGGGGCGATGCTGGTTCGGCAATGGGGATTGCCGGCGGCGTTGGAAATCCCAGTGGCCGCCCATCACAACCCGCAGTCAGTGGAAAACCATCGGCTTCGCTCGATCGCGGAGATTTTGGAATTGGCCGGGCGATGCGCCGAGGTTTTCCTGAGCGATCATCCCGCCGAGGCGATTGCCGCCGCGCGCGACGGGCTTGGCGTCCGTCATGGCGCCGGGGTCGCCGAGGCAGACAAGCTTCTCAGCCGCGTCGGCCAGAAAGCCACCGAGCTGGCGCCATTTCTACGCGTGACGCTGGCCAGCTCCGATTACGGCGCGCTATTGGAGAAATCGACACCCCGGCTGTTGGAGCTGGCGCTGAATCGCCGAGCGGCCCGGACATCCAACCAGCGTCGCTCGCAGCGCCTGGCGCGGGAGGGGACATTGCCGTTATATCCCTGCGCCCGCGGGGTCCTGGGCCGCGAGATGCGCGTGCGGCTGCGGGATTTGTCCGCCTGCGGAATCGGCGTGATTCACAGCAAGGCGATGAGCCGGGGTTCGCAGTTTGTCATCTGCCTGCCACAGCCGGGCGGGTCGGCCAAATCGCTGTTGTATACGGCGGTGAGATGCGAGTCGGCGGGGAGCAAGTTTCATATTGGAGCCGAATTGCGGTCGGTATTGAGAGCTGGCGAAGCGGCCGATGGGAAAGATGAGGACTTCGAAGAAGGCAATCCGTGCGGTGCGGATTGAAAACCAATAATTATAAACAAGCGACGCTTTTATCTTTGACCTGACGATAGAGCATAAAGTAAGATTTTGACACGTTAAGGGAATCAAGGGGGTATTGGCAAAAGTTTTGAAGGATGCATTTATGGCTACGATCATCTCGTTATTGTTGATGTTGATTTACTTTGCGGTCATCGGTGCGATCATCGCAGGCGCGTGGAAGTCCTTTGTCAAGGCCGGCCTGCCCGGCTGGGCATGCCTTGTCCCAATTTACAATATGTACCTCATCTGGCAGATGAGCGGGCGGCCAATCCTATGGTTCATCCTGCTCTTCGTGCCGCTCGTCAACATCGTTGCCGCGTTTCTCGTCATGATTGACGTGGCCAAGGCATACGGCAAGGGGACCGGGATGGGAATCGCGCTTGCATTCGGGGTCGGCTGGCCGATCATCGGATTCGGCGATGCAACCTATCAAGGCAAAAAGGTTGACATGAACATCAATGTCCCCGCCGCGACCTAGTAAGCGCATTTGTCTGTAAATCGAAAGCAAGCCAACGGGCTGTTGCTTTCAATCCGCACACGCGTCCCGACCTTGCCGCCTGGCAGAGGCCGGGACGCGTGTTTGTTATGCGAGTGATGGAAATTGCCTGCCTTGCAGACTTATCGTAATGGGCATATCCTCCCAATCGGCCAGTGTCGGTCCGTGTAAATCCCCACTCCGTCCGACACTATGGCCGTCTGCGAGGTGCCAGTATGACCCAACGCGATAGCGCCACACCAACGACATCGGCGACGACGAGCCCCGCTGCCGATCCGGCCAATAACGAATCCTTCCTCCCCCAATCGACGGTGCTCATCGTCGATGACAATCCGCAAAACATCGAGTTGCTCCAGGCGTTCCTCGAATCGCTTCCGGTGAAGCTTGTCACCGCCGCCGATGGCGTTGAGGCCCTTCGGCGGGTCGAGGAATTCCATCCTGATCTGATCCTGCTCGACATCATGATGCCGCACATGAGCGGATTTCAGGTCTGCCGCAAGCTCAAAGGCGACCCGAAAACGCGCGATATTCAGATCCTGATGGTGACGGCCCTCAACGAGCTTGGCGACATCGAAACTGCCACCGAATGCGGCACGGATGATTTCGTGAGCAAGCCGGTCAATAAGTTCGAGCTGCTCACGCGCGTGAAGAGCCTGCTTCGGGTCAGGCATTTGAAAAGCGAGTTGGAAAGGGCGTTGACATATTTGAATGAAATCGAGCAGGATGAGGAAACGCTTTGAATAAGTGAAGAATGCAGAATGCAGAGTGCAGAGTGAAATAATTCAAGCTGCGCGATTTTTTAGATGCTGGTCGTGACACGGCCGTCTCGGCCGTGCCTGCGACGAAACGCGAAGAATGATGTTGCTTGTTGAACTTATTGCATCTTATTGCATCGCCAGCACGGGCGGCACGCTCGTGTCACGTGAAAGCAGCAGCGCGTAGGGTGGGCGTACTCGCCCACCGCCTTTCCCTGCCGTGAATATAAATCGGTGCGCGAGTACGCCCACCCGACACTCTTGCCGGTCGACTGCACGCGCCGGGGATGAAGCGCCTGTACCGGCCCGAATCCCCGCCGCGAAGGAATATCTGTTTTGAAAGGGACCGAAAATGTATGTAAGGACACATATCGCGCTGATTGCGATTCTAATGCTCATTGCCGGCTGCTCTGACGTTGCCAACGAGCGAAACGACAACACGCCGGCCCCGTCGTCCGTTCATCACGCTGCCACGCAACCAGCAGGCAATTCGGGCGACACCGGCGGGTCGAACGTCACCTCCCGCGAAGCCGCGCGCGGCGCGAATTCGCCCGCCAACGCCTCGGCAACCACCCAGCCCGCAGCCGCCGGCAATGAAATGCTCGCGCCGCGATCCTCATTCGCCGGCTATGGCGTTGAATCGTATCGGCTGGTCAGCGAAAAAGATGAAATCGTCTCGGTGCTGAAAAACGGCATGGTGGTCATCGTCAAGCGCATCCCTTCGCCGGTCGTGGCCGTGCGCGGGGTGGCGCTCACGGGCGGCGTTTATGAGAAAAAATGGCTTGGCGGGGGGTTGAGCCATCTGCTGGAACATCTTGTGGCCGGCGGATCGTCCGAGCGCCGAACCGAGGAGGAAAACAAGGACCTGCTGCAAAAGATCGGCAATAATTCCAACGCCTACACCACCGAAGACCACACCAGCTTTTTCATCAACACCACGCCGGTGCATATGGAGCAGGCGGTTGATCTGGTGACCGGGTGGATGCTGGGCGCGAAGATCACGCCGCAGGAATACAAGCGCGAATATCAGGTCGTGCAGCGCGAATTGGAAATGGGAAAAGGCCAGCCCGACCGGCAGTTTTATTACCTGTCGGCGATGAACCGCTATCACGTCAGCCCCGCCCGCGTGCCGGTCATCGGGTATCAGGAAGTCATCCAGCATTTGTCGCGCGATGATGTGTACACCTATTACCAGATGGCTTATCAGCCGAACAATATGGTGTTCGTGGTGGCGGGGGATCTTGAACCCGAAGCGATGCTGAAGGCGGTGCAGAAGAACGTGGCGGGCGCGCCGCCGGGCCGTGTGTTTTCGCACGACATTGAGGCCGAGCCGCCCGTGTTGACGCCGCGCACAATGGTCTGCACCTTTCCCAAGCTGGGGCAGGCCCGGCTGATGCTCGGCTTCCCGTCGGTTACCAGCAACAGCCCGGATATGTATGCCCTCGATCTGCTCGCCACCGTTTTGGGCGGCGGGGAAAGCGCGATGATGACCGAAGAGCTGCGCGACAAGCAGCAGCTTGTGAGCGGCGTTGATGTGTCGGACGACACGCCGGACTATGTGACCGGCACATTCGCCGTTGAAATGATGCTGGATCCTGACAAGGTGAAGCCGGCCACCGCCGAGGTTTTAAAAATGCTGGAGGCGGTGAAGAAGGATGGCGTTGACGCCGACAGACTCGAGCGCGCCAAGATGCAAATGCGGGCGGCGCGGATCAAGAAGTTCCAGACCGCCGAGGATATCGCCGCGTCTTTGGCCGACGATTACCGCATGACCGGCGACATTCATTTCAGCGATACCTATGTCGAGCGGTGCAATAAGGTGACAGTCGAGCAGATCAAGGCCGTTGCCAAGAAATATCTCAATACCAACAGGCTGATCACATCGGCGATGTTTCCCTCGGAATGGACCGGCGCAAAGGGATTGCCCAAGGCCGAGGATCTATTGCGGCCCCATGCTCCTTCAGCCGAGCCGACAACGCAGCCGACCATCGCCTCGGCGGTTCAGCGCGTGGTATTGCCCAATGGCACGATTTTGCTGCTGAAGCACATTGCCACTTCGCCGACGGTGGTGATGAATATGTACAGCCTCGGCGGCGTGACCGATGAAGACGCCAAGACCAACGGCCTTGGCAATCTGACGATGGAAATGCTGATGCGTGGCACAAAGACGCGCAATGCCGACAAGATCGCCGAGTTCTTCGATTCCACCGGCGGGGAAATGGAGACGGCCTGCGGCAATAACAGTTGGTATTGGAACGCCACCTGCATGAAGGGCGATTTCGCCAAGACGATGGAGGTATATGCCGACATCGTGAACAATCCGGCGTTTGACAACGCCGAATTGGCGCCATTCAAGAAGCGCGTGGAGGCGGCCATCAAGGGGGAGGATGCCGACTGGTCGAAGCAGGCGATCCGTTTCTTCAAGGAGCAGTTTTACGGGCCGATGAATTCGCCTTATCAGTTTCTGCCCCAGGGGACAGAGAAGAACATCGACGGCTTCGCCGACGCGCAGCTAAAAGAACGGTACAACAAGATTCTGCATGCCCGGCGTGTGCTGGCGATTTATGGCGATGTGGATTTGGAACAGGCCAAACAGCTTGCCACGGATCTGCTGGGAAAAACCGGCGGGCCGAATGACAACCAGCCGGTTGGCCCGGCTGGCGTGACGAACGCAAAGCCGCCCCAACTTCCCGACGTTCCCGCCAACGTCGCCTCCATCAACGTCGATCGCGTTGAAGTCAACAAGACCGAGCAGGAAGGCATCGCCGCCGTGGTCATCGGCTTCAAGGCCAACACCGTCGTCGGCGAAAAGGACTGGTACAACTGGGTGATGGCCAAGACCCTCACCGGCGGCTACACCTATCCGACCGGCTATCTCTTCGAAACCCTCCGCGGCAAGGGACTGGTGTACGTGGCCGAGTCGCAAAACTCCGCCGGGCGGAATAACCAGCTTCCCGGCACATTCCTGGTCTTTGCCGGGTGCGACCCGAGTAAGGTGAACGAAGTCGTCGAGCTGTCGCTGGAAAACATCGCCCGGCTCCAGGGCAATGAAAAAGATATCAACATGACCTGGTTTGGCCGGGCCAAGGAACTGATCACCGTGGCCGACGCCATGGAACATGAAACACCCGGCGCACAGGCCTCGACGGCGGCAATCGATGAGCTGTTCGGCCTGGGCTACGCATGGCAGGACCAGTTTGCCGACAAGATTCGCGCGGTGGAACTGCCCGGCGTGCAAGCGCTGGCGAAGAACCGCCTGCGCGATTGCGTGGTGACCATCAGCACGCCAAAGCCCGAGGATGTGACCGTGAAGGCCGGGCTGCGGAAGTATGAATCATTCCCCACGGTGGACCTGACGCCGCGTGGCGTGACGCATGACGCGGGCGGGGCGCCGGCGAAGTAGAGGAGCGGGACATTCGTGTCCATGGCCCGCTGTTTCCGTAATTACACGCCGTGGACGAGCGTTAGCGAGGACGCGGATTTGTGGTCGGGGAGGATGTAACACCCGGTTGAGGAAGGGGAGCGAATTACTTCAGTCGCTCAACGAGAGCGTTGGTAGCGGGGATGCCCATTTGGTGGTCCCCGCAGCGATCCGCGTCCTCGCTGTCGCTCGTCCACGGCGTGGTTAGTCTGCTTCCGGAATCCACATGTACGATCAATCCAACACCCTCCAGCAATTCCTCGCCGCCGCCGCCGCCCGCCAGCCGACGCCGGGTGGCGGCAGCGTGACCGCGCTCTGCGGCGCGCTGGCGTCAGCGATGGGCGAGATGGTCATCAATTACAGCCTTGGAAAAAAGGATTTGGCCGCCTACGAAGCCGAGCTTCGCCCGGCACTTGAATCGCTGCATCGCGCCCGCACGATGATGCTGACGCTGATGGTGGAAGACCAGGAGGCCTACGCCGCCCTGACCGCCGCCCGCAAGCTCCCCGCGGGCGCGCATCGCGACGCCGCGTTTGCCGCGGCGTTAAAAGCCTGCATCGCCGCCCCGCAGGCGATCGGCGCCACGGCCGTTGCGGTGCTGAGCATTTGCGATCAGGTGATCAACTTCGTTAATTTTTATCTGCTGTCCGACCTGGCCGTCTGCGCCGATTTGGCAATGGCGACCACGCGCTGCGCCATCTACAACGTGCGGGTAAATCTGGCGGACGTGACGGATGCCGCCCAGCGCGAGCAGATTCAGGCCACAACGAGCCAACTTCTGGCCCACGCCGCGGCCCTGATCCAGCGCGTCGCCCCGCGGATATGGGAACGGCACGGGTCGGGGAGATGAAGGGCAACGAAGACTATTAACGACCGAAGCATTGACATACTCGCCGCGGGATTTTGTCCGTTTTCTGCGCGACAGCATAACGAGCCGCGCACGGAGGGTACTCCCGAAGTAAGCGGTTTCGCGAGCCCGCTTACTCCGGGAGTACCCTTTGGGCGCGGCTCGTTCTTCTCAAAATGACCGGTTGCCTGAGACCGGACATTCAAAAATCACACAAGACGAGCGGCGTTTCGCAGGCTTTCCGTTTGCCCGTAAAAAAATGAAAAGATTTCCGCTCGCGATTTTGCACATTTCTCCAACCATCCCGCACGTATCAACTTAGCCGCGAAAAATTTTCGCCTTGCACATCGCAAATCGTCGACTTTCGCTCCAACGCCGAAAATCGCATCGGCTAACATACAGCCGTGCAACGACTTACGCCGGAGGGTATGGGGTGCCGGCCGTAAACGTCCGCCGCTGCAAAACTTACCTTCGAAAATGTCAACTTTCTGTGCATGTTATAGAGGGATAGAGTTTTGCAATATGGGCATTTGGGGATAAAGCAGCCATGCAACCAATCTGTTTGAAATATTTACTGAAGCCGCAACGCATTCGCACCAGGCCGCCGTGAGGGCCTCGTTCCACTCCCGCGCTCGCGAGCCAGGCTGAGCACCGGTCGAAATTTGTGAAATTTCGATGTTGCGCACCATTTTGGTGCGCAAAATGATGCGCGATGGGGCGCGCCGCCCGCCCGGCGAGCCGCGTGGAAAGAGGGCGGGAGATACTCCGTCCACGGGGCGGCGCGAAAAATAAAAGGGGACGGGACTCCCCTGTCTCGACCCCTCCCGTATCACGGGCGTCTCGCCCGTGAATTGGAGCGCAGCGAGAAACCGCCTGATTCCATATCTTTGTAGGGTCCGCACTGCGGACCATTTTTTCCGCCACAAACGCGACGGTCCGCAGTGCGGACCCTACACGAATCGTGCAAGATTATTTAGCATCAGCGCCGTCTGGCCCGTGAGATTGCACCGCAGCCAGAAACCGCTTCATTTCAGTGGACAATTGCAGAAGAACAGGCACGGCCGAGACGGCCGTGATACGGGATGGGTCAAGCACAAAGCCGGACAGACCACGGCAGACCTCGCGCTTTGCAGAATCTCATCACTCAACTTCATTTCCGCGTCTTATAGCAATTATATGAGAATCGGCATTACTTCAGATGACAGCAAAAGTTTTTTTGTTCCGGTGTATTTTCTGGTTGCATCAACTTCATCGCCACCTATAGTTCCACCCAGTTCACCACGGGTGGACTTGCGGCCACGCAGTGCAGGGCCGGGCTGTTAGATCACCCCATTGCGACATAGCGCGCCGGGGCCTTCCAGTAACTGTCAATCAAGTTGCACGAACGATGGAATACCGGAAGGGCACCTCCGGCATTCGATGGTTCTTGTTCCCCGATGACAAACGCCATGCATTGCAAGCCCGGCTTGAAAAATGAGGCGGTTCGCCTGCATCATCAGCAGTCATCCGTCGCCTCACGGGCCGGGCATAATGAGCAAAGCCGGGCGGGCCATTTCTGTCGAATGGCCTGTCCCCCGGCTTTTCGCTCTGGCAGAGCCGTTTAATCGCGTCAGGTAAATTTTGTTGTATGCCGCCGATTTCGGCGGCGCCACTAACTATAGGAGAACGCATGTTTAAGCGTTTCCCCAATGGGCGAGGTCTCGTCGTCTCAACGCGGCGGCAATTTCGCAGGATGCATCATCATAAATCTTTGGGTATGGATAGTGCCGCCTTGGTGCGGCGCGCCGCTTCGCGGGGGCGGCCGTTTGGGGAGATGGCGATTGCGGATTCGTGCGGCGGGGCGATGGTCGAGGCGCTGGAAGCGCGCGAACTGCTTTCCAGCACGTGGTACGTCTCCCCCTCCGGCGGGAATTCGAATCCCGGAACCCTTGCCGCCCCGTTCAAGACCATCCAGGAAGCCGCCAACGTCGCCAAGGCGGGGGATCATGTTGAAATCGAGACCGGCGTCTATCACGAAACGGTGACCCCGGCCCATTCCGGCACGGCCGCCGCCCCCATCGTTTATGAAGCCTATAAGGGCGAAAATGTGACTGTCAGCGGGGCCGACGCAATCACCGGATGGACCGATTACAAAGGGAGCATCTATGGCGCGCCGATGTCGTGGGACCTGGGCGAGGGAAACAACGAAATTTTCGTTAATGGCGTCGGCATGAACGAGGCCGAGTTTCCCAATACCGCCATCGGCGGCGAATCGCATCCCGGCACGTTGAAAATGACGTCCGTCAAGGGAAATACGATCTACAATGCATCGCTCAATCAGCCGGCCAATTACTGGAAAGGGGCTATTATCCGCATGGCCCCGGGCCAGAGTTGGGACGGGGAAACGGGGACGGTTACCTCGTCAGCGCCCGGCAGCATCACCATCAGCTACACGATCAATAACAGCGCGTACGAAAAAGTCGTGGCGGGAAATACCTTCTCGCTCTTCGGCAAATTTGCCGCGCTGGACACCGCCGGGGAGTGGTATCGCGATCCGACCACCGGCCGGCTCTATCTCTGGGCGCCCAGCGGCGGAAATCCGAGCAGCGTCGATGTGGAAGCAAAGCACCGCCTGTACGCATTTAACCTCAATAGCGCCAGTTACATCACCATTCACGGCGTGAATGTCTTCGCCGCCACCATCACCACCAGCAGCGCCTCGCGCAACGTGGTCATCAACGGCATCACGGCGCAATACGTCAGCCAGGCCGCTGAAATTCCTCACGGATGGTCGGCCAATATCGAAGGCATCATGCTCAAAGGCGTGGACGATGTGCTGGAAAACAGCACGGTGGCGTTCAGCTCGGGAGATGCGGTGGAAGCATCGGGCGCGGGAACGATCATCACGAACAATGTCATTCACGATGCCGCCTACACCGGCGAAAATACCGGCGCGGTCTGGCTGCTGGGAAGCAGCATTACCGTCAGCCATAATACCATCTACAATTCCGGCCGGCATGGCGTCATGGCCGAGGTGCCCAAGGCCAATATCATTTACAACACCATTCACGACGTGGGTCTGCAAACCACCGAGGCCGGCGGCGTCTATACCGCCAACACCAACGGCCAGGGCGGCGTCATCGCCTACAACCAGATTTATAATATTCACACCGGCGGATATGGCGGAACGGCGCTCTTCACCGACAACTACAGCAGCAACTGGGTCGTCGACCACAATATTACCTGGAATGTCGATTATGGCTTGAAAATGAACTACACCAGCAACAACAACAAGATTTATGACAACACCCTTGGAGCAACCATCCTGAGCATCAACAGCAATCAGATCGGCAACTGGAACGGCGTGCAGATTTACGGCAACGTATTCACCAAGAGCATCGTCACCACGCCGGGCGCTAAGATCTACGACAACGTCGAGGCCTCCAGTTCCAAGACTTTGGGAGCGGGCGATTTCTCCTCAGGCGCAAGCGGCGTTGTGTCCGTAACGCCCCCGACTTCCACGGGTACGACAACGCCTCCGGTGACCACGCCGCCCGTTACCACCACCGCGCCCGCGTCGCGAACGGCCACAGCTTCCATTTCGGCGCTAACATACAACGCCAAATCGGGCGTGGTTCCCGACACGTACGGCGGAATGGGCACCAACGGCGGAAACTGGGCCGAATATTCGCAGGTGAATTTTGGCACCGGCGTCACCAGTTTCACCGCCAACATTGCTGCCCTGGCCCAATATGCCGGCACCGTGCAGATTCGCCTGGACAGCCCGACCGGCACCCTGGTCGGCAGCCTGAAGATCACGGGCACCGGCGCATGGAACAAATACGTCTCCCAGACCACCGCCATCAAAGGCGCGACCGGCGTCCATAATCTCTACCTGGTGTTCGTCGGCGGCGGGGGGACGGGAAATATTTCGTCGTTCAGTTTTTCCGCCGCCGTGGTCAAAACTGTCACCACGCGCTTGGCCACGACCGCCATCGCCGCCACCAGCTATAACGCCGACCTGGGGATTGCCGCCGACGGCTACGGCGGAATCGGCACCAATGGCGGCAACTGGGTGGAATACTCAGACATCAATTTCGGCACCGGCGTGTCGACGTTCAAAGCCAACATCGCCGCTTTGGCCAAATATGCCGGTACGATTCAGATCCGCCTCGACAGTCCCACCGGCACGCTGGTCGGCACGCTGAAAGTCGCCGGCACCGGCGCATGGAATAAATATGCGGCCCAAAGCACGGCGGTAAAAGGCGCAACCGGCCTGCATAATCTCTACCTGGTCTTCGTCGGCGGCGGAGGGACGGGAAATATCTCATCCTTCAGCTTCGCATGATGGGCACGGCACTTCAACGCTCCTGACGTAATGGATTGAACGCCAAGACGCCGAGAACGCCAAGTTCGGAAGAGAGAAGAATCATTATATTCTTGGCGGATTCCCTTGGCGTCCTCGGCGTCTTGGCGTTCACTTTTTCCGTTTTGTTTTTGAAGTTCTTCGCCCCTTCCGAGCGTCAAGCATTTCCGGCGGGGCGCGTCAGCTTCAATGCCCGTTCACTCCCGGGTTCCTCGGGAACTTCACATACGGCAGGCGGGTGCCTTTGCCGTCCTTGGCGAGGGATTTCTCGACCTGGGCGACGGCGTCGTAACCCAGCGGCGTGGTGTTTTCGATATCCTGGACCTTGGACGCGATGAAACTGCTGATTTGCGGGACGGAAAGGTTATCGGAGCGGATGGCGTTGGGCGCTTCGAAGCCGGTTGCGCCGGTGTACGAAACCAGGTCGTCCTGGTCGACGCCGTCGCCGCTGACCCCGATCGCGCCGACCAATTTGCCGTTGATATATAATGGCTCGCCGCCGGGGAAGATGGTGATCCCGTCTTTCAAGCCTGGCGGGGTGGGCTGCTTTAGCGTCACCAATCC
>DASRRM010000289.1:0-16451 GCA_035695715.1 Tepidisphaeraceae bacterium
AGAAACATGTGCGGGCGGCCAATTCTCATAATTTCTCGGTTATCCCCGATTCCCCCGCAGAGGCCTACCCCTTGCTGCATCAACTTGCGCCACTGCTGACCTTTACTCGACTGACCCGTTCAGCGATGCGGGGTAAAATCGCAGTCGATCCCGCCATGAACCAACCAGCCCGTCGATGTCGACATGCACGCGGTCTCCCAGAACTCGCTTGAAGACGCGTACGTTCTCTCGAACGCCATCAGCGCCATCCAAAGTCAAATCGGCTGGCCAATGAACATAGATGGCGCGCAACTTCTTGAATCTCAAAAAAAGTTCCGCATCCTCCCAGTGGATCCGGAAGCAACTTCGGATGTCAATCAAAGTCAGATTCGGACATTTTTGAGCCAGGGCAATCACGCCATCTTCAGTGATGTCCGAATAATTAAGATATGCCTCGGCGGCCGTTTCGGTTTTGGGAAGCAACTTCGCGATCACCTGATCAAAATCATTGCCGTGGTCCAGATCAAAATCCAACGCCACGACATTTCCATTTTCGTCTTTCGCGATTCCCGTGCCACGAGCATACGCGCGGCGAAAATCTTCATTGGTGGGCTGGCGCAAGACCGACGACGCCGCCGGTTTCAATTGCGGGGCACTCGGTGCAAAAGTGGAAGCAGAATCTCGGCGATGGCACGCCATCGCATTCGCTGCGAGGAGAATTGGAAGAAAACAGAGTCGGTGTAATCGACTGCTCTGGGTCATCGCTTTGGTTCCCGAACGGACCGGCAGTATCTACCGATGCCCGCCTCCGCCATGGGAGCCGTGGCTTTCGTGGCCGCCGTGGAAGTCGTGACCACCGACGCCGCGGTAGCCGCCATAACCGTAGCCGTAGCCGCGGGAGGGGCCGACGACGATGCCGACCCCGGCGTATCCGCCGTAATAGCCGCCGCCGTAGTATGCGGGGGCGTAGACGGGCTGTTGATAGACCACCGGCGGCGGCGCGTATTGGTAGGTCGTTGAGGAATAAATGATTCGCGGCTGGGTCTGAATCTGAGGCTGGATGGCAACGGCGCTGTCATGGGCGACCTGGGCGTTGGCGGCAATTGCCGAGGCGCGATTCAGATCGTCGGTGGCCTGGGCGACTGTCTTTTGCGCGGCCGCCAAATCGTTTTGTAATTGAGTGATGTCGGCGGTCAGTTGCGTGAGGGCGGCGCGGTCGGCATCAAGGCCGGCGTGCTGGCGCTCCAGCATCGCCTGGCCATCGGCCAAGTCGCGCTCCGCTGCTGCTGCGGCGGCGGCCAGCTTATCGTAGGAACTTTGCTCGTTAGCCACCAATCCATCGGCATCGGCCACCTTCGGGTCCTGCTCCATGACCTTGTTCCGCAGCGCGTCGAGCGATGCCTTGGCGCCTTGCAATCGGCTTTGGGCGATGGCGACATTGGGATCCGCAGAAAGGCGCCTGGCCTTGAGCGCTTCGAGCTTTGCCTGGCCCTCGGGCGTTTGTGCCGAGGCCTGTGCTTGCTGATATGCGTCGGTGGCGGCCAGACGGCGCAGTGAATCGGCCTGCACGGTTTGCAGCGTGGCGGCCGCATCGGTGATCGATTGCAAGGCGGCGCGATATTCGGGGGATTTTTCGAACTCGCCGATCGCGTTCAGCCGGGCTTTGTCGTCGGCGAATTTCATTGGCGAATGGTGCAAGTCGGCCACGCCCATTTCCTGCTTGCGGGCGGAAAGCCGGGCGGCGGCATTGGCGATTTTCGCCTGGATATCAGGCAGCGCCTCATCCCCGCGCGAAAGCCGCTCGCGAATCACTTTTCCCTGCTCGCGGTCGGAGTCGAGCCGGGCGGAAATGGCCTGGGCATGCGAATTGGCCGCATCCAGCGCCGCCTGCGCCTGCTGAACCTGCGCATTGGCCGCCCCCAGCGGATCGGTGGCCGTTCCCGGCTGAGTTGCGGTTGCCGGCTGTGTTGGCGCGGTCTGAGCCGCGGCGCCTGAAACCGTTCCCAGTCCAACCGCAACAGCCATCGCAAGCAAATGGAAAGTACGCGAATGCGGGAAGTTCATGCCAGCTCCTGTTTGCGCCCCCCTGTCATCTTATCATTATAGGACACTTTTTACGCAATGAGGTTGGGGGATTCGGTGAATTGACAGCCGCCCTCCCCGAGTTTTGCGTGATTTTACATCGGTTTCTCTATTTCCCCCCACTGTTGCATCAAGCACTTCCTGCCGCCGGTCGAAAACAAGTAAAGCCTTGACTCTTCGGCGAAATGTTTCGTTGGAAGCGACTGGATTTATCGGGCTAACTTGAGGCTTCATTCATGCGCGTTTCTCTTCGCATGGTCCTGTGCACCGCCGGCGGCTCAATTTGGGCTGCCGGGGTGGCGTTTGGCCTCTGGCGGTTCTGGCAATACGAGCAGACGCCGGGACGAGCGGCGCGGCCGGTTGCGACTTTGCCGGCCGATGAACAGGCTCCTGCGGAGCATCGTCTGCCAACGCTCCTGCTGAGCATTCATCCCCAATGTCCATGCTCGCGGGCAACGATCAGCGAACTGGATCGCCTGATGGCCGAGTGCCAGGGAAAAGTACGGGCGGTGGTGTTGATGGAGCGTCCGGCGGGAATGCCGCCAGGCTGGGAACAGAGCGACTTGTGGCGCAGTGCCGCGGCGATTCGCGGCGTGACCGTGCAAGTCGACCCGGACGGGGCCCGATCACGGCGATTGGGCGCATTGACCAGCGGGCAGGCGTTTCTTTACTCGGCGGACGGAAAACTGCTTTTTACCGGGGGAATTACCGAGTCGCGCGGCCATGCCGGCGATAACGCGGGACGATCGGCAATTGCCGCGATTGTGCTTGGCTCCTGCGCGACACCGGCGGTCCCGGTTTCGACGCCCGTTTTTGGCTGTCCCCTTTTTGAAGATGACGGCGTTTGTCAGAATGCAACGGAGGCCGCATGTCCGAAATGAGCGCCCTTTCCAACATCGCGCCCCCGGCTGAAAGCAAGCATGCCGCCGAGCTCTATGCCCTGCACCGGCGGAGCATTCACGAGCGCACCGATCGTGTTTTTGCGATTCTGATGATCGTCCAGTGGCTGTTTGGTATCGCCGCCGCGCTGATCATTTCGCCCCATACATGGATCGGCGCCAAAAGTCAGACACACCCGCACGTCTGGGCGGCGATATTCATCGGCGGGCTCCTCAGCGCGCTGCCCATCTTTCTTGCCATGGCCTATCCCGGAAGAGCCGTCACGCGATATGTTATCTCCGTGACGCAAGTGCTCTGGTCGGCCCTGCTGATTCACCTGACCGGCGGCCGCATTGAAACGCACTTTCACGTTTTCGGTTCATTGGCGTTCCTCGCGTTTTATCGCGACTGGCGGGTGCTGGTGCCGGCGACGGTGGTTGTTGCCGCCGATCACATGCTGCGCGGGCAATTTTATCCGCAGTCGGTCTACGGCATTTTGGAGCCCAGCCCATGGCGCTGGCTGGAACATGCGGGGTGGGTGGTGTTCGAGGATATTTTCCTGATTGCATCGTGCGTTCGCGGCGATCGCGAAATGCATGAAATCGCCCAGCGCGCCGCTGACCTCGAGGCAGCGCGAGATTCCGCCCAGGCCGCCAATCGCGCCAAGAGCGAATTCCTGGCCAACATGTCGCACGAAATACGCACGCCGATGAATGGCGTGATGGGAATGAACGACCTGCTGCTGGGCACCGAGCTGAATGAGCGGCAGCGCCGCTATGCCGACCAGGTGAAAGGCTCGGCGGATTCGCTGCTGACGCTGCTGAATGCGATCCTCGATTTCTCGAAAATCGAAGCCGGCAAGCTGGAACTGGTCGAGATGGAATACGACCTGCCCACTGCCGTCGAAGATGCCGTGGACATGTTTGCCCAGCGCGCTGAGAAAAAGGGCTTGACCCTCGCCTGCCATGTCGATCCCCGCGTGCGCCATCCCGTGAAAGGCGATCCCGATCGGCTGCGGCAGGTGCTGGTGAACCTGATCAGCAACGCGATCAAGTTCACCGAGCGCGGCGAGGTGGTGGTTCGTGCGAAGCTCGAGGAGCAGACTCTGGAGCAAACCACGGTGAGGTTCACCGTTACCGACAGCGGGATTGGGATACCACAGGATCGCCGCGACCGCTTGTTCAAGAGCTTCTCGCAGGTCGATGCATCGACCACCAGGAAATATGGCGGGACGGGCCTTGGGCTGGCAATCTCAAGACAGCTTGTCGAACTGATGGGTGGCCAGATCGGCGTGGAAAGCGCGCCGGGGGCGGGCTCGACATTCTGGTTCACGACCAGGCTGTGCAACCTGCCGGCAACCACCGCGGCGGAGGACCTGGGCAGCGAACTGCGCGCGCTGCGCGTGCTGGTGGTGGACGGCAATCCGGTGCATCGCGAGGTGGTTTGCGCCCAGGTGCAAAGCTGGGGCGTTTCGGCCATGCCGGCGGCAAACGCGTCGGAAGCGTTGCGGCTGGTCGATACCGCGCGCCGGGGAAACGCGCCGTTTTCGGCGGTGGTCATGGATGATGTGATCTGCGATATGGAATCGCAGGCGCTGGCGGCGGCAATCCGACAGGCCGTCCCCGGCACCAAGGCTCTGCTGATGATACTGACCAGCGCCGGCGCACGGCTTGGCCCGTCTGAGATTGAAAGCCGCGGTTTCGACGGGCACATCGTGCGGCCCGTGAAGCAATCGCAATTGCTCGATGCGCTGATGAACGCGATGGCGGCCACCAAATCCGGCAATGCTTCCCTGGCGAAAAAACCTGCGGCGCCGACGCCGGTCGTGCTGGCAAAGCCGCGCATCCTGCTCGTGGAAGACAATGAAGTGAACCAGATGGTCGCGTCGGAATTGCTTATCGAGGCGGGATACATCTGCGAATGCGCAACGGATGGAAGGAAGGCCGTCGAGGCCGTCGCGGTGGGAAACTATGACCTTGTGTTAATGGACTGCCAGATGCCGGAAATGGACGGATTTGAGGCCACGGCCGCCATTCGCCGCAATGAAGCGCAAAACGCCAAAGGTGTGCAAGGCGCCAAGCGCCTGCCGATCGTCGCATTGACGGCCAATGCGCTGAAGGGAGATCGCGAGCGTTGCCTTGCCGCCGGCATGGACGACTACGTGACCAAGCCGCTCAAACGCGAGAACCTTTTGTGCACGATTAAGCTTTATCTGAAGCAGCAGCCCGCTTCCGCGCAAACCGCGCCCCCGCTGCAGGCGCCGGCCCCCGGTGAAAAGGCTCTGCCGAATTCGGCGCCAATGGATTTCGAGAGACTCCTTCACCTGTGCAGCGGCTATCACGATTTTGCGGCACAGGTGCTTGTGAAGTTCCAGGCGCAATCGATCGCCTGTTTCGACGCGATTGTGCAGGCGGCCAAGGAAAAGAATTCCGACGTCGCCCGCCGAAGCGCCCATACCCTCAAAGGCATGGCCGGCACCGTATCGGCAGACAAGCTGCGCGATGCGGCGGCGGTTGCCGAGGCGAAATCCACCGACGGCCAATGGGATGCGCTGGACCAGGAACTGCAGCGCGTCCGCGCCGAGCTCGATATTTGCGTGGCTTACATTCCGAAGATGCTGGAGCGCGCCGCACCGACGCCCGCGTGATCAAGCGCACCCCGGCAGCGCGGCGGCATCCGTTTCAGGCGCCACAGGTGCTTCGTAACGTTCGCATATCACAATGGGTGTGGGCGTCTTTTTTGGTACGGTCATTCGTGACACGGGCGTTCCGCGCGTTCCGCCCGTGCTTGGCGCTATTTACGCCGAGAACATAACGCACGGCCGAGATGGCGTATCACGCGTGTCACGACGGTGCCAAAAAAGACGGCCACACCCTTCCATCGGCATTCCCCTCTAGCTTTTTGCTTCCCCTGTCCGATAATACCCACTGTGGCACGGAGGCCGCTTACGTGACAGATGTACTTGACCAATCGGAAGTCGATGCCCTGCTGGCGGCGGTGGACGCCGGCCAGGTGCATTCCACCGACACTCCCGCCCCCCGGGTTTTCGGCACCAAGGGGCCAAGCCAGGTTGATGTTCAGCTTTACGACTTCAAACGCCCCGAGCGCGTCAGCAAGGACCAGATGCGCGCGTTGGAAGCCCTGCATGAAGGGTTCGGCCGAAATCTGGGAGCGGCCCTTTCCGGATATCTCCGCACCATCATCGAAGTCAGCGTTGCCCACATCGAGCAATTGACCTACAGCGAGTTCATCCATTCGCTGCCAAACCCGACCTGCTTCAATCTTCTCAAGGCCGAGCAGCTTGATGGGCAGCTTTGCCTGGAGATCAGCCCGCTGATTATTTACCCGATCATCGATCGCCTGCTGGGCGGATCGAATGCCGACTTGTTTATCCCGCAGCGCCCGCTCACACAGATCGAGCAGCGCCTGGTGCAGCGAATTACCGATCGCGCAACGCATCATCTTTCCGAGGCATGGAGCAATCTGACGCCGGTGACTTACAGCGTGCAGGATTTTGAAAGCAATCCGCAGTTGGTGCAGATTGTGCCGCCAAATGAAACCGTGGTGGTGGTTGGCTTTGAGCTGAAGATGGGAAACCGGGCGGGGACGATGAGCCTGTGCATTCCATATAACGTGATCGAGCCAATCATGGGCTTGCTGGCGGCTCAGAACTGGTTTAGCTATCAGCGTAAAGGGGGCGCCGAGGACCAGGTTCGCAAACTTAAGCGGAATGTCAGCAATGCGCCGCTGGAAGCGCGGGCGTTTCTCGCCCAGACGACGATCAAGCTGAGCGAGCTTCTTGCGCTTCAGGTCGGCGACATGATCACCACGGAGAAAGACAGCGCGCGCGATGTGCTGATTCAAGTGGAAGGGAAGAATAAGTTTCTCGGGCAGATCGGCCAGTTTAAGGGAAGCCGGGCCATCAAGATTGTTCGGCGCTGCGAGCAGGCCGAGGCCCGCGAACAAAAGCTGGGGGAAGCTCAATGACCCGGGCGGCTGGTCTGGAGCGCTCGGAATCGCTGTTGCCGACGCCCGATGGATATCTTCAACAGGCAACCCTCCCGTTGCCTGCCCTGGTGGTGTTGCTCCCGCTCATTTTAATCTATGAGGTGGGCACGCAGTATTTGACCACCGCCGCGCTGCATGGGCAGGAGCAGCAGATCATCGCCTTCAGCAAGATGCAGCAGTTCTTCCGACTGTTTGGGGCGACCGGCCGGCACATGCCGGCGATGGCGGTCGTAGGGATGCTGCTCGGCTGGCATATTGCCCGCAAGGACGTTTGGAAGGTCAATTTAAGCACGATGGGCGGGATGATTGTGGAGAGCGTGGTCCTGGGACTCCCGTTGCTCCTGCTGGCGTATTTGGTCAACCATTACTTTCCCCTGATTGGCCTGCAGGCGGCGGAGGGGTGGCCGAAAATGGATCGCTCGACACTGGATCGGCTGATCATGGATGTTGGGGCGGGGGTTTATGAGGAATTTGTCTTTCGCCTGGCCTTATTTGCCTTGCTAAGCTTCATTTTGAAGGACCTTTTCCGATTCCGCGACCGGGCATCCTACCCGCTAATGGTGTTAATTTCGGGCCTTCTATTTTCCCTGTACCATTACTGGAGTCCCACCGAGCACTTCGTTTTTCGGATTTTTGCTTTTCGGATGCTGGCGGGAATCTATTTTAGCGTGATTTTTATGTTTCGTGGTTTTGGCGTAACCGCTTTAAGCCATTGTTCTTACGATGTAGTTATTACGCTTTTTTGAACGATCATATCTGTCGTCGGCGAAAAATTTTCGTGCAGATTCGCGGATACTTTCCTACAATGTGTCCTCTTCATCGCTGGTTCCCATCGTGGCGAACCTGCTTGGCGGGTGCCGGGCCGATAACGGATTATTGGCTTTGCCGCACTTTTTGTTGCGAATTGTGTGAGCTTTATCACCTGCCGTGGCGTAATACCCGGGGCTTAGTGGCCTCATCGTCTTTGAAGAGTAGACATTGCTCTTCTAGAAAGAGCACGGACGCGAACTATGCCGAATCGAACCAAACAACGTCGTTCTGGCGGGCTGACTCTGCTCCTTTATCAGCGCGCCCTTCACCCGGAACTCTTTAAAATCCTGGCCACCGAGCGGGTTAGCCGCCGCGCTTATGATGCCGACATCTGGCTGGTTGAAGGCGGCCATGTGGTGACCTTCACCGCCGGCAAAAATGCCCTGACGGAAGTTATTGCCACCAATCATGATCCGATCCTCGAGCGGAATCTGTTGCAGTCAATTCCGTGTCGTGGCGAGAAGTATCATGAAGCAATGGTCGGCCCCAATATCAAGTACATGATCAGCACCCAGGAAGAGCAGCTGACCCAGACCTTGTACGATGCCACCCGGCATGAAATCTCCACCTACGCCAACAAACGCGAACTCATGACCGCCGAGAGCACCCCCGGCGTCGAAGCAGGCGGTTTCCTCAGCGTCCTGGACATTGAACGCCGAAGTCACGAACTTCTTGTGCAAAGTTTCCATCTTTTTGACGACAACCAGATGGTGATCAAGACCCAGGCAATTATCGAAGTGATCAAGAACGTGTAAGCCTGCATTCATCTGCAAAGCAATGCACTGGCGGGCAATGCCCGCCCTACTTGCTGACGTGCACCCTAAAATGAATCAAGCCCGGGCGATTGCCGCCGGGGCTTGTTTATTTTCTTGATGACGGGTCGAGCATGATCATGTGCAGTGGGTACTGAGCCGCGCACGAAGGGTACTCCCGAAGTAAGCGGATCTCCGATGGCCCGCTTACTTCGGGAGTACCCTCCGTGCGCGGCTCAGTACCATTCAGAATACGCAACCCGTGGCACCGAAAACGACCCGACTACGTCGACCCCTCATCGTCCACCTGCTGGTCCGTCTCTGCATCCGCCGGTTCTTCATCCGCCGCCGATTCATCCTCCGGGTTCAGACATTCATCGAGTTGTTCGACAATCTGATCGGTGGGAATCTGCGCGTAGACGAAATCGTCCAGCTTTAGCCGATGCTCGCCATCGCTTCCCTCGACTCGGTAAGTCAGATAGGCGATCCCCTTGCGTTTCCATTTCGACATGTCCAGCGACAGCATCTGATCCACCGGCACCGGCGGATGGCCCGGGACGTCCAGCGTCGTGCCCGAAAGGCGATATTCGCCGCGCGAGCGGTAGAGAAACAAGCCCAACAAAATCGGCGCAAGCGGTATCAATACGCCGGCCAGCCAGCACTGCAATGCGATATCCGTTTCGCTGTGCGGCTCTTGTCCTTTTACTTGCTCCGCGCGCGATTCGTGAATGTATGCGTCGCGTTGGCGAGGCCAGTTGTAAAAACCGTCGTAGCCAAACCACAGCCCCGCCGCCAGCGCCATCGCACAGATCACGTAGCGCGCATTGCGGTAATACCGCCCCGCGCGGGCGACAATATCCTGCGACGACACGGGCGTTTCACTCATTGCTGTCAGCCTTCGCCAAATTTCCCAACTCAGGACGCCTCGGTCGCCTGCCTGCGATTCAAGGCACGTTCCGCGTCGATGCCGGTCTGTTGGGCGGCTTCGATCGCGCGGTGAATGCCCTGCAACCCGTCGTCCTTGTGATACGCATTGCCTGGCGAGGCCGATAATTCCACCTCGTGGCGGCCCAGCACCTGGCAAAGCTGATCGATCCGCTGGCGGATCGAGGAAAGAAGATCGTCGTCGCTGGGAGAGCGCTTCGCCGTCATATTCACCGCGGCGACTTTGCCGCCGCTTTCGAAAATCTGCGATTCGCTGAGGCCCGCGCCGCGCTACGATCTCGACGCGATCGCCGTCGAGATCGGCCTGAGAATCTTCGGCACGACATGCGTCATGCACAGATGGTCGGCGCGCTCGGCGAGCTGGGTGAACATGTTTTCCAGCGTCTCTTTGGGCCGATCGCCCCAATATCGCCGAACGATCAGGTAGACGCTGATGACATCGTCGGAATAATCGCCGGTGCGAACCTGATAGCTGTTGGTGCGCGTCACCACATCGATGCGCGCCTGCAGGCGGCAATCCTCGCTGAGCGACACCGTCACGGTCGGCTGAAAATCAACCGCCTTGGCGCCTTCCTCGTCGGTCAGGCAGGTGAGCGGGGAATTCTGATACAGGCTTTCTGCGATGATCTCATCGTGATTGCCTCCAAATCCCAGGTCAAAGCCAAACAGCACGTCTAGATAATCAATTTCGAGCGCGCTGACGCCGAGGTGATGCGGGGCCATCTCCAATATCAGCTTGTGAATCGCCAGCGATTCTTCAATCGTGTCGGCGTTGACGTGGCCGCTGGAAATGCGCTTGGACTCGAGGCTTGCCCAGCGATAGGAATGGCTTCCGCGGTCTTCCTCGAGGTTGAATTCGCCATTGTCGTTCTTGCGGAAGCGGGTCATGGACGGAAAGTTTTTCTGGATGCGCTCGAAAAGATGAAGGACGGTTTCGCGATTGTGAGGATAAGTCAACTGAGACCCGAGCCTCATGTTGACGTAAAAATCCTCGCAAAAAGGCGCGTACGGATTCAACATAGATTACATCTCCCAAGAACCCAAGCCCAGGTTCACTCCATCAAGCATCGGCCGGAACGCCCGATAAAGTGTAGCGAATTGTTTCTAGAACGAAAGAGTTGTGTAAAAGGTTCGGCTGGGCCAACGATGTGGGGATGAGGCCGCCGTGCCAGGTTGCGATGTTGTGGGCACACCACCAGTCGACATCACCGATGGCGGCGTGAGGCGACTTGCCAACAGTTGCCAATCCGGCAATAATAATCCCATGCCAACGAAGAACGTAAACCTCTCGCCCCAGCAGGCAGACTTCGTGCAGCGAAGTATCCGGGCGGGGCAATATCGCAATGCCAGCGAAGTGGTGCGCGCCGGTCTGCGGATGCTCGAGCATCAAAGCCATCAGGATAAATTGAAGATTGATGCGTTGCGGCGCGTGGCCAACAGTGCTTTCGAGCAATTCGACAAGGGGGAATTCGTGACGGTTGATCCGAAAGATCTAAAGGAGTTCATCGACGGGCTCGGTTCGCGCTCGCGAAAATCCAAGCGATCATGAACTTCGAGCTTCGATTCCTCGCCGTAACTGTCAGGGACATGGAAGACGTCCTGGATCAAACGCGCGAACAATTTGGAAAGCATAAATACGAGGAATACAAACTCCTGATGCGCCTGGCGCTTTCAGATATTACCAGTGACCCGTTTGCTCATCCGGCGAAGCACCGGCCGGAAATCCGTAGTGATGCCCGCATATTTCATCTCGCGCGCCGGCGGAAGCCGGCATCACATTTCTTTCTCTATCGCGTCCTTGATTACAAATATATCGAGGTTGGCCGTTTGCTTCACGATTCAATGGATCTTGCAAAGCATCTTCCGCCCGGATTCGGCGCGTCTGAGAATTCGTAGTATGATCGCCCGCCAGTCATGAGCGCACCAAAACCCATTTACGCCCTGGTAGGTTCCGAGTCGTTCCTGCAATTGCAGAAGCTGGCGGAGATTCTCAAGCTGTTTCCGCCGGACGTGCAGCGGAGCGATTTTGACGGGGAAAAGGCCGAGCTGGCCAATGTGCTGGACGATCTGCGAAGCTTTGCCATGTTTGGCGGCGGGAAGGTCGTCGTCGTTCGCAATGGCGATGAATTCGTCACCCGATTTCGCGAGCAACTGGAGGAATACGCCAAGCATCCATCCGACAGCGCGACACTGATTTTGCGCATGAATTCGCTGCCGGGCACGCATCGGATCACCAAAGCAATTGCTAAAACGGGACAGATAGTGGACTGCAATCCGCCGAAGGACCGCGATCTTCCGCGCTGGGCGATTCAACACGCCAAAACCGCGCACGGCGCGGTGATTTTGCCGGATGCGGCGGCCTTGCTTACCGAGTTGCTCGGCAATGAAATGGGAAAGCTCGACACGGAACTGGCGAAGCTGGCGCTGATGGCCGGGGGCGGCAAGATCGACGCAGAACTGGTGTCGAAAACGGTTTCATTTCAGCGCGAGCGGCAGATGTGGGACATGACCAACGAGCTGGCCGCCGGCAGGCCGGCCGAGGCATTGCGGCGCTGGCGACAACTGCTGCAGACCGATCCCTCGTCGGAATTCCGGGCCGTCACGTGGCTGGGCATCTGGCTCGAGAACGTGCGCAAGGCGCTGGCGATGAAGGGCCGCGGCGAAGGAGAAGGCGCCATCGGCTCGGCGCTGCGGATCTGGCCGCGCGAGAACGTCGGCCCGTTCATGAAAACCGCCCTGGCCATGGGCGACGGCGGCGTCGCCCGCGCGCTCGACCTACTGGCCACGGTCGATAAGAATTCCAAGTCGGGCATCGGCGAATTTGCCACGAATGTGGAAGGATTTCTGCTTCAGCTTGCGCCGCAACAGCCGGCGAAGCGATCGTGACGCAACCGCCCGCGCGCCAGTGATACCCAGCGCATCTCAGCCCATTGCTGCCAAATCTCCTGGCGGTCCCCGTGGGGCAGACAAGAATGAATGAATGTCTGCTCCACCGATTCGTCCTGACAATTCGCCAAATCAAGCGCCATACCCCTGGTGGCGGGGAATTTCTTCGACTCCTTCGTCACTTCGCGCCTTCGCGTCAAAATTCCGAACGCGCAGCCCCCCAAATTTCATGCGTAATGGATACGGCGCAGCCGCGCGGGAAATTAAATGGGCCGGCTCGAATTAAGATTCATCTTCGATATTGCTCATCGCTCACCTTCTCCATCCACTCCACCGCCTTGCCGTTGAGTTTTTCCTGGATGGCGATGTGCGTCATCGCCGTGGTGGCCGCTGCGCCGTGCCAGTGTTTTTCCCCGGGCGGGAACCAAATCACGTCGCCGGGACGGATTTCCTCCACTGCGCCGCCTTCGCGCTGGGCCCAGCCGCAGCCGGACGTGATGATGAGCGTCTGGCCGAGCGGATGGGTATGCCAGGCAGTGCGCGCGCCCGGCTCAAAGGTGACACTTGCGCCGCTGACGCGCGCCGGCTCGGCTCGATCAAACAGCGGATCGATGCGAACCGTGCCGGTGAACCAGTCGGCCGGACCTTTGGCGGAGAGTTGAGCCCCGATGCGTTTGATTTCCATTGTTCGTCCACCTTTCACAACCGGCATCATGAGTGATGAGCCGGTGCGGGTTGCCCGCAATTTCGTGCGGTTTAACGGCCCGTCCAGACTTTGTACCGCTGCATCACCATCTCCATCATGACCTGGCGAACCCCGGGCGTTTCCGTGAAGATCGCGTTTTTCATCAGCCGCCGCTGGTGTTCCTCGCGCAGCTTGGCAAATTGCTGGCTGCGAAGCACGGCACGAATGGCGTCCTGAACCTGCTGGCTTTCAAAGGGATGGGTTTCGCCGGTGTGAACATCCTCCAACTTGGCGATGTAAAATCCGTCAAGGCCGTGATCGGGCGCGGAAATTGGCGTGGAAGTCTCGCCCGGATGAAGCCGCCAGATGGCATCCTCCACTTTTTCCACGGCGTAAGCGCCTTTTTCCATCCACCCCTTGTCTTTTTCCTCGCCAACCGCGCCATGCTTGCGAACGAGCAGCGGGTCATCGTTCCATTTCGGGTCGCCGGCCAGATCTGCAAAATTCTTCCCTGACGCCACGAGCGCCCCGATGTCCTGCGCTTTTTTCAACGCCGCCTCGCGGCCGCCGGACTTGTCGGTGCTGACGAAGATCAGCCGGAATTTGGCGGCGGTTGCCTGTTGAAATTCGCGAATATGTTCGTGGTAATAATTCCGCATGTCCTGGGCGGAAATCTGGATGAGGGGGAAGATTTTGCTCTGGTAATAAAGCCGGGTCATGTTCAGGCGGAATTGCTGATTGACCAGCTCGTCGAAATCGACGCCGTCCTCTGCCGCCCGCTGCCGCGCCTGCGCGTCAGAGCCGCCAGCCTTGCGTACCTGGTCCTTGCGCCATTCGGCGGTGATATATCTGGCGATCTGCTCGTCCTTTTTATCGAGTGACATCTTGGCGGCGGCGAATTCCAGGTCGTTTTCCAGAAACTCGTGAATCTGCCGGTCGATCAGGTCATTGGCCACTTCCCGGAAATGCGCTTCATTGTCGGCCTGTGCCTCGGTTCGCAGGGCGCGTTCCAGTGTGCTGAGGACCTTGTCGGCATAGATGGGCTCCGCGTTCACGGTCGCCAGCACGGTGCCCAGCCATTCAAACTGCCCGGTGGACACTCCCGAAGAGGACCGGGTGGCCGGCTGCGTGGTGTCGGCGGCAGGAAAATCGCTCTCGTGGTCGCCATTCAACTGATCGGGAACCAGCGGCTTGACCTGCTCGCGCACGACCTGCGAGATGTGCGTCCCATCCGGCACCTCGTGTGGCGGACGATGCTCGCCCTCGTAAATCAGCGGCCCGGAATGATCGGTGCCCTGCCCCGCCTCCTGCCCGATCGCCTGATGATTGGAAACAAACGCATCGGCAGGCAGGGTGGGATTCGGCGACACAATCGTGCAGCCCGCCACCGCGGCCAGGATTGCCGCTGCCAGGATCGCCCGCGCGGCGACGACATTTCGCTTGCTCATGAAAGGCTCCTTCAGAAGTAGTTTATACCAGCAAGCGGCGGATAGACAGGTGTGATCCGGGGGCGCAGCGTTGCGGCGTTTGTAGGAAATGCCGCGCCTCGCGCCCGGGGAAAATCGCGTAATCGCAAGCGACATCGGGACGGCACCGCAAGAATCGATGGCAGCGCCGATTAGATCGCACATGAGGCTCTCAGAGTCGAATATGCTCAACGCCGCCGAGCGATTACACCCTGAACAGCGCCCCCATTTTTCTCCCGAGCATTCCGCTGGCGGTCAGGATTGTCAACCCCAACAGAACCATCGCCCATACGCCCAGGGCGCTGGCGACGTAGATTCCGTCGCCGAGGCGCTGGGTCAGGTCGAGAATTGCCTTGGTGATGGGGTAGTAGCTCATTCGCTGGGCCAAAATGAGTGAGTCGCTTACTTCCAGCATCGCGAAGGCAAACGCCAGGAGCGAGCCCGCAATCAGGCTGCCCATGATCAGTGGCAGCGTGATGCGGCGCATCACCTTCCATCGCCGCGCGCCCAGATTTGCCGCGGCGAGCTCAAGATCGACCGGCGTCTGCTGCAAACCGGCCACCGCCGAGCGCACCACATACGGCAAGCGCCGGGCGGCGTACGCCAATATCAATACGACCGTCGGCATCTCCATCACATCGAGAAACTTCGGCGTCCGATCGCCCCACTTCTGCTTGATGGCAATGCTGATCGCCAGGTATCCAAACGACAGCACGATTCCCGGCACCGCCAGCGGCAGCATGCAGAGCGAATCGATGATTCCGCGGCCGGGAACATTGCTGCGCACGATGATGATGGCCGCACAGAGGCCAACGACCAGTGCAACGCACATCGCCCCCAGGGCATAGCGGATGGAATTCCAGACGCTCGGCAACGCCAGATCGTCCACCAGGGCGCCGCGGTAATGCGCCAGTGTCCAATGCGTCGGCAGGAGGGTTTTATACCACCCGTCCGCCGCCGTCAGGCTGGTGATGATGACGGCAACATGTGGCAACACCGCCAGCAGGAAAACCCCGCCCACGGCGGCCATCGCCGCCAGCGAATTTAACCCATGCAAACGCTCTGGCGTCCAGGCGATCGAGGCCTTGGTGGCCGCGGCGTCAAACGGACGGCCCAGCAACACCTTGCCGATGAAATACAGCAGCGCCGACGCCGCCAGCATCACCAGCACCAACGCATATGGCATCGGATTGGCCGCCACTTCGGTGATCTGCTCGAAGATCTGCACCGGCGTGATGGTGTAATAGTTAAACATCAGCGGCGTGCCGAGTTCGGTGAAGCTCCAGATCAGCACCAGGGTGCAGCCGGCGAACAATCCCGGGCGCATGAGCGGAAGCGTGATTTTGCGAAACACGCGCAAGCGGCCCGCGCCCAGGTTTGCCGCCGCCGCGCTCATTGCGGGGTCGATGCCAGCCAGTGCCGCCTGGAGATTCAGCAGCATAATGGGATAAAGCGCGAGCGATTCGACAAGAATGATTCCGAGCAGGCGGTATTTGCCCATCCAGTCTATGCCGAGCGTCCCGCCGCGAAGCAAAACGCTCATCGGCCCAAACCGCCCGAGAACCATCCGCACACCAATCGCCCCCACAAACGGCGGCAAAATCAGCGGAACAAGCAACAATCCGGAAAGCAGCTTCCGGCCGACGAATTCGTAGCGAACGGTGAGCACCGCCAGCGGCAACGACAGGATCAGCGTCGTGCCGGTTACGCAAATCGCGACGATGGCGGCGTTAACCAATCCGCGAACGAGCTGCGGATCATGAAAAACCAGCGCGACATATTCGAAGGTGAAGCCGCCATCTTTGCGGAGGAAGCCAACCTTGACGATCTGGGCGATCGGCCAAAAGAGAAACACGGCAAAGAAGAGGTAAAGCCCCGCCGCCATGAGTTTGTGGGAGAATTTCGCGCGGGGAACGAAAGACCGCCGACGGCGCGGCCGGGTGGTGGTTGGGCGAAGAT